>DASRZN010000222.1:0-2729 GCA_035686325.1 Lysobacteraceae bacterium
CCACGCTGCCGTCCCTGCCGATGCCCAGCCTGTGGCTGGCCGGCCGCCGCGACCGCCTGGTCGATCCGCGCGCGATGCGCGAGGCCGCCGCGCGCGCGCCGCACGCGCGCGTGCACGTGGTCGAACACGCCGGGCACGCGCCCTTCCTCACCCACGCCGACGAAGTCGCCGCGCAATTGCGCGCCTTCCTCGCCCAGCCTGACGCGCTCCCGCCGGCGGAAGCGCGGGAACCGCAATGAACGATCCGTTGTTCGACACCCGCCAGGTCCGCCGCGCGTTTTCCCGCGCCGCCGACGGCTACGAGCAGGCCGCCGCCCTGCAGCGCGAGATCGAGGCGCGCCTGCTCGACGCGCTCTCGTTCCACACGGCCACGCCAGCGCTCGTGCTCGACGCCGGCTGCGGCCCGGGCCGCGCGAGCGCCGCGCTGCAGAAGCGCTGGCCGAAGGCCGACGTGCTCGCCCTCGACCTCGCCCTGCCGATGCTGCGCCAGGCGCGGCGCAACGCCGGCTGGCGGCCGTTCGCGCGCCGCCCGCAACCGCTGTGCGGCGATGTGCGCGCGCTGCCGCTGGCAGGCGCCAGCGTCGACGTGGTGTTCTCCAACCTGTGCCTGCAGTGGGTCGACGACCTGCCCGCGGTGCTCGCCGAGCTCCGCCGCGTGCTGCGCCCGGGCGGGCTGCTGCTGTTCTCGACCTTCGGTCCGGACACGCTGCAGGAACTGCGCGATGCGTTCGCGCAGGCCGATGCCGCGCCGCACGTCAGCCCGTTCGCCGCGATCGCGCAGGTCGGCGACGCGCTGATGCACGCCGGCTTCCGCGACCCGGTGCTCGACCGCGACGACATCGTCGCCCACTACCGCGACCTGCCTGCGCTGATGCGCGAACTGCGCGCGCTCGGCGCGACCAATGCGCTGGCGGCGCGCCGGCACACGCTCACCGGCAAGGCCCGCTTCGCCGCCGCCGCGCGCGCCTACGACGCGCTGCGCGGGGACGCCGGCCTGCCGGCGACCTGGGAAGTGATCACGGCGCTGGCGTGGGCGCCGCAGGAAGGCCAGCCGATCCGCGCGGGCGGGATGGACGTCGCCCGCATTTCCGCCAGCGGCATCCCGGTGCGGCGGCGCTGACCGCGCCGCGGAAGCCTGCCCTGGAGGCAGTGGAGCAAGCTCCGCTCTACGGGTGCCGGCGCACGCGGAAGATCACCCGGTCCTCGTACGGCGCGCCCTGCGGCACGCCCTCGTAGCCCTGCGCGCGCAGGTGCGCCTGCACGGCCGGGAAGCGCTCGCGCTTGGTCAGCCAGATCGCGTCCGGATTGAAGTCGTCGCCGAGTTCGTCGGCGATGTCCTCGTCGTATTCCGGGTTGAAGCGCGGCTGCTCGCCGGCGTCGATCGACAACTTCTCGACCTCCACGCCGAGCTCCAGGTGCAGCCCGTAGCGCGCCATGTCCTGCACGATCAGCACCTCGCTGATCGGACCCGGCGCGCGCGCGCGGATCTCGCGGGCCCAGGCTTCCGCGTCCTTGTGCGTCGGCCAGAAGCCGAGCGCCACCTGCAGCCCGACCAGCAGCGCCGCCCACGCCGCCAGCCACGGCCAGCGCGGGAGCGCGCGCCCCTCGCCGGCGCGCTGGCGCGCGACCAGTACCGCCAGCGGCACGAACAGCGGCAGCACGTACAGCGGCAGCCGCGAGCGCGACACGCAGAACACCAGCAGCGGCAGCAGCACCCACAGCGCCAGCAGCAGGCCGGCCGCGTCCGCGCCGCGTCCTTCGCGCGTGCGCCAACCGCGCACGGCCGCCGGCAGGCCGCGCGCCCAGCGCAGCAGCGCGCCCGTCCAGGGCAGCGTCCCGAGCAGCAGGGTCGGCCCGTAGATCGCCAGCCAGCCGTACCACTCGCCGTGGCGGTTGAACTCGTTGGTCGCCACCCGCGCCACCACCTCGTTGCCGAGGAAGTACTGCAGCAGTCCCGGGTTGCGCTGCACCACCGCCACGTACCACGGCAGCGCGATCGCGAGGAACAGCAGCAGCCCCTGCCACTGCAGCAGGCGCGGCCGCGGCGACCCGCGCGTCAAGAGCTCGAACACGACCACCGCCAGCAGCGGCAGCAGGCCCGGCGGCCCCTTCGCCAGGAAGGCGAGCGCGAAGCCGGCCCACACCGCCGCCAGCCATCGCCGCGCGCGCGGGGGATCGCCGAAGCGCGCCTCGACGTAGGCCCACATCGCCAGCGTCTCGCAGGCGGCGAGCACGTAGTCGGTGGTGATCAGGTGCGCCGCGCCGACCGCGAACGGCATCGTGGCGTAGGCCAGCGCCGCCGGCAGCTGCGCGCCGGGCGCCAGTCGTCTGGCGATACGCGCGGCCAGCAGGACGCACACCAGGTAGGACAGCGCCGCCGGCAGCCGCGCCGCCCACGGGTTCTGCCCGAACACGGCGACGCTGGAAGCGATCGCCCAGTAGGTCAGCGGCGGCTTGGTCCAGTGGCCGACCTCGTCGCTGCGCATCGGCTCGAGCCAGTTGCCGCTCTCGAGCATGTTGAGCGCGACGTTGGTGTAGCGCCCCTCGTCCGGATCCCAGATACCGCGATGGCCGAGCAGCACGAGGGCGAGCAGCACCGCCAGCGCGCCGATCCAGAAGGCGGGCGACGCGGCGACGGAACGCGACGACGAAGCGGACATGCGGCGGCCTGGCGTGGGAAGGCGGCCAGTCTAAGCGGGGAGACGGGAGACGGGAGACGGGAGACGGGA
>DASRZN010000223.1:0-3953 GCA_035686325.1 Lysobacteraceae bacterium
GGCGCCGCTCGCCGCCAGCGCTCCCAGGTGCGCGCCGTTGCCCTTGCCGAACAGGATCAGCGGCGTGCGCGCATCGCCGTTGCCGCGCTCGAGCTCGTGCGCGATGCGGGCGAGGTAGGGCAACGAGAATTCGCGGTACATCGCCGGCGACAGCACCCCGCCCCAGGTGTCGAACACCTGCAGCGCCTGCGCGCCGGCCGCGCGCTGCGCGGCGAGGTAGGCGATCACCGCGTCGGTGTTGACCGACAGCAGCGCGTGCAGCGCCTTCGGATCGTTGAGCGCGAGCGCCTTGATCCGCCCGTAATCCTTGCTGCCGCCGCCCTCGACCATGTAGCAGGCCAGCGTCCACGGGCTTCCGGAAAAGCCGATCAGCGGCACGCTGCCGTCCAGCTCGCGGCGGATCGTGCGCACCGCGTCCATCACGTAGCGCAGTTCGGTTTCCATGTCCGGCACCGCCAGCCGGGCGATGTCGGCCGCGCTGCGCACCGGCCGCTCGAACTTCGGGCCCTCGCCCTCCGCGAAGTACAGGCCCAGGCCCATCGCGTCGGGCACGGTGAGGATGTCGGAGAACAGGATCGCGGCGTCCAGCGGAAACCGACGCAGCGGCTGCAGGGTCACCTCGCAGGCCAGTTCCGGGTTCTTGGCCATCGCCAGGAAGCTGCCGGCCTGCGCCCGCGTGGCCCGGTACTCCGGCAGGTAGCGGCCGGCCTGGCGCATCAGCCACACGGGCGTGCAGTCGACGGGTTGGCGGCGCAGGGCGCGGAGGAGGCGGTCGTTCTTCAGGCGGTCTTGGGGCACGCGGAATTCTCTTCGGGCAAATGTGCGGAGCCGTCCATGGCGCGAGTTTTGTGACCTTCGGATCGCCCAGCCCGGCCATCCATGGCCGGGCGTTCGGCAAAGCGTGAACTGCCGACAGGGCAGTTCACGAGCGCTTTGCCTCACCCTGCGCGAACATCAGCTGGAAACCCTTCTTCAGCTGCAGGTCGCGGGCGTGCTCGAACGCTGCCAGCGCGCTGGCCTGGTCGAGGTACTGTTCGCGGCGCACGCTGCTGCGGCCGCCGATCTGGCCGGTTTCGCGCACCAGCGTCCAGCCGCCGAGCAGGTCGGCTTCCAGCATCAGTTGCACGAAGCGGGGCGCTTCGCGGCCGTCGGGCCGTTGTTGCAGCAGCAGGCGCATCCGCTCATTGTACGGGCCGCCCTGCGCGCGCGGCCGTTCCGGCGGCGGTGTTCAGTCCCGCAGCACGGCCAGGACCGCCGCGTCCGGCACGTCGGCGACCACCCGCCCGGCGCCCGGCCCGTCCCACAGCACGAAGCGCAGGCCGGCGGCCGATGCCTTCTTGTCCAGGCGCATGCGCGCGAGCAGGGCGGCCGGGTCCAGCCCGGCCGGCAATGCGGTTGGCAGGCCGAAGCGCGCGAGCAGGGCGGCCAGCGCGTCGGCGCCGGAGCCTTCCGCCAGTTCCAGCGCCGCCGCCAGCCGCGCGGCCAGCACCATGCCGATCGCGACCGCCTCGCCGTGCACCAGGCCGCCGTAGCCCTGTTCGGCCTCGATCGCGTGGGCGAAGGTGTGGCCGAAGTTGAGCAGCGCGCGTTCACCGCGCTCCAGCGGATCGCGTTCGACGATTGCCGCCTTGTGCGCGCAACTGGTGGCGATCGCCTCCGCCAGCGTGGCGTCGTCGCGCGCGAGCAGTGCCGCGGCGTTGGCGGCCAGCCAGTGGAGGAAGCCGGCGTCGCGGATCGCGCCGTACTTGACCACCTCGGCGAAGCCGGCGCGCAGTTCGCGCTCGGGCAGGGTGCGCAGCGTCGTGGTGTCGGCGAACACCGCGCGCGGCGGATGGAAGGCACCGACCAGGTTCTTGCCCTGCGGCAGGTCCACCGCGGTCTTGCCGCCCACCGAGGAATCCACCATCGCCAGCAGCGAGGTCGGCAGCTGCACGCAGTCGATGCCGCGCATCCAGCAGGCCGCGGCGAAGCCGGCGAGGTCGCCGACCACGCCGCCGCCGAGGGCGAACACGCAGGCGTCGCGGGTGGCGCCGAAGTCGGCCAGTTCGCGCATCAGTTCGGCGAAGTTCGCCAGGGTCTTGGACGCCTCGCCGGCCGGGATGCAACTGACCAAGACTTCGGCCTGGGCGTGCGCGCCCAGCGCCGCGGCGACCCGGGCGGCATACAGCGGCCCGACGTTGCCGTCGCTGACCAGCAGCACGTGCCGCCCGCGCACCTGCGCGGCCAGCGCCGCGCCGTCGTCGAGCAGGCCGGGGCCGATGACGACCGGGTAGGGCGACGCACCGCCGACGGCGACCGTGCGCCTCATGCCGCGGCGCCCCGCGTCCACGCGACCTGCAGCTGGGCTGCGAGCGCGCGCGCGGCGTCGCCCGGGGTGCAGCCGGCGGTGTCGAAGACGAGGTCGGCGACCTCCGAGTACAGCGGCGCGCGCTGTGTCGCCAGCGCCCGCAGCACCTGTTCGCGATCGGGGCGCTGCAGCAGCGGGCGCACGCGGTCGCGGGCAAGGCGCTGCAACTGCTCCTCGACGCCCAGCGACAGGTGCACGACGAAACCACGCCGGCGCAGCAGCGCGCGGTTGCCGGCGTCGAGCACCGCGCCGCCGCCGGTGGCGATCAGCTGGTCGCTGCCGGCAAGCAGGCGTGCCAGGGTCGCGCTTTCGCGCGCGCGGAAACCGGCCTCGCCCTCGCAGTCGAAGATCGTCGCGATGCTGGCGCCGGTCCACAGCTCGAGGTCGCGGTCCGCGTCGACGAAGGCCAGTCCGCACAGCTCGGCCAGGCGGCGCCCGATCGAACTCTTGCCTGCGCCCATCGGGCCGACCAGCACCAGGTTGGGGGCGGGGTTCATGCCGGCATGCTAGCAACGGCACGAAGCCAAGCGTATCGCCGCTACGCGGGATCCAGGGGATGCCGGTGCGCGTCCAGCCGGATCGTGCGTTCGGCGATCGCCGGCAGGGTGCGCATCGCCTGCCGGCTGACCCGCTCGAAGAACTGGACGAAGCGCAGCACCCGTGCGTGCGACATCGCCTGCCGGCCGGGGTGCCCGGCCTGCAGGGTCTGCTCCTGCTGCCAGCGCCACTCGGGGACGATGTCGAAACCCGGCCCCTGCAGGAACAGCATGCGGTCCAGTCGCGACCACAGCGGCGGATAGTCCGTGGCCAGCGCGTCGTTGCACCAGCGCCGCCAGGTGCCGTGCGGATCCTCGTCGCGTTCCAGCGCGTTGACCGGTTCGACCAGGTCCGCCGGCGCCTGCGGAGGGACCTTCAGGAACCAGCCCTCGAGGATGGTCAGGTCGGCATCGCGCGCGAGCGGCCAGGCGTCGCGCGGCAGGCGGTCGTCGGCGATTTTGTCGAAGCGCGGCAGGGCGACCTCGCGGCGCGCGCGCAGCGCGTCGAGCACGTCGCAGGCCAGGCCGACCTCGTGGGTGCCCGGCGGCCCGCGCGTCGCGCACAGCGGATGCACGCGCCGGCCAAGCGCCGCGCGTTCGGCATGGCCGAGGTAGAAGTCGTCGATCGACAGCGCGACCACCTGCAGTCCCCGCTGCTTCGCCAGGGTCGCCATCTGCGCGGACAGCGTGGACTTGCCGGTGCCCTGCAGCCCGGCGATCGCGTACACCCGGCAGTCGTGGGCGAGGGCGTCGTCCAGCACGCGGGCGACGAAGGCGGGCGCATAGCCCGGGTGGCGGCCCGAATGGGCGGGGTCGGGGTGCGACGCGGGGGGCATCGCGCCACAATAGCGCAATGGACGCAGACGCCCTCTACGGCGAGGCCCTCGCCACCTTCGACGCGCTGTTCGCCGAGGCGCTGGCCGCCGGCGAACCCGACCGCACCGCGATGGTCGTCGCCACTGCGGCGCTGGACGCGCGCCCGTCCGCGCGCACCGTGCTGCTGAAGGCGCACGACGCGCGCGGCTTCGTCTTCTACACCCACCTCGACGGCCGCAAGGGCCGCGAACTGC
>DASRZN010000224.1:0-17076 GCA_035686325.1 Lysobacteraceae bacterium
TGGACACCGGAAAACTGCAGCGCGAATTCGAAATCCGGCCGCCGTCGTGGCAGGATGCACTGGGGGGCGTGCTCGACCGGATGGCCGGGCGCGCTACATAGCAAGGCGCGGCGCAAGGCCGCGATGAAAGGGGAAATGGAATGCGACACCTGATCCTGGCAGGGATGCTGGTGCTGTGCGCGGGCGTCGCCCGCGCGGAAACCAACGTCGATCTCGCGCCGTACCTGCGCAACGATTCCTTCGAGGACATCCTGATCTCCCCGACCGGCGCCTATTACGCCGCATCGGTCCCGGGAGAAGACAACTCGGTGCTGGTCATCCTCGACCGCGCGACCAACCAGCCGATCGCCGGCTTCGGCCTCGGCCGCAACACCTACATCGCGGACTTCGCCTGGGTGAACGACGAGCGCGTGGTCTTCGGCACCAAGCGCAAGTTCGGCGCGCTCGACGAGCCCCAGCTGACCGGCAACCTGTACGGCATGAATGCCGACGGCAGCGGCAAGGAAATCCTTGTCGGCCAGGACGTCAACGTCATGAGCACCGGCACCCACATCCAGCAGAAGAAGACCGAGATGGTCGCGGCCTTCCTGCTGGACACGCTGCCCGACGACGACCGCTACGTGCTGGTCTCGGTCTCGGGCTTCACCGGTGACAGCTACAGCCGGGTCGAGCGGATGGACGCCTACAGCGGCCGCCGCAGCCCCGTCGCGCGCTCGCCGGTGCGCAATGCGTGGTACGCGACCGATCCTTCGGGCGTGGTGCGCTTCGCCTGGGGCAGCAACACCGACAACAGCAACAAGCTGTTCTACCGCGACGCGGCCGACAGCGACTGGACCAACACCTCGGCGTGGCGCGAACTCAACAACGAGGCATCCAGCGGCCACGTCGAAGTGCCCCTCGGCTTCTCCGCCGACGGCAAGATCGCCTACCTGAAGGTCGAGCAGGCGCAGGGTCCGGATGCGATCGTCGCCTTCGATCCGCGCGACGGCAGCCGGCGCCAGGTGCTGCGCGACGACGACAGCGATCCGGTCGAGGTGATCCGTTCGCTCGGCACGGCGTACCCGGCCCCGGTGGGCGCGTTCGTCGCCGACGCCAAACCGCGGACGCTGTTCTTCGACGAGTCCTCGGACGAGGCGAAGCTGTACCGCAGCCTGGAAGCGGCGTTCGCCGGCCATACGGTGCGCATCACCTCGAAGACCGCCGACGGCAGGCTGGCCGTGGTCGAGGTCAGCAGCGACCGGGATCCGGGATCCTTCTACCTCTTCGACACGGTCGAGAAGAAGGCGGGCTTCATGCTCGCCCGCCGCGAATGGCAGGACCCGGAGACGATGGCGACGATGCGGCCCATCGAATTCGCGGCGCGCGACGGCCAGCGCATCCACGGCTACGTCACGCTGCCGCGCGGCAGCGACGGCAAGCAGCTGCCGATGGTCGTGCTGCCGCACGGTGGGCCCTTCGGGATCTTCGATTCATGGGGATACGACACCGACCCGCAGGTGCTCGCCGCGGCCGGGTATGCCGTCCTCCAGATCAATTTCCGCGGTTCCGGCGCCCATGGCCGGGCGTTCGAGCAGGCCGGCGGCCGCGAGTGGGGCGGCCTCATGCAGGACGACGTCACGGACGGTACCCGCTGGGCGGTGTCCGAGGGCATCGCCGACCCGGCCCGCATCTGCATCTACGGCGCCAGCTACGGCGGTTACGCGGCGCTGATGGGGGCCGCCAGGGAGCCGTCGCTGTACCGCTGCGCCGCGGGTTACGTCGGGGTCTACGACCTGCCGCTGATGTTCCGCGAGGGGGACACGCGCCAGCTGGAATCGGGCCGCACCTACCTGCGCGAGTGGATCGGCGAACCGGCCGAACTGGGCAAGGTCTCACCGGTCAACCTGGCCACCAGCATCAAGGTCCCGGTCTTCCTCGCCGCCGGCGGGAAGGACGAGCGGGCGCCGATCGAGCACAGCGAGCGCATGGAGAAGGCGCTGCGCGCGGCGGGGGTTCCGGTGGAGACCCTGTTCGTGCGGACCGAGGGCCACGGGTTCTTCACCGAAGAGCACCGTGCCGAGTTCTATTCGCGGCTGCTCGCGTTCCTGGACCGCAACATCGGGTCGGCGGGAGCGGCGCCAGCGGCGGCCGCCACGGCGACCGCGGCACCTTGACCGGCACGGTGATGCCGTAACACACGGCGGCACGCGGCCGCCGGTTTCTACATGGGGAAACACGCAATGCGATCCAGGATGTTGATGGGACTGATGGCGCTCGCATCGGGGATGGCGCCGGCCGCGGCATGGGCGGCGGACCTGATCCCGATCGAGGAATTCGTGAAGCACGCGCAGTACAGCGCGACCAAGATCTCCCCGGATGGCCGCTTCCTGGCGCTGACCGTGCAGCAGGACGAGACCATGTCGCTGGCGGTGCTGCGCCTCGAGGACATGCAGGTCATCCGCGTCACCAGCCTGACCAACAACGAGAGCATCGGCAGCTTCTACTGGGTCGGCCCCAACCGTCTGATGTACACGTCGGCGAAGAACTACGGCACCTATGCGTCCCCCTTCGGCACCGGAGAGTGGTACGCGATGGATTCCGACGGCAGCCGGCCGCGCACGCTGGTGTCGTACAGCGCGCAGAGCCTGCAGGGCCGCGACAAGGTCGTGCACTTCAACGAGCGCTATTCGATGCTCGATCCGCTGCCGGACGACGAATCCTCGGCGATCATGACCATCAACGACGCCTCGCCGGGCGGCCGCAACGAGGTCGTGTCGATCGACACGGTGACCGGGCGCAGGCGCGTGCTCGCGCGCGCGCCGCGCGAGGACTGCCAGCTGATCCTCGACGCCGGGCGCGAGCCCCGCTTCGCCAACTGCTACCAAGACAAGGCGCCCGACGGCAGCTACGAAAAGCATTCGGAGCTCTACCGGCGCGACGACGAGGGCAACTGGACGCTGCTCAGCAAGTCGCAGGACAAGGGCCGCCAGGTCAACGTCATCGGGACGGGGGTGGACGGCCGCATCTACGCCTTGTCGGACGACGGCAAGGGGCCCGCGGCGTTCGGCCTGCTCGATCCGGCCACCGACGGCTTCCGCACGCTGTACCAGGACCCGGTCGCCACGCCGTCCGGCCTCCTCATGGCGTCGGACGACCGCACCGTGCTCGGCGTCGTCACCATGGCCGGCGACCCCCGGGTGGAACTGGTCGACCGCCAACATCCCGACGCGAAGGTCTATGCCGCGCTGTCCAGCGCCTTCCCGGGCAAGCTGGTGGACTTCACCAGCGCGACGCGGGACGGAAAGAAGGTCGTGGTGTCGGTGCGCAGCGCCACCGATCCCGGCCAGCTCTACCTGTACGACCGCGACAGCGGCTCGGTCCGCTTCCTGATGAAGAACCGGCCGGGCCTGGATCCTGCGCGCATGGCGGAGGTGCGGGCGTTTTCCTTCAGGACCCGCGACGGCGTGACCGAATACGGCTACCTGACCATCCCGCGCGGCGGGGCGAAGGGACTGCCCACGATCATCAATCCGCATGGTGGCCCGATCGGCGTCCGCGACGACTGGGGCTTCAACCCTGAGGCGCAAATGCTGGCCAACCGCGGCTACCTCGTGGTGCAGCTCAACTTCCGCGGGTCGGGCGGCTACGGCCAGGCCTTCGAGGACAGCGGGCATGGCGAGTGGGGCGAGAAAATGCAGGACGACCTGACCGACGTCACCCGCTGGGTCGTCGAGCAGGGCTACGCGGACCCGAACCGGATCTGCATCTACGGCGGCAGCTACGGCGGCTACGCCTCGCTGATGGGCGTCGCCAGGGAGCCGGCCCTGTACAAGTGCGCGGTGGGCTACGTCGGCGTCTACGACCTCGAGATGATGTACACCAAGGGCGACGTGCCCGAGCGCGAGTCGGGCAGGCGCTACCTGCGACGCACGATCGGCGAGGACAAGGCCGAGCTCCAGCGCCGCTCGCCGGTCACCCTCGCCGGCAGGATCACGGCGCCGGTGTTCCTGGCGGCGGGCCTGAAGGACGTGCGCGCGCCGCACGAGCACACCGAGGCCATGCGCGACGCCCTCAGGGCGGCGGGCCACCCGGCCGAGGTCGTCATCCTGCAGCCGAACGAGATGCACGGCTTCTACGGCGAGGAGGCCAACCTCAACCTGTACACGAAGATGCTCGCCTTCTTCGACAAGTACATCGGCGACGGCGCCAAGGCCGTCGGCGGCAACTGACTCGCAGTGCGCGGCGGCCCGGGAGCGGCCGCCGCGCACTGGACTTGCACGCGGCATTGGCCGTACGGTGCCCGGATTCCATTTCGCCTGGGGACGCGATGAGCCAGCCCGCCGTGCCGCAACTGACCCTCCGCGCCGTCCTGCTGTCGATGGTGCTGGCGGTGATCCTGTCCGCCGCGAACGCCTACCTCGGCCTGTTCGCCGGCCTCACCGTCGCGACCGCGATCCCGGCCGCGGTGGTGTCGATGGGCGTGCTGCGCCTGTTCGGCGGCGGCACGATCCTCGAGAACAACATCGTCCAGACCGGCGCCTCCGCCGGCTCCTCGATCGCCGCCGGCGTGATCTTCACGATCCCCGCGCTGATCATCCTCGGCTACTGGCAGGACTTCCGTTATTCCTGGGTGCTGGCGATCGCCGGCCTGGGCGGCCTGCTCGGCGTGCTGTTCTCGGTCCCGCTGCGGCGTTCGATGATCGTCGAGGAGCCGCTGCCGTTCCCCGAAGGCAAGGCCGCGGCCGAAGTGCTCAAGGCCGGCGAGAATCCCGGCCCGGGCCTGAAGATCCTCGCCATGTCCGCCGCCATCGGGGCGGTGCTCAAGGCGGCGGCGGCGAGCGGTTTCCGGCTGATCCCCGACACCGCGGCGGGCGCCGGCTTCTTCGGCCGCTACCTCGGCTACATGGGCACCAACCTGTCGCCGGCACTGCTGGGCGTCGGCTACATCGTCGGACTCAACATCGGCATCGTGGTGCTGTCGGGCAGCATCCTGTCCTGGCACATCGCCATTCCCATCTACCACGCTTTCTTCCAGGGGACCGATCCGGTCCTGGCCGCGAGCATCGCCAATGCCGGCGCCGAAGATGCAGCGGGAGCGATCTGGTCGGCGAAGATCCGCTACCTCGGCGTGGGCGCGATGCTGATCGGCGGCGTGTGGACGCTGTTCTCGCTGCGCAAGTCGCTGCTGTCCGGGGTCAAGAGCGGGATCGCGGCCGCGCGCAAGGGCGGCGGCGGCCCGGTCGCCGAGACCGAACGCGACCTGCCGATGAAGTGGATGCTGGTCGCCCTGGTGGCGTTCGTGCTGCCGCTGCTGGCCCTGTACCAGGCGATCGTCGGCAACTGGACGGTCAGCGTGCCGATGACCGTGATCATGATCGTCGCCGGCTTCCTATTCGTGTCGGTGTCGGCTTACCTTGCGGGGCTGGTCGGCTCGTCGAACAACCCGGTGTCGGGCATCACCATCGCGACGATCCTGTTCGCGTCGGTGGTGCTGATGCTGCTGCTCGGCAGGGATTCCCCGATCGGCGCGGTGGCCGCGATCATGATCGGCGCGGTGGTCTGCTGCGCGGCGGCGGTCGGCGGCGACAACCTGCAGGACCTCAAGGCCGGTTACCTGGTCGGCGCGACCCCCTGGAAGCAGCAGCTGATGCTCGGCATCGGCGCGTTCTCCTGCGCGCTGATCATGGCCCCGGTGCTCAACATCCTGGCCCAGGCCTATGGCATCGGCGCGCCGACGGCCGAGCACCCGAATCCGCTGTCGGCGCCGCAGGCCACGTTGATGGCCTCGGTGGCCAAGGGGCTGTTCGGCGGCGAGCTGCCGTGGGGCATCATCGGCATCGGCGCGGTGATCGGCGCGGTGATCATCGCCCTCGACGAATGGCTGAAGGCGCGCGGCGCCTCCTTCCGGATGCCGGTGCTGGCGGCCGCCATCGGCATCTACCTCCCGCTGGAGCTGATGGTCCCGATCTTCCTCGGCGGCCTGCTCGCCTACCTCGTCGAGCGGCGCCACGGCATGGTCGGGACCAAAGACGAATCCGCGCGTGACCGGATCCATCGCCCCGGCACGCTGTTCGCGGCGGGACTGATCACCGGCGAGGCCCTGATGGGCATCGGCGTGGGCGTCGCGATCTACGTGTCGAAGGACCGAGAGGTGCTCGCCCTGCCCGAACGCTTCCAGCAGGGCGAACTCGTCGGCCTTGCCGTCCTCGCCATCGTCGGCTGGCTGCTGTACCGCACCGGCGCGCGCAGCAACGCGCTGGGCGACGTCGAGCCCGGCCCGCGCTAGGCGCGGCGCCTCCCGCCGGCGGCGCTCGCCGCCTGCCGTCTCCTCTTCGCAAGCCGGAATCTTCGCCATGTCCCCACGCCATGTCCTCCTGCCGCTGCTGCTCGCCGTCGCGCTGCCCGCGCTGGCGGCCGCGCCGCACGGCCTGCAGCCGCGCGAACTCGCGACGCTCGACCGCTATTCCGCGCCGACGCTGTCGCCCGACGGCCGGCAACTGGTGTTCGCGAAGCGCGTGGTCGACTACGACGCCAACAAGGCGGCGACTTCGCTGTGGATCGAGAACCTGGTCGCGCGCGACGCCGCGCCGCCGGTGCGGCTGACCCCGGAAGGCTGGAACGTCAACTCGCCGTCGTTCGCGCCGGACGGGCGCAGCGTGTACTTCCTCAGCGGCCAGTCGGGCAGCTCGCAGCTGTACGCGATCCCGGCCGCGGGCGGCGCGCCGCGCCAGCTGACCGACCTGCCGGTGGACGTGGACGCCTACAAGCTCTCGCCCGACGGCAAGCGCGTGGTGGTCAGCGTCGGCGCGTTCCCCGACTGCCAGGGCGACCTGGCCTGCACGAAGCAGAAGCTCGAGGCCAGGCCGTCGTCGAGCGGCGTGGTCTTCGACCGCCTCTTCATCCGCCACTGGGACACCTGGGCCGACGGCCGCCTGAACCGCCTGTTCGTGGTCGACCTGCCGGCGGGCGAGGGCATGGCGAAGACGGCGACGCTGGTCGGCGCCGACCTGGTCGCCGACGTGCCGTCCAAGCCCTTCGGCGACATGGGCGACGTCGCGTGGTCGCCGGACGGCGGCGCACTCGTGGTCAGCGCGCGCAAGTCCGACCGCGGCGAACCCTGGTCCACCAACTTCGACCTGTACGAGCTCGATGCGGCCGGCAAGGGCAAGGCGCGCAACCTCACCGAAGCCAACAAGGCCTGGGACGCCGGGCCGGTGTTCAGCGCCGACGGCACGACGCTGTATTACCGCGCGATGAAGCGGCCGGGCTTCGAAGCCGACCGTTTCGCGTTGATGGCGATGGACCTGGCCAGCGGCGAGCTGCGCGAGATCGCGCCGCAGTGGGACCGCTCCGCCGATGGCATCACCCTGTCCGCCGACGGCCGCACCATCTACACCACCGCGCAGGACATGGGAGAGCATCCGCTGTTCGCGGTGGACGTGGCCAGCGGCGAGGCGACCAAGGCCATCGGCAACGGCAGCATCGGCAGCTTCGGCCTCGCCGGCCAGACCGCGGCGTGGACGCGCAACAGCCTCAAGAGCGGCGACCAGGTCTTCGTCGGCGGCATCGGCGGCGCGCCCGAGCGCGCGATCACGCCGAGCGCGGCCGAGCTGCTGCCGGACGTGCGCTTCGGCGACTACGAGCAGTTCACCTTCCAGGGCTGGAACCACGAGACCGTGCACGGCTACGTGGTCAAGCCGTGGAACTGGCAGGCGGACAAGACCTATCCGGTCGCGTTCCTGATCCACGGCGGCCCGCAGGGCAGCTTCGGCAACGGCTGGAGCTACCGCTGGAACCCGCAGACCTACGCGGGGCAGGGCTATGCGGTGGTGATGATCGACTTCCACGGCTCGACCGGCTACGGCCAGGCGTTCACCGACGCGATCAGCCGGCACTGGGGCGATCGTCCGCTCGAGGACCTGCAGAAGGGCTGGGCCGCCGCGCAGCAGCGGTATGCCTTCCTCGACGGCGACAAGGCCTGCGCGCTGGGCGCGAGCTACGGCGGCTACATGGTCTACTGGATCGCCGGCGTGTGGAACCAGCCGTGGAAGTGCCTGGTCGACCACGACGGCGTGTTCGACGCGCGGATGATGGGCTACAGCACCGAGGAGCTGTGGTTCAGCGAATGGGAAAACGGCGGCACGCCGTGGGACAACCCCGACGCCTACGAGCAGTTCAACCCCGTCAACCACGTCAAGGACTGGCGCGTGCCGATGCTGGTGATTCACGGCCAGCAGGACTTCCGCATCCCGGTGGAGCAGGGCATCGCCGCCTTCACCGCACTGCAGCGCAAGGGCATCGAATCCAAGTTCCTGTATTTCCCGGACGAGAACCACTGGGTGCTCAAGCCGCGCAACAGCGTGCTCTGGCACGAGACGGTCAACGACTGGCTGAGGACGCACATCGGCGACTGAGCGGCGGTCGCGCCACGCCGGGCGGCCGCTTGACGGCGGCCGTCCGGCACGTGACCCTGCGCCCGCGGCCGTCCGGCCGCAGGGGGGACAGCCATGGCCAACGAGCAGACACCCGGCGGCTACCGCGGACCCGAGCGGCGCTCGGGCAAGGACCGGCGGCAGGGGCACGACCGCCGCGAGGAAATCCGCTTCGAGCTGGACAAGAACGACCGACGCGGCGGCAAGGACCGCCGCAAGCAGAGCGGCTGGGACCGCATCCGCTGACGCCGGTCGCATTCCGGCCGGCCGGTCGCGTTGCGAGCCGCTACACTGCCGGCATGACGGATGCCGCCCACGCGATGACCAGCCATCGTCCGTACCTGCTGCGGGCGCTGTACGAGTGGATTGCCGACAACGGCATGACCCCGCACCTGCTGGTCGATGCCAGCCAGCCGGGCGTGCAGGTGCCGGCGCACGCGGTCAACGACGGCAAGGTCGTGCTCAACATCGCCGCGCGCGCGGTCGCGACCCTGGAAATGGGCAACGACGCGGTCAGCTTCACCGCCCGCTTCGGCGGCGTCAGCTACCCGGTGGTGGTGCCGGTCGGCGCGATCCTGGCGATCTACGCGCGCGAGACCGGTCAGGGCATGGCGCTGCCGGACGACGGCCTCGCCACCGGCCCGGACGACGAGCCCCCGGCGCCGCCGGAGGACGGCGGCGACGCGCCCGCGCCGCCGCGCCGCGGCGCGCCGCACCTGCGGGTGGTGAAGTAAGGGGCCTTGCGGCTAGTGCATCCGCACCACCGAGGTCCCCCGGACCGGCCCGCTGAACGACACCAGCCGGGTCCCGCGCAGGACCAGCCGGCCGACGTGGCGATCCGCGCCGTCCTCGGAATATTCGAACCGGAAGCTGCGCTCCAGGCCCAGCCGCCCGTCCTCGCCGCGGCACAGGCGCAGGCCACTGGCGTGCACGGTCTGGTCCAGCCACTGCACCCCCGCCGCCTCGCAGGCGGCGCGCCCGACCTCGCCCGCGCGTTCGGCGGCGGCGCGGGCGCTGGTCCAGACGAGGACTCCGATCGCCAGCGCGATCATCAGCAACAACAGGCTCGGCATGCGACTACTGTGCGGTTCCCGGGGGCCGCCGGCAAGCTAGACTTGGCGCCGGCTTCACGCCCGCGTGATCAACCTTTCCGCTTTCCCAGCAGCATCCGGTGACGGCATGAAACTCGTCTTTCCTGGCGGCGAGCACCCGCAGGTCCTGCTCGGCCCCGGCATCAACCGGGTCGGCTCCGATCCGGGCGCCAACATCGTCATCGACCGCCCCGGCGTACTGCCGCAGCATTGCGAGCTGCACGTCACCGCCAACGGGGTGATGCTGCAGGTGCCGCACGGCACCACGGTCAGCGTCAACGGCCGTGCGGTGGACGGGCTGATCGCGCTGCGCCCGGGCGACAGCGTCAGCTTCGACCGGATCCAGGCCCGCCTCGCCGCGATCGACACGCCGTCCCCGGCCCAGCAACCGCACGCCGGCAACCTGCCGCCGCCGGCCAACGACGACCCAGGCGCGACCGCGGTCAGGCCGGTGCTGCCCAGGTACGTGCTGCGCGGGGTGTCCGGCGAAGGCTTCGGGCGCAGCTACCCGCTGGTCGGGCCGACCACGATCGGCCGCTCCAGCGAGTGCGCGCTGCACCTCGACGAGGCTGGCCTCTCGCGCCAGCACGCGCGGCTGGTGCCGACCAACGACGGCCTGCAGATCGAGGACCTGGGCTCCACCAACGGCAGTTTCCTCAATGGCCACCGGATCCAGCGCGGGATCGCGCGGCCGGGCGACGAGGTCGGCTTCGATACCCTGCGCTTCCGCCTGGTCGCGCCGGGGCAGGCCGAGCCGCTGCAGGCGCCTGCTGCCAGGACCGAGCCGGCCGCGGTGCGCCGCGGGATCTCCCCGTGGTGGTGGGTCGGCCTGGCGGCCCTTGGCCTGGCCGCGATCTGGGGGGCGGCGCTGCTGCGCTGAGCGCGACAGCGGTCAGGACGCGGCGCGATCCGGCGCCGGGCCCAGCTTCATCGACAGGTCGATCGCGCGCACGTGCTTGGTCAGCGCGCCGATCGAGACGTAGTCCACGCCATCGGCGGCGACCGCGCGCAGGCCGGCGAGGTCGACGCTGCCGGACGCCTCCAGCGGGATGCGGCCATCGAAGGGCGCCGCCCGCGCGATCCGCACCGCTTCGCGGCGCATCTCCTGGCTGAAATCGTCGATCAGCACGCGGGTGCAGCCGACGCGCAACGCCTGCGCCAGTTCCTCCAGCGATTCCACCTCGACGATCAGCGGCAGTTGCGGGTGCAGCGCGCGCGCGGCGGCGACCGCGGCCGCGATCGAGCCGGCGGCGCGCACGTGGTTCTCCTTCAGCATCACCGCGTCGAACAGGCCGATGCGGTGGTTGCAGCCACCGCCGACGCGCACCGCGTACTTCTGCGCGAGGCGCAGGCCCGGGATCGTCTTGCGGGTGTCGAGGATGCGGGTGCCGGTCCCGCTGACCGCTTCGACGTAGCGCGCGGTGGTGGTCGCGGTGCCGCTCAGGGTCTGCAGGAAGTTGAGCGCGGTGCGCTCGGCGCTGACCAGGGTGTGGGCGCGGCCGGCCAGGGTGGCGATCACGGTGCCGGCGGCGACCCGCTCGCCCTCGCGCACGCGCCAGCGGATGCGCACGTCCGGGTCCAGCGCGCGGTGGCAGGCGTCGAACCAGGGGCGCCCGCACACGACCGCGTCCTCCTTGCACAGCAGGTAGGCGTCCGCGGCGCCGTCCGGCAGCAACTGCGCGGTGACGTCGCCGCTGCCCAGGTCCTCGGCCAGGGCGCGGGCGATGTCGGCGGCGATGACTTCGGCCGGCGGCGGCGCGACGTCGGGGAGGACCGCGCTCATTCGCGCGGGAAGTCGGCGACCTGCCCGGTGGCGATGCCTTCCTCGGCCAGCAGCACCGGGATGCCGTCGTCGATGCGGTAGGCCAGGCGGCGGTCGCGGGTGATCAGGGCCTCGCGCAGCGGTTCGGCCTGCGGCGTGCCGTCCGCCCGCTGCAGGGCGCCGGCGGCGATGGCCTGGTTCAGCAGCTCGAGGCCGCGCGGCTCCAGCAGCGCCAGCGGCTGGCGCGTCGCCGGGCAGGCGAGGATGTCGAGCAGCTTGCGGTCCATGGCGTCCCTTTCGTGCGCGCGGGCCCGGTAGAATACGTCTTTGCGACAGGGGACGACCATGTCTGCCAACCCGATCCGCCAGCCCGGCCCCCTGGTCGGCGTCGTGATGGGCTCGCGCTCCGACTGGGAGACGATGCAGCACGCGGCCGAGCGCCTCGCGGCGCTCGGCGTGCCGCACGAGGTGCGCGTGGTTTCGGCGCACCGCACGCCGGACGTGCTGTTCGAATACGCCGCCACGGCGCAGGCGCGCGGCCTGCGCGCGATCGTCGCCGGCGCCGGCGGCGCCGCCCACCTGCCCGGCATGCTGGCGGCGAAGACGCCGGTGCCCGTGCTCGGGGTCCCGGTGCAGAGCCGCGCGCTCAACGGCATGGATTCGCTGCTGTCGATCGTGCAGATGCCGGCCGGGATACCGGTCGCCACTTTCGCGATCGGCAACGCCGGCGCGGCCAACGCGGCGCTGTTCGCGGCGGCGATGCTCGCGGCCGATTTCCCCGACATCCGCGATGCGCTCGCGGCGTTCCGCGCGCGCCAGACCGAGGAGGTCGTCGGCAACGACGATCCCCGCCGGTGACCACCGTCGGCATCCTCGGCGGCGGGCAGCTGGCCCGCATGCTCGCGCTTTCCGGCGCGCCGCTCGGCTTGCGCTTCCTGGTCATGGACACCGCCGCCGACGCCTGCGCCGGGCAGTTCGCGCCGATGGTCGTCGGCGATTACCGCGACGAGCGCGCGCTCGCCGAGTTCGCGTCCAGGGTGGACGTCGCCACCTTCGATTTCGAGAACGTGCCGGCCGAATCGGCGCAATGGCTGGCGGCGCGGGTGCCGGTGTTCCCCAACCCGCGCGCGCTCGGCACCGTGCAGGATCGGCTGGCGGAGAAGACCCTGTTCCGCGAACTCGGCATCCCGGTGCCGGAGTTCGCCGCGGTGGCCTCGCGCGAAGAACTCGACGCCGCGATCGCGCGCATCGGCACGCCGTGCATCCTCAAGACCCGCCGGCTCGGCTACGACGGCAAGGGCCAGTTCCGGATCCGCCCGGAGCGCGCAGGCGCGGGCGCCGACGACGCCTGGGCCGCGCTCGGCGCGCAGGCGGCCACGGTCGGCCTGATCCTCGAGGCCTTCGTGCCGTTCGAGCGCGAACTGTCGGTGATCGCCGCGCGCGGCCGCGACGGCGAACTGCGCACCTGGCCGCTGACCGAGAACTGGCACGTGGACGGCATCCTTTC
This sequence comes from Lysobacteraceae bacterium, assembly GCA_035686325.1. GTDB lineage: Bacteria > Pseudomonadota > Gammaproteobacteria > Xanthomonadales > Xanthomonadaceae > JABFWF01. The sequence continues at coordinate 12,772 of DASRZN010000224.1, forward strand.
GGCCAGCCTTGCGCCGGCCAGCGCGGACGCGGCGCTGCAGGCGACGGCGCGGGAGTACGCGCGGCGACTGGCGGAGTCGCTCGACTACGTCGGCGTGTTCGCGCTCGAGCTGTTCCTGCGCGACGGCGAATTGCTCGCCAACGAGCTCGCGCCGCGCGTGCACAACTCCGGCCACTGGACCATCGAGGGCAGCGAGACCTCGCAGTTCCAGAACCACCTGCGCGCGGTGCTCGGGCTGCCGCTCGGCGACACGCGCATGGTCGGCACCGCCTGCATGCTCAACTGGATCGGCGACCTGCCGCCGGCCGCGCCGGTGCTGGCCGAAGCGGGCGGCCACTGGCACGACTACGGCAAGTCGGCCCGCGCCGGCCGCAAGGTCGGCCACGCGACCCTGCGCGCGGACGATGCGGCATCGCTCGCCGACGGGCTCGCGCGGGTCGGCGCCGCGCTCGGGCGCGACGCGCAGGTCGCGCCGGTGGTGGCGCGCCTGCGCGGGCGCTGATCCCCGGGAAAGCGGCGCGCCAAGCGGGCACAAAGGAAAACGGCCGGGCATGCCCGGCCGTTTCCGCATCCCGCACGGGCTCAGCGCATGTTCTGCGCGACGAAGTCCCAGTTGACCAGGTTCCAGAACGCCTCGACGTACTTCGGCCGCGCGTTGCGGTAGTCGATGTAGTAGGCGTGCTCCCACACGTCGCAGGTCAGCAGCGCGGTGTCCTCGCCGGTGAGCGGAGTGACCGCGTTCGGCGTGGACGCCAGCGCCAGCGCGCCGTCGGGGCGCTGCACCAGCCAGGCCCAGCCGGAGCCGAAGGTCTTGACCGCGGTGTCGCTGAACTGCTCCTTGAACTTGTCGAAGCCGCCGAACGCCTTGGCGATCGCGTCGGCGACCTTGCCGCTCGGCTCGCCGCCACCCTTGGGCGAGAGGCAGTTCCAGTAGAACGTGTGGTTCCAGACCTGCGCGGCGTTGTTGAACATGCCGCCCTGCGCCTTGCGGACGATCTCCTCCAGCGGCATCGCCTCGAATTCGGTGCCGGCGATCATCTTGTTGAGGTTGTCCACGTAGGCCTTGTGGTGCTTGCCGTAGTGGTAGTCGATCGTTTCTCCGGAGATGTGCGGTTCCAGCGCGGTGCGCTCGAAGGGCAGGGGAGGCAGTTCGATGGCCATGGAAGACTCCTGTCGGGGAAGGAGCGGGGCGTGCGCCGCCGCGTGAAGGCTTACAATCGCGATTCTACCCCCACCCCCGTCGCCGGCCGTCTGCGCTGGCGGCGGTTGCGCAGGAGAAGCAGTCCATGTCCGTGCTGGAGCGGATCCGGGCCGAGGTCGAAGGCCATCCGGTCGTGTTGTTCATGAAGGGCACCCCGCAGTTCCCGATGTGCGGCTTTTCCAGCCGCACGGTGCAGGCCCTCAAGGGCGCCGGCGCGACCGGGCTGCACACCGTCAACGTGCTCGAGGAGCCGGAGATCCGCGCCAACCTGCCGCGCTACTCCAACTGGCCGACCTTCCCGCAGCTGTTCATCAACGGCGAGCTGATCGGCGGTTGCGACATCACCCTCGAGCTGGCCGAGTCCGGCGAGCTGGCGCGCATGCTGGCCGAGGTGCACAAGGCGTGAGCGACGCAGGGGCGCTGGCCGGGCGCGTCGTGCTCGTCGCCGGCGCGCACGGCGGCCTCGGCAGCGCCGCCTCGCGCGCCTGCGCGCGCGCCGGCGCGACCGTGGTCCTGCTCGGCCGGCGGGTGCCGAAATTGAACCGGCTGTACGACGCGATCGCTGCCGATGGCGGCGAGGCGTTGCTGTACCCGCTCGACCTCGAGGGCGCCACGCCCGACGACTACGCAGAACTGGCCGCGCGCCTGGAGGCCGAACTCGGCCGCCTCGACGGCCTGCTGCACTGCGCCGCCGAGTTCCGCGGCCTGACCCCGCTGCTGCACACCGACCCGGCCGCCTTCGCCCGCGCGGTGCACGTCAACCTGACCGCGCCCGCGTGGCTGACCCAGGCCTGCCTGCCGCTGCTGCTGCGCGCGCCGGACGCGGCCGTGGTGTTCGTGGTGGACGATCCGCAGCGCGTCGGCCAGGCCTACTGGGGCGGCTACGGCGCTGCCCAGCACGGCCGGATCGGGCTGATGCACGGCCTGCATGCCGAACTCGCCGGTGGGCCGGTGCGGGTGTCCGCGCTGCAGCCCGGCCCGATGCGCACCGCGCTTCGCGCGCTGGCCTACGTGGAGGAAGACGACGTGCTGGCGCGCGACCCCGCGTCGTACGCCGACGCCTGCGTGACCCTGCTGTCGTCCGCGGGCGCCGCGCACCGTGGCACGGTGTGGGCGCCCGCCATCGGCGCTGCGGCCGAGCTGCCGCCGCTGCCGTCGCGCGCGGGATGAGGAGCCGCCGGCGAGCCGCGCAGCATCCGGCCCGCCTTCGCGAAACGGCGGCGCTCCGCTAGGCTCGTTCCACAGAGGGCGGGGACCGCCCGCCGCCCCGGGCAACCCCATGACCATAGCTTCCGCCGCGCTGCTGCTGTTCCTGATCCTCGATCCGCTCGGGAACATCCCGGTCTTCCTCGGCCTGCTGCGGCACCTGCCGCAGCGCCGCCAGCGCGCGGTGCTGGCGCGCGAGCTGGCGATCGCGCTCGGCGTGCTGATGCTGTTCCTGTGGGGCGGCAAGTACGTGCTGGAGTTGATGCACCTGCAGCAGGAGTCGGTGTCGATCGCCGGCGGCATCGTGCTGTTCCTGATCGGCATCCGCATGATCTTCCCGCCGCCCGAGGGCCTGATGGGCGAACTGCCGGAGGGGGAGCCCTTCATCGTGCCGATGGCGGTGCCGCTGATCGCCGGGCCCTCGGGCATGGCCGCGGTGATGCTGATGGGCAGCAACGAGCCGGGCCGGCTGACCGACTGGAGCCTGGCCCTGCTGATCGCCTGGGGGGCGGCGGCGGCGATCCTGTTCTCGGCGACCTACCTCTACAAGTGGCTCGGCGCGCGGGTGCTGACCGCGGTCGAGCGGCTGATGGGCATGCTGCTGGTGGCGATCTCCGTGCAGATGCTGCTGGACGGCATCGGCGCCTACCTGCGCGGCGGGCTGCCCGGGGCCTGAGGCGAGGCCCGGCAGGGCGTGCCATGGGCGAAATGCCAATTCCGGCAAAGGGTTGGATCCGGCCGGGACAAACCGCAGGCCGGATCAGGCAAGCTCCGCCCGGCCGTTTCGTCACCTTTCCGTCACGAGGCCGCCATCGGCGACCGTCATGCTGTTAAACTGTAGTTAACCCGTACGCCGCCGTTCGGGTCGGGGAATCACCCGCGTTCTCAGTGGCCGGACACCGCCAGGCGTCCCGGCCGGCTGCCGTCCTTCCGCACCGAGGTCCTGTCATGTCGCATCCGCATCGCGCCCGCCTGTCCCGGCTGTCGCTGGCCCTGATCGCCGCGCTCGCCGCCGCCCCCGTGTTCGCCCAGAGCACGTCCGCCGGCGTCGCCGGCCACGTCGTCAACGCCGAAGGCCAGCCGGTCGCCGGCGCCGAGGTGACCATCACCCACGTCGAGTCCGGCACCATCAGCCGCGCGACCACCGACGCCAGCGGCAACTACAGCGCGCGCGGCCTGCGCGTGGGTGGTCCGTACACGATCACCATCAGCAAGGAAGGCACCGGCGCCAGCACCGAGGACGCGGTCTACCTGGGCCTGGACAAGGTCGCCGAGGTGGACGCCCGCCTGAACCCCGACGTGACCTCGCTGGAGACCGTCACCGTCGTCGGCACTCGCATCCCCGAGGTGTTCGCTTCCGACAGCCACGGCCTGGGCACCAACCTCAGCCGCCAGGAGCTGGACGCGACCCCGACCCCGGGCCGTTCCATCCAGAACGTCGCCCGCCTCGACCCGCGCGTCAACGTCACCGACCGCGCCCGCGGCGAGATCTCGGCCCTCGGCCAGAACAGCCGCATGAACAACATCAGCGTCGACGCGGTCGGCGTGAACGATCCGTTCGGCCTGGAGGCCAACGGCCTGCCGTACGTGGGCACCCCGATTTCGCAGGACTCGATCGAGGAATACAGCATCTCGACCGCGAACTACGACGTCACCAACGCACGTTCGGTCGGCGCCAACATCAACGCGGTCACCAAGTCCGGCACCAACGAGTTCCACGGTTCGGTCTACTACGCCTACACCGACGCCGACAACCTGACCGGCGACAAGATCATGGGCGACGACCGCCCGTTCAACGGCTACGACAAGAACTGGACCGCCGGCGTCACCTTCGGCGGCCCGATCATCCAGGACAAGCTGTTCTTCTTCGGCAGCTACGAAGAGAGCAAGATCATCGC
>DASRZN010000225.1:0-2088 GCA_035686325.1 Lysobacteraceae bacterium
GTGCGCGGTGCCCAGCAACGTGTAGCGCACGCCGTCGCGCTCGACGATCGCGGTGGGCTGAGCGGGCAGGGGAGCGGGATCTGGCATGCGTCGGCGTGCTGCGGGGGGGAACGCCGCAGGATAGCCGACCCCGTGCCCGGCCCCGTCGCGCCGGCAGAAAAAAGGCCGGGAGCGCTGGCTCCCGGCCCGGTATTGGTGGAGGTGGGCGGAATTGAACCGCCGTCCGAAGGCACTCCATCTCCGGCACTACATGCTTAGCCCGTTGTTCGATCTCGGATGGCGGCAACACAACGTGCGAGGCACACCGTCATCCACACCCGCTTTGGTTTCGGAGCCGGTTGACGGGTCGCCGCCGGCACCTATCCCGTGATGATGACCCTACATCCGCGAGCACGGGCACAAGCGGGTTCGGGGCTAGGCCTTAAGCGGCCAGAGCGTAGACGTCGTCGTTGGCGTCTGAGTTTTTGCAGCTGGATTAACGAGGAAAGCTACCCCCTCGGCATGCGCCAGACGATTTCGCGACCCCCGTCGAAGCCAGTGCACCCCCGGGAGCGTCGATGTCGCCGACCCGGCCAGTATAGGGGCTGGCGACCGGGCCACAAGCCGCCCGGGTGGGCGGTGCAGGATCGGTTCATCGCGCCGCCCACGCTATGCTCGCGCGATGCCCGACGCTTCCCCCCGCCGCGGCCTGTCCCGCCTTCCGCTCGGCTACCTGGTCGCCGGCGCGGTCTTCATCGCCGCGCTCCTGGTCGTGCAGCTGTACGTGCACAAGACCGAAAGCCGCGAACTGGAGGCGGCGGAGACGGCCTTCGCCGCGCGCACCGACGAGATGGCCGCGCTGCTGATCCAGCGCCTCGATAATTACGAACTGATCAACCGTGGCGGGGTCTCGCTGTTCGCCTCCGTGGATCGGCCGAGCCGCCAGCAATGGCAGGACTACGTCGCGGGGTTGAACATCACCCAGCGCTTCCCGGCGCTGGTCGGGCTCGGTTACGCCGTCTATGTCTCGCCCGGGCAATTGTCGGACCTGCAGCGCTCGCTGCGCGACAACGGAGAAGGGCTGTTCGTGGTGCACCCGCGCGGCCCTCGCGACCACTACGGCCCGATCCTCTACCTGGAGCCGCAGAACCAGGTCAACGTCGAAGCGATCGGGTTCGACATGTTCTCCGAGCCCGTTCGCCACGCCGCGATGCAGGCCGCGCTGGAAACCGGCGAACCGCGCATCAGCGGCCTGGTCCACCTGGTGCAGGACCGCGGCGCGCCGATCCCGGCGGCGCAGATCTACCTGCCGGTGTTCCGCGGCGGCGTGCGCCCGGCGACGATGGCGCAGCGGCGCGACCTGATGAACGGCTGGGTCTACGCGCCGTTCCGGATCGCGGACTTCGTCGCGGAGGCGCTGCACAACACCCAGCGCCGGGGCATCCGCCTGCGGTTGATCGACGTCACCGCCTCCGGCGAGGTCGAACTGTATGCGGATCCCGGCCCCCCGAACCTGGCCGCCTTCCGGCGCAGCGTGATGCTGGAGGTCTACGGCCGCCGCTGGCGCGCGGATTTCGAATCGCCGCCGCAGGAAGCGCTGGAAGCGCGGATCGCGGGCCTGCGCACCGCCCGCGTGATCGGCTTCCTCGCCGCGCTGCTGCTGTTCGCGGTGATCCTGTCGCTGACCCGCACCCGCGAGCGCGCCGAGCGCCTTGCGGAAACGATGAGCGAGTCCTACCGCCGCAGCGAACTGCGCTTCCGCGCGGCGATGCAGTACTCGGCGATCGGCAAGGCCCTGCTCGACCGCCAGGGCCGCATCGTCGAGGCGAATCCGTCGCTCGCGGCGATCCTCGGCAGCGACCGCGAAGCGCTGATCGGCACCACCTTCGGCAGCCATTTCGTCGAGGACGACCACGCCCCGGTGCGCACCCACGAGATGCAGGCCTTTTCCGACGGCGTACTGCGCACCACCCGCAGCCTGCGCCGCACCGACGGCGACGTGCGCCAGGCCCAGCTGACCTTCGCGCCGGTTCCCGGCGAGATCGGCCAGGACATCACCCGCCTGGTCCAGGTCGAGGACATCACCGACCGGGTCCGCGCCGAGGCGCA
>DASRZN010000226.1:0-4230 GCA_035686325.1 Lysobacteraceae bacterium
TGGGCGGCATCATCCTCGCGCTGACCGTGCTGCTGTGGTTCCTCGCCAGCTTCCCCGGGCCGCCGCCGGACGCGACGTTGCCGGCGATCGACTACAGTTTCGCCGGTCGCCTCGGCCGCGCGATGGAACACGTGTTCGCGCCGATCGGCTTCAACTGGCAGATCTGCATCGCGCTGGTGCCGGGCATGGCCGCGCGCGAGGTGGCGGTGTCCTCGCTGGCGACGGTGTACGCGCTGTCGGCGGCCAGCGACGACATCGCGGCCGCGCAGCTGGCGCCGATCATCGGCGCGCAATGGTCGCTGGCGACCGCGCTGTCGCTGCTGGTCTGGTACATCTACGCGCCGCAGTGCCTGTCCACGCTGGCGGTGATCCGGCGCGAGACGCACTCGTGGAAGCAGGTCGGCATCGCCGCCGGCTACCTGTTCGCGCTGGCCTATCTCGTGTCCTTCGTGACCTACCAGGTCGCGGTCGCGCTGGGGGCGGGCTGATGGACGCCGGCCTGCTCGCGCAATACGCGGTGGTCGCGCTGGCGGTGCTGGCCAGCCTCCTGGTGGTCGCCAGGAAGCAGTTTCCCGAAGGCCTGCGCCGCCTGCGCATCGCCTGCGCCGTGCCGCTGGTGCGCGAGCAGCGCCCACGTTGGATCCGCGGCCTCGGCCGCTGGTTGGCGCCGGAACCGCGCCCGGCGGGCGCGGAGGCCGGCTGCGGCACCTGCAACGCCTGCGACAGCGGCCGGAAGTAGGCGCGGCACCGATGGGTCAGGCCGGCTGGAACTCCAGGTCCAGCGCGGCGCACAGGTAGTCGACCAGCGGCGCCAGCCGCTTCAGGTCGCCCTCGATCGCCTGCCGCAGGCGCGGGCTGAAGACGTCCTCGTCGGAGAGTTCGCGCAGCGCCGCGAAGTTGCGCCGGCGCAGGTCGTCGATCCACTGGAAGTCCGGCGGGAAGCCGCGCGGCGGCCGCACCAGCATCTCGGTCTCGGCGAAGCGGAAGCGGCGGCGGAAGGCCGGCGCGTGCGCGGCAGCCTGCCAGCTCGCCGGATTGTCGAAGACGAACTGGCGGATGCGCCGCTGGGTCGGCAGTTCCGGATGCCACAGCCCGGCGCCGACGAAGCTCTGCCCGGGCCGCAGGTGGATCCAGAACGAGGGCGCCTCCACCTCGCGGAAGCGCGCGTGATACAGGCGCGCGCCCTGCCAGGTCTTGTACGGCGTCTTGTCGTTGCGGAAGCGCGTGTCGCGGCGGATCCGGAACAGCGAGCCGCCGAGCGGGCGCGGGTCCGCTCGGTAGTGCGGGCTGAGTTCCGCCAGCGCCGGCTGCAGGTCGCCGAGCAGGCGCTGGAACGGCCCGCGCACGTGCGCCTCGTAGTCGGCCTTGTGCGCGAGGTACCAGTCGCGCGTGTTGTGGCGCGCCAGGCCGCGGAAGAAACGGAACGCGCGTTCGTCGAAGTAGGCGCTCATCGCAGGGTCGTGGTGATCTCCAGGCCCCAGGCCTCGAGCTGGTCCAGCAGGGCGAGGCGGGGACCGTCGCCCGCGTGCTGCGCGCGCAGCTGCGCGAGCTCGGCGCGGAACGCGTCGTAGCCGAGTTCGGACAGGCCCGAGTCGGCCAACAGCCGGCGCCGGCGGTAATCGTCCCAGCGAGCGCGCTCGTCCGCCGTGAGCGTCTCGGACCAGTTGCGCGCGCGGTAGCGGAACAGCAGCTCCGTCAGGCGCGCGTCGGCGAAGCCGAAGTCGCGCGCGCCCAGCAGGTGCGGCGGCGTCGCGCGCACCTGCTGCAGGCGCCGGCGGTCGCCGTCGCCAGTGAATCCGTCGTACAGGCTGGCGTCGGCGTCCGCCTGCGTGCGCGCCCGTTCCGTGGCGAAGACCCGGCGCACCTTCTCGGCGAGATCGGCTGCGTGCGGGCGCAGCCGCGCGGCGCGCGCCTCGGCCTGAGCGGAATCGATCCCGAGCCGGGCGAAGTCGGCCTCGCGCAGGTGCGCCCAGGCCACCAGCGCGGGGCAGCGGTTGGCGTGCACTTCCTTCAACGGCACCCGCGCCTCGCCTTCCGGCAGGTCGGCGGCGCGCACGTACAGGCGCTCGGCGATGTCCTCCGCCGACAGCGCCAGCAGCGCCTCGGGGTCGCCATCGAGGTCGAACACGATCACCCGGCTGTCGATCAGCGGATGCCGCGCCAGCGGCAGCACCGCCGCCGCGCACAGGCGGCTGGCGGGATAGCGCTGGGACACGTGCAGCACCGGCAACAGCGCCACCGTGTCCAGCATCGCCGCGGCGCGGCGCTTGTCGCGCAATCCCAGCGCGTACTCCCATAGCTTGGGCTGCGCCGCGCGCAGGCGGCGGGCGAGGCCGATCAGCGCGCGCACGTCCGACAGCGCCTCGTGCGCATCGCCCTCGCGCACGCCATTGGCGGCGGCCAGGTGCTCCAGCCGGAACGAGGGCGCGCCGTCCTCGCGGGTCGGCCAGACGAGCCCGTCGGGGCGCAGGGCATGGGCCAGGCGCAGCACGTCGAGCAGGTCCCAGCGGCAGTTGCCGCCCTTCCACTCGCGCTCGTAGGGATCGAAGAAGTTGCGGAACAGGCCGTGGCGCACGAACTCGTCGTCGAAGCGCAGCGAGTTGTAGCCGAGCGTGCAGGTCTCCGGCCGTGCCATTTCCTCGAAGATGCGGGCGAAGGCCTCGGCCTCGTGCACGCCTTCGCGCAGCGCGTGCTGCGGTGTGATGCCGGTGACCAGGGTCGCGGCGGGCGAGGGCAACAGGTCGTCGGCCGGGCGCACGAAGAAGCTGATCGGCTCCTCGACCTGGCGCAGTTCCGTGTCGGTGCGGATCGCGGCGACTTGGGCGATGCGCGAGGTGCGCGGATCGGCGCCGAAGGTCTCGAGGTCGTAGAAGAGGAAACTGGCGGGCATCAGGCGGCCACCGCGTGCGGGCGGATGGACGCCCGGGCGCCAGCCTGGGCCGCGGCGGTCTCAGGGCCCGCGAACGGGATCGGGCTGGCCTTCATGCCTCCACCGGCAGCGGCGGCAGCCGGCGCTCGACTTCCGCGTCGAGCCACGCCCAGTCGATGCCGTCCAGCGCGTCGCGTCCCTGCGTCGCCTCCACCAGCAGCGCGCGCTGGACCTTGCCGCGCTCGAACGCGGTCGCGTACGGCATGCGCCGGAAGGTCACCATCGAGTAGCGCGGCACGAAGCGCCCCGGGTGGCGCTCGCCGAGCGCGCGTTCGAGCTGGCGCTGCAGCAGGTAGTCGGCGTCGTCGACGCGGTCGCGCATTTCCAGGTAGTTCTCCAGCGCCATTTCCTGGATCGCCAGCGCGTTCGGCCGGCGCTCCGCCTCGAAGGCGGCGAAGGCGGTGGCGAGATCGGGATCGCGCTCGAGATGCTCCGCCAGCGCGACGCAGTCCTCGAACGCGCAGTTCATGCCCTGGCCGTGGAACGGCACCATCGCGTGCGCGGCGTCGCCGAGCAGCACCGCGCGGCCGTCGAGGTGCCAGCGGTCGAGGTACAGCGTCGCCAGCACGCCGATCGGGTTGGCGTCGAAATCGTGTTCGAGTTCCGGCACCAGCGGCAGCAGGTCGGGGAATTCTCGGGCGAAGAACGCGCGCGCCGCGGTGCCGTCGGGGATGCTCGCGAAGCTCGGTTCGCCCTCGCCCGGAAGGAAGAGGGTGACGGTGAAGGTGCGCTCGTCGTTGGGCAGGGCGATGCACATGTAGCGGCCGCGCGGCCAGATGTGCAGGGCGTTGGGTTCGATCCGGAAGCCGCCGTCGCGCGCCGGCGGGATCTCCAGTTCCTTGTAGCCGTGGCCGAGGCCATCGACGCGTTCGCCGAGATCCATGTGGCACGCCATCTGCGCGCGCAGGGTGGAACCCGCGCCGTCGGCGCCGACCAGCGCATGGAAGGGCTGCGCGTGTTCGCCTTCGCCGACGAAGGTCGCGACGCGCGCGTCGAAGTCCACCCGCTCCAGGCGGCGATCGAAATGCAGGCGCGCGCCGGCCGCTTCCGCCGCGTCCAGCAGCTGGATGTTGAGTTCGCCGCGGCTGACCGACCAGATCACCTCGCTGTCGTCGCGCCCGTAACGCTGCAGCTGCGGTTCCTGGCCGAGCGGGTGCACCATCCGCCCGCGCATCATCACCGCCTTGTCGAGCACCGCCTGGTGGGCGTCCGCGCAACGCAGCGCGTGCAGCCCTCGCTCGGCCAGGGCGAGGTTGATCGAGCGCCCGCCGGCGTAGCCGACCACGCGCGGATCGCCGCGC
>DASRZN010000227.1:0-3028 GCA_035686325.1 Lysobacteraceae bacterium
AACGCCGAGCCGCTGTTCGACGTGCCCTCGCCGGTGGATCCGGAGGTGCGCCTCAACCTGCGCCTGATCCCCTATTCCGACGAACTGTGGCTGCTGGTCGCGCGCGACGTGAGCAAGCTGGTGCGGCTGGAGCAGATGCGCCGCGACTTCGTCGCCAACGTCTCGCACGAGCTGCGCACCCCGCTCACGGTGATCCACGGCTACCTGGAGATGCTCGATCCCGCCGGCAACGCAGACTGGGAACCGGCGCTGGCCGAGATGCGCCGTCAGTCGCAGCGCATGACCGGTCTGGTCGAGGACCTGCTGACCCTGTCGCGGCTTGAGGCGCAGGACACCCTCGGCGAGGAACGGGTGGCGATGGCGCCGATGCTCGACGCGCTGCGCCGCGAGGCGGAGGCGCTGAGCCAGCAGCGGCACACGATCGACGTCACCGACGACGCGCGGGTCGACCTGCTGGGCTCGCCGCGCGAGCTGCACAGCGCCTTCTCCAACCTGGTCAGCAACGCGGTGCGCTACACGCCCGAAGGCGGCCGCATCCGGGTGCGTTTCGCGCGCGAGGGCGCCGGCGCGGTGCTCGCCGTGGAAGACAGCGGCGCCGGCATCCCCGCCGCGCACCAGCCACGCCTGACCGAACGCTTCTACCGGGTCTCCACGAGCCGCTCGCGCGAGAGCGGCGGTACCGGCCTCGGCCTCGCCATCGTCAAGCACGTGCTCGGGCTTCACCAGGCGCGCCTGGGCATCCGCAGCGAGGTCGGACGCGGCAGCACTTTCTCCTGCCATTTCGGCGCCGAGCGCGTGCTGCCGCGAGAGGCCGCGAGGAGTCCCGCATGAAGGCGAACGATGCCCATCCGGCCGCCGACGACGCGGGCGCGCAAGATGCCGGCGGCGATCCGCTGCGCGACCCGTCGCTGTACTTCAACCGCGAGCTCTCCCAGCTCGACTTCAATTTCCGGGTGCTGGCGCAGGCGCAGGACGCCTCGGTGCCGCTGCTGGAGCGGCTGCGTTTCCTGTGCATCTCCTGCACCAACCTCGACGAGTTCTTCGAGATCCGCGCGGCGACCGTGCGCCATGCACTGGAATTCGACCTGCCGGTCGCCGCCGACGGCCTGCCGCCGGCGACCGTGCTCAAGCGGATCCACGAGCGCGCCGCGGAACTGGTCGACGCCCAGTACCGCTGCTGGAACGAGGTGCTGCGCCCGGCGCTGAACGAGGCCGGGGTGCGGATCCTGCCGCGCGAACGCTGGAACGACGCCCAGCGCGCCTGGCTGCGCGACTACTTCCGCGAGGAAATCCAGCCGGTGCTGTCGCCGCTGGGCCTGGACCCGGCGCATCCGTTCCCGAAGATCCTCAACAAGTCGCTCAACATCGTGGTGGTGCTGGAAGGGCGCGACGCGTTCGGCCGCGCCGGCCACCTCGCGCTGGTGCGCGCGCCGCGCTCGCTGCCGCGGATCATCCAGTTGCCGCAGGAGGTGTCCGGCGGCGAGCACGACTTCGTGTTCCTGTCGGCGGTGCTGTCGGCGTTCGTCGCCGACCTCTTCCCCGGGATGAAGGTGCGCGGCGCCTACCAGTTCCGGGTGACCCGCAATTCCGAGCTGATCGTGGACGAGGAGGAGGTGCAGAACCTCGCCCTCGCCCTGCGCGACGAACTGGTCGGCCGCGGCTACCTGCGCGCGATGCGGCTGGAGATCGCGCAGGACTGCCCGGATGCGATCGTGCGAACGCTGCTGGAGAACTTCGAACTGCCGGAGGCCGCGGTGTACCGCATCGACGGTCCGGTCAACCTCAACCGCGCGATCCAGGTCTACGACATGGTGCAGCGGCCGGAGCTGAAGTTCCCGCCGTTCCAGCCGCGCGTGCTGCGTGGCGTGGAATCCATGTTCGAGCGGGTCGCCGCCGGTGACGTGCTGCTGCACCATCCGTTCGACGGTTTCGCGCCCGTGGTCGAGCTGGTCCGCCAGGCCGCGATCGACCCGAACGTGCTGGCGATCAAGCAGACCCTGTACCGCACCGGCCGCGATTCGCAGATCGTGGACGCGCTGGTGCAGGCGGCGCGCAACGGCAAGGACGTGACCGTCGTGGTCGAGTTGCGCGCGCGCTTCGACGAGGAAGCCAACCTCGGCTTCGCCGACCGCCTGCAGCAGGCCGGCGTGCAGGTGGTGTACGGCGTGGTCGGCTACAAGACCCACGCCAAGATGCTGCTGATCGTGCGCCGCGAAGGCGCGCGCCTGCGCCGCTACGTGCACCTGTCCACCGGCAACTACCACGCCGGCACCGCCCGCCTTTACACCGACATCGGCCTGGTCACCGCGCACCCGGGCATCGGCGGCGACGTGCACCAGGTGTTCCAGCAATTGTCAGGACTGGCGCCGGCGATCCAGCTGGACTGCCTGCTGCAGTCGCCCTTCACCCTGCACGCGGCGCTGCTGGAAAAGATCGGGCGCGAGGCGGAACACGCGCGCGCCGGCCGCGCCGCGCGCATCGTCGCGCGCATGAACGCGCTCAACGAACCGGGCGTGGTCCGCGCGCTGTACGCCGCGTCGCAGTCCGGGGTGGATATCGACCTCGTCGTGCGCGGCGCCTGCACCCTGCGCCCGGGCGTGGCCGGCGTGTCCGACAACATCCGGGTGCGCTCGGTGCTCGGCCGCTTCCTCGAGCACGGGCGGGTGTACTGGTTCGGCAACGACGGCGATCCGGAGCTGTACTGCGCCAGCGCCGACTGGCTGGAGCGCAACCTGCTGCGCCGGATAGAGGTCGGCTTCCCGATCCTCGACCCGGCGCTGGCGTCGCGGGTCAAGGCCGAGGCGCTGGACAACTACCTGGCCGACAACACCAACGCCTGGGAACTGCAGGCTGACGGCCGCTACTTCCGGATCGCGCCAGCGCCCGGGCAGGCGCCGCACTCGGCGCAGCAGTCGCTGCTCGCGCGCCTGGACGGGAGCGCGCGCGCGTGAACGAAGCCACGCTCCACACCCACCTGCACGCGCGCTCGCAGCGCCTGCCGTTGCAGGACGGCGACCTGCTGGCCGCG
>DASRZN010000228.1:0-3714 GCA_035686325.1 Lysobacteraceae bacterium
GCGCTCGCGCGCCAGCTGTTCGGTGGCCTTGAGCACTTCCGGCAGTTGCAACATCAGCGAGGCGCGGTTTTTCCCGAGCGCGTCCAGCGCGCCCGCCTGCAGCAAGGCCTCCAGCGCGCGCCGGTTGAGCCTGGTCGAATCCACCCGCTTGCAGAAGTCGAGCAGGTCCGCGAACGGCCCGCCCGCTTCGCGCGCCTCGACGATCGCCTCGCACACGCCGCGGCCGACGCCCTTCACCGCGCCCAGGCCATAGCGCACCGTGCGCGCGTCCACCGCCTCGAACATGTAGGTCGACGCGTTGACCTCCGGCGGCAGCACCGCGACGCCGATCGCGCGGGTCTCGTCGAGGAAGCCGACCACCTTGTCGGTGTTGTCCATGTCGCTGGACAGCACCGCCGCCATGAATTCGGCGGGGTAGTGCGCCTTCAGCCACGCGGTCTGGTAGGACACCAGCGCGTAGGCGGCCGCGTGCGACTTGTTGAAGCCGTAGCCGGCGAACTTCTCCAGCAGGTCGAAGATCGGGCCGGAAACTTTCGGCTCGATGCCGTGGTGCTCGAGCGCGCCGGCCTCGAACTTGGCGCGCTCCTTGGCCATCTCCTCGACCTTCTTCTTGCCCATCGCGCGGCGCAGCAGGTCGGCGCCGCCCAGCGAATAGCCGGCCAGGATCTGCGCGGTCTGCATGACCTGCTCCTGGTACACGACCACGCCGTAGGTCGGCGCCAGCACCGGCTCCAGCAGCGGGTGCGGATAGACCACCTCCGCGCGCCCGTGCTTGCGCTCGATGAAGTCGGGGATCAGGTCCATCGGCCCGGGCCGGTACAGCGAGACCAGCGCGATCAGGTCCTCGAAGCGGTCGGGCTTGGCGCGCTTGAGCAGCTCGCGCATGCCGCGCGATTCGAACTGGAACACCGCGACCGTGTCGCCGCGCGCGAACAGCTCGTAGGTCGGCGCGTCGTCCAGCGGCAGCGCGGTGATGTCCAGCGCCGCCTCGCCGCGTGGCCTGCGCGCGTTGATGGCCTTCACCGCCCAGTCGATGATGGTCAGGGTGCGCAGGCCGAGGAAGTCGAACTTGACCAGGCCGACCGCCTCGACGTCGTCCTTGTCGAACTGGGTCACCGGGTTCCTGCCGCGCCCGCCCTCGTCGTGTTCGGCGAACAGCGGGCAGAAGTCCGACAGCGGCGAGGGCGCGATCACCACGCCGCCGGCGTGCTTGCCGGCGTTGCGGGTGAGGTCCTCCAGTTCGCGGGCGAGCGCGAGCAGGTCGCGCACGTCGTCCTCGCCCTGGTTGCGCTGGATGAGTTCGGCCGAGGCGAGTTCGGCGTTCTTGCGCGCCGCTTCCGATTCGCCCAGCGCGTCGTCGAGGCTGATACCGAGCGTGTTCGGGATCAGCTTGGCGATGCCGTCCACGAAGCCGTACGGATGGCCGAGCACGCGGCCGGTGTCGCGCACCACGGCCTTCGCCGCCATCGTGCCGTAGGTGATGATCTGGCTGACCCGGTCGCGGCCGTACTTGCGCGCGACGTAGTCGATGACCTCGTCGCGCCGGTCCATGCAGAAGTCGATGTCGAAGTCCGGCATCGACACGCGCTCGGGATTGAGGAAGCGCTCGAACAGCAGGTCGTAGGGCAGCGGGTCGAGGTCGGTGATGCCCAGCGCCCAGGCGACCAGGGAGCCGGCACCGGAGCCGCGCCCGGGACCGACCGGAATGCCCTGCGCCTTGCCCCAGTTGATGAAGTCCGCGACGATCAGGAAGTAGCCGGGGAAGCCCATCTTGACGATGACGTCGAGCTCGGCCTCCAGGCGCGCGTCGTAGTCGGCGCGGGTCTTGCCGGGCGCCAGCGGATTGCGCTGCAGGCGCCGCTCCAGGCCTTCGCGCGCCTGGCTGCGGATCCAGCTGTCCAGGGTCTGGTCGTCCGGCACCGGGAACGCGGGCAGGAAGTAGGTGCCCAGGCGAAGCTCGAGGTTGCAGCGGGTCGCCAGCGCCAGCGTGTTGTCGAGCGCGTCGGGCACGTCGGCGAACAGTTCCGCCATCTCCTCCGACGACTTCAGGTACTGCTCGGCGCTGTACTCGCGCGGGCGCTTGGGATCGTCGAGCACGCGGCCGGTGGCGATGCACACCCGCGCCTCGTGCGCGCCGAAGCCCTCGCGGTCGAGGAAGCGCGCGTCGTTGCTGGCGACCACCGGGATCCCGCGCGCGGCCGAGGCGTGCAGGGCGAACGCATTGAACGCGTCCTCGCCCTCGCGGCCGGTGCGGGTCAGCTCCAGGTGCAGGCGCTCGCCGGTGTGGCGCTGCCAGTCGGCCAGCCATTGTTCGGCGAGGTCGTGCTTGCCGGCGGCGGCCAGGCGCCCGGCCTCGCTGTGGCGGCCAGCGAGCGCGAACAGGCCCGTGTTCTGCTCGCGCAACCAGTCCGGCCGCAGCACCACGCCGTCGTGGCGGTGGCCCTCCATCCAGGCGCGGGTGAGCAGGCGCGACAGGGCCAGGTAGCCGTCGCGGTCGCGGCACAGCAGGGTCAGGCGGGTCGGCGGCTCGTCCGCTTCGGCGAGCAGCACGTCGGCGCCGGCGACCGGTTTGAGTCCGGCGCCTTCGGCGGCCTTGTAGAACTTGACCAGCGCGAACAGGTTGTTCTGGTCGGTGATCGCGACCGCGGGCTGGCCCAGCACCACGCACCGCTGCACCAGCTCGGCGATCCGGATCGTCGAATCGACCAGCGAGTATTCGCTGTGCAGGTGGAGGTGGACGAAGCGGGTCGGCATCGGGCAGGCGCGGCGGTGACCCGCAGGGTAGGCCGCCGCTTACCCGTGGACAAGGCTTGACACCCCGCCGCAGCGCATTTCGTGGGCCTTGCCCGCGTTAGCCGCGCACGTGGAAGGCTTCCATCTCCGGCTGCGGCGTGTAGCGGCTCGCTTCGATCCGGTGCCGATGCTGCTGCCAGGCGAGTTCGTCCAGGCGGTCGCGGATCCAGGCCTGGCGCTGGGCCGGGCCATCGCCCGCCGGGCTGGCCTCGCGCCGATAGGCGCGGAAGTCGAGGTAGTCCTCGACCTCGTCGGCCAGCGCCGGCCACGCCAGCTCCAGCAACAGCACGTCGTCGAGCCGGCCCAGCAGTGGGACGTGGTTGGGGATCAGCCCGTCGTTGTCGAAGTAGCCGAGCAGGCCGCGCAGGCGGCAGGCGCCGGGCGAGTCGCGGTCCCAGTCGGGATCCTCCAGCAGCGCGCGCAGGTCGTCGACGCGGGCGAGCCGCTCGGCGAGCACCGCCTGCGCCTGTTCCGCGGGCAGCGACAGCAGCCAGCGTGCGACCTGCGCGATCTGGTCCGGGCGCACACGCGGCGCGACGGGGCAGATGTCGTGCAGCAGCGCATCGAAGCTTTCGACCTGGTGGTCGTCGAGGATCCAGTCACCGGCGTGGCGGCGGCGGCCGTCGGGGCGCGCCTCGGGCCAGGGCAGGGGGGCGGGAGCGGGATGGTTGGCGAAGGTAAGCATGCATACCTCCCATGTGCCGGCGTTGAGGTCCGCGCGGTGCGCGCCGGCGGAGCGCACCGCGACACGGGACGGTTCGAGTCTGCGCCGCCGCGCGACCCAATGCGAGGGCCATTGGTCGGGGGTCGCGAATTCAACGAGGTGAGTTCGCACGATCGGCGCCGCCGAGCCTCCCTTGTCGCCCTCAGCACACGTGGAACAGTGCGGGCGTCGCCGGGACGGCGTAGCGCGCCAGGTTG
>DASRZN010000229.1:0-3709 GCA_035686325.1 Lysobacteraceae bacterium
CCCGAGGTGGTCGACCAGCAGGCCGCCGCCGATCGCGCCGGTGGCGATCGCGACCTGGAACGCGGCGACCAGCAGGCCGCTGGCGGCTTCGGCCTGGTCCGGCGCGGCGCGCAGCATCCACACTTGGAACGCGACGGGGAACGCGCCGAACGCGAAGCCCCACAGTACGACCGCGACGACGGTGACGCCCGGCAGCCGGCCCGCCAGCAGCAGGGCCCCGGCCACGGCGGCGATGACCAAGCTGCCGAGCGCGATCGCGTGCCGCTCGCTGCGCCCGGCCACGTAACCGCCTGCGAGGTTGCCGAAGAAGCCGCCGATGCCGTAGGCCAGCAACACGGTGGAGATCGCGCCGATCGACAGGTGCGCCACCTGTTCCAGCAACGGCCGGATGTACGTGAATCCGGCGAAGTGCCCGGCAATCACCAGCAGCACGACGAGGAGCGCCACGCCCACCGGCGCGCGCGCCACGAGCCGGCCCAGCGTGCGCAGATCGGGCAGCGCCTTCGCCGGCAGCGCGGGCAGGGTGGCGCCCTGGACGACCAGCGTGAGCAATCCGAGCGCGCCCGCCGCCGCGAACGCGCTGCGCCATCCCCAGGCGGCGCCCATCCACGCGCCCACCGGTGCCGCGCACACGGTGGCGACGGAGACGCCGGTCAACAGGACGGCCATGGCGCGCGGAAGCAGCGCTTCGGGCACCAGGCGCGCCGCCAGCGGAGGCGCCATCGACCAGAAGCCGCCGAGCGCCACGCCGAGCAGCAAGCGGGCCATGAGCAACGTCGCGAGATCGGACGCCAGCACCGCCACCACGTGCGACAGCAGCAACGCGACGGTCAGCGCCAGCATCACCGCGCGCCGATCCAGGCGGCGCGTGAGCAGCGGAAGCGCCGGCGCCGCGATCGCGGCGACGAGCGCGGTGGCGGTGACGGTCTGGCCGGCGGCGCCCTCGCTGACGCCGAGGTCGGCGGCCATCGGCGTGAGCAGGCTCGCCGGCAGGAACTCGGCGGTGACCAGGCTGAACACCCCCAGCGTCAGCGATGCGACCGCCGGCCACCGGGCCGGGGTGGACGCGGCCGCCTGCATCGCCTCCGCGCGGCTGATGGAACATTCGATCGAAGACATGGAACGCCTGGGTTGGGTGGGGCGCGGCAGGTTAGGCGTACGATTCAGGCGTTTCCATGCCGGATTGACCGCGATGCATGACCGTTCCTCCCGTCCGCGCGCCTCCGCCGTGCCGCCTCCGGCGTCCGGCGACCTGCTCACGCGCGTGTTGCTGGACCTGCGCCTGGACGGCGTGGAGTACGGCCGCTGCGTGCTGCAGGCGCCGTGGGCGGTCGCGTTTCCGGCGCAGCGCGACGCGCGCTTCCATTTCGTCGCGCGCGGCGGCGCCTGGCTGCGGACGCCGGACAGCGACTGGAAATTCCTGCCGCCGGGCGACGCGGTGCTGCTGCCGCGCGGAAGCGCGCACGTCATGGCGAGCGCGCCGGACGTGCCCACGGTCGCGCTGGACGACCTCGCGCGGAATCCCGTCGCCGACAACCTCTACCTGCTGCAGTCCGGCGACTCGCGTCCGGAGCGCGCCGGCGCGGCCGACGCCAGCGTGCTGTTCTGCGGCGCGATGCGTTTCAACCTCGATCCGCTGCATCCCCTGCTGGCGATGATGCCCGGCGTCATGCACGCGGGCGACCTCGCCCAGCGCGATCCCGCGGTGCCGGCGCTGCTGGAGGCGATGGAGCGGGAAGTCGCGCTCGACCGCATCGGCGCCTGCGGGATCCTCGCGCGCCTGGCGGACGTGCTGGCCGCCAGCGTCATCCGCGCCTGGGTCGAATGCGGATGCGGCGATTCCACCGGATGGATCGCGGCGATGCAGTGTCCCCGGCTGGGACGGGTGATCGCCGCGATCCACGCCGAACCCGAGCGCAACTGGGACGTGCCGGCGCTCGCGCGGCTGATGGGGGCGTCGCGTTCGCGCTTCGCCGCCTCGTTCACCCGGGTCGTGGGCGAAAGCCCCGCGCGCTACGTCGCCAAGGTCAAGATGTTCCAGGCGCGGCGCTGGATGCAGCAGGACGGCATGCGCGTGACGGTGGCCGCCGAGCGCCTGGGCTACGAATCGGAGGCGTCCTTCAGCCGCGCCTTCAAGCGCATCGTCGGCCTGCCGCCGAGCGCGGTGCGCGCCGCGTAGCCGCGCGCTCATACCAGCGGCGGCGTGCGCTCGCCGAACTGCCCGTTCCAGTACGGGTAGTAGGGATAGGGCGGCGTGGTCCGGCTCGCTTCGTCGAGCCGCCGCATGTGCGCCGCGTCCAGCGACCAGCCGACCGCGCCGAGGTTGTCGCGCAGCTGCGCTTCGTTGCGCGCGCCGATCAGCACGGTGGACACCGTCGGCCGCTGCAGCAGCCAGTTCAACGCGACCTGCGGGATGGACTTGCCGGTGTCGGCGGCGACCGCCTCGAGCGCGTCGACCACGCGGTACAGGCGCTCCTGGTCCACCGGCGGCGCGAAGCCCGCGGTCTCGTGCAGGCGGCTGCCCGCCGGCAGCGGCTCGCCGCGGCGGATCCGGCCGGTCAGCCGGCCCCAGCCGAGCGGGCTCCACACCACCGCGCCGACGCCCTGGTCCGCGCCCAGCGGCATCAGCTCCCATTCGTAGTCGCGACCGATCAGCGAGTAGTAGGTCTGGTGGGCGACGAAGCGCTCGCGCCCGTGGCGGTCGGCGGCGGCCTGCGACTTCATCAGCTGCCAGCCGGAAAAGTTCGACGCGCCGAGGTAGCGCACCTTGCCGGCGCGCACC
Organism: Lysobacteraceae bacterium; assembly: GCA_035686325.1. Lineage (GTDB taxonomy): Bacteria > Pseudomonadota > Gammaproteobacteria > Xanthomonadales > Xanthomonadaceae > JABFWF01. The sequence goes on from DASRZN010000229.1 coordinate 2,783, forward strand.
AGCTCGTCGAGCGTGGCCATGACCTGGTCGACCGGCGTCCGCGCGTCGAAGTGGTGCAGCTGCAGCAGGTCGATGTAGTCGGTGCCGAGCCGGGCGAGGGCGCGTTCCACGCCGCGCAGCAGGTGGTGGCGCGACGCGCCGACGTCGTTGGGACCGTCGCCCGCCCGCAGCGTGAGCTTGGTCGAGAGGATGACCTGGTCGCGGCGGCCGCGGATGGCGGCGCCGAGGATGGTTTCGGACGCGCCGTCGGAATAGACGTCGGCCGTGTCGAACAGGTTCACCCCCGCCGCGAGGCAGAGGTCCACCATCCGCGTCGCCTCGGCGACGTCGCTGCTGCCCCACGCGGAGAACAGCGGCCCCTTGCCGCCGAAGGTGCCGGCGCCGAAGCCGAGTGCCGGCACCTTGAAGCCGGACGCGCCGAGAAAGCGGGTGTCCATCGCAAATTCCTGGAAAAGCGGGAAGGGCGGCAGTCTGCGGCGTTGCGCCCTCGCCAGAAACAGCGAAAATCCGCAAGCACTTTCAACGCGCACTTGAGAAATGGACCGCATCGGCGACATCGCGCTGTTCCTGCGCGTGCTGGACCTGGGCTCGATCAGCGCCGCGGCGCGCACGCTGGATCTCTCGGTCGCCGTCGCCAGCCAGCGGCTCAAGCGGCTGGAACGCGAGCTCGGCGTGCGCCTCCTGCATCGCACCACCCGCCGGCTGCATCCCACGCCCGAAGGCCTGCTGCTGGCCGAGCAGGGGCGGGTGCTGGTCGAGGACCTCGAGGCCCTGGCGGACGGGCTGCGGCGGGCCGGCAGCGGCGTCGCCGGCACCCTGCGCGTCACGATGCCGTCCACCTTCGGCCGCCTCTACATCTCGCCGCTGCTGCCGGAGTTCCTCGCGCTGCATCCCGCCATGCGCGTCAGCGTCGACCTCAGCGACGTC
>DASRZN010000230.1:0-5415 GCA_035686325.1 Lysobacteraceae bacterium
TGACCACGCGGTCGTTGAGCAGCAGGCCGCCGATCGCCAGCGCCTGCTGCCACAGCGGGAAGAAGCGCATGCGCGCGCGGAAGCGCTGCAGGATGAAGGCCATGATGGTCAGCCGCAGCGCCTGCTCGCCGAGCAGCGAGCCGAACGCGAGGTCGGCGAGCACGCCCATCGCGAAGGCGAAGCCGAGGCCGAGCCGCTCCGGGTCCTCCAGCACCCAGTACGCCACCACCAGCGCCAGCCAGTAGGGGCGCAGCGGCTGCAGCAGCGGGGTCAGCGGCAGCAGGCCGAGCATCAGCGCGGCGAGCACGCTGAGCGGCAGCGGCCACTGGCTGCGGGCGCGGCTCATCGCGGGGCTCCAGGCGGCGGGCGACGCGGCGGCGCGGCGTCGGTGCGTTTTGCAGGCTGCGCGGTCGCGCCTTGCGCATCCGCCGGTTGCGCCGCGGCGGGCGCCGGCGCGGTGGCGGCGTCGGGCACGCGATCGCGCAGCAGCAGCACGTCCTTGCCGCGGTCCAGCTGCGCCGCCGGCTTGAGGTCGCCGATCAGGAACGCGCGGCTGTCGTCCGGGCGCAGCGCGACCACGCTGCCGACCGGGAAGCCGGCCGGGAAGCGGCCACCGAGGCCGGAGGTCACCAGCACGTCGCCGACCTTGATGTCGCTGGACAGCGGGATGTTGGCCAGCCGCAGCTGGTCGCTGCGTCCCTCGCCGTAGGCGACCAGGCGCACGCCGGTGCGCGCGACCACCACCGGCACCGCGTGGTCGGGATCGGTGAGCAGCAGCACGGTCGCGCTGCGCGGCGACACCGCGATGATCTGGCCGACCAGGCCGCCGGCGTCGATCACGGTCTGCCCGGTCACGACACCGTCGCGCGCGCCGGCGGCGAGCACCAGGCGCTGGCGCACCGGGTCGAGGTCGATGTCCAGGATCGGTGCCAGCTGCACGTCCAGGCCGCCGCGCTGCGCCGCCGCCAGCAGGCCGCGCAGGCGCGCGTTCTCCGCCGCCGCCGCCTGCAGCCGCGCCAGCCGCGCGCCGCTGATCAGCAGCGCGTTGCGCAGCACGCGGTTCTCGTGGGCGAGCTGGCTGCGAGTGGTGGCGTTGTCGCGCAGGTCCTCGCCGACGCGGCCCGGCAGCCCGGCCAGCCACCACAGGGGCTGCACCACCACCTCGCTGCGCGCGCGCAGCTGCGCCAGCCAGCCGCCGCGGTGGTCGAGCACGATCAGCGCGACCGCGAGCGCCAGGAACGCCAGCAACCGCAGGGTGCCGGCGACGTCGCCGGGCTTGGGTGCGGGAGCGCTGGTGTAGGCAGGCACGTCAGCGTGTCGGGTCGTTTTTGGCCGCGAAAGCGTCGCAGGGGCGCGTGGACTTGATCCATGGATGGATCAACGCAAATGGCGAAGCCATTTGCGGCGCCGGGCAAGAACCACGCTTCTTGCCCGGCGCTTCGGAGTGGGCCATGGAGGGCCCATCTCCGAACAAGGTCACTCCGGCGCGAAGAACTCGTTGCCGTGCATGTCCACCAGCTCCAGCGCACGGCCGCCGCCACGCGCCACGCAGGTCAGCGGATCGTCGGCCACCTGCACGTGCAGGCCGGTCTCCTCGCTCAGCAGGCGGTCGAGGTCGCGCAGCAGTCCGCCGCCGCCGGTCAGCACGATGCCGCGCTCGGCGACGTCGGCGCACAGTTCCGGCGGGGTCTGCTCCAGCGCCTGCCTGACCGCGGCCACGATGCCCGACAGCGGCTCGTGCAGCGCGTCCAGCACGTCGTTGGAGTTGATGGTGATCATCTTCGGCACGCCCTCGGCGAGGTGGCGACCGGAGACCTCGATCTCGCGCACGTGCTGCTGCTGGTAGGCGCAGCCGATCTCGAGCTTGATCCGCTCGGCGGTGGCGTCGCCGATCAGCATGCCGTGGTGGCGGCGGACGTAGGCGATGATCGCCTCGTCGAAGCGGTCGCCGCCGATGCGCACCGACTGCGAGTAGACGATGCCGTTGAGCGCGATCACCGCGACCTCGGTGGTGCCGCCGCCGATGTCCACCACCATCGAGCCGCGCGCCTCGGTGACCGGCATGCCGGCGCCGATCGCGGCGGCCATCGGCTCCTCGATCAGGAACACCTCGCGCGCGCCCGCTTCCTCGGCCGACTCCTTGATCGCGCGGCGCTCGACCTGGGTGCTGCCGGCGGGCACGCACACCAGCACCCGGGGGCTCGGCCGCAGCATCCGCGACTTGTGCACCTTGCGGATGAAGTGCTTGAGCATCTCCTCGGTGTAGGTGAAGTCGGCGATGACGCCGTCCTTCATCGGCCGGATCGTGGTGATGTGGCCGGGGGTGCGGCCGAGCATCTGCTTGGCCTCCGCGCCGACCGCGGCGACCGAGCGCTGGTTGCCGATCAGCCGGTCCTGGCGCACCGCGACCACCGACGGCTCGTTCAGCACGATGCCCTGGCCGCGGACGTAGATGAGGGTGTTGGCCGTGCCGAGGTCGATCGACAGGTCGTTGGAGAACATGCCGCGGAACTTCTTGAACATCGGGCGCAGGTGTCCGTCAGGGTGCGGAGCGGCTCCGGCGGCAGGAAAACCGGGGCGCGCAGGGGGAATGCGGGGGATTGGCTAGCCTAGCAACGCCCCCCGGGGGGCACAACAACGGCCGGGGCGACGCAGGCCACAAAACACGCGGGTCGTGGCGGCGGTCGGCGATTCAGCCGCGGCGTGGAGCGGACCCTGCTCCGCCCGCTCCCACGCTGCCCCCACCCCAACCCTCCCCCGCAAGCGGGGAGGGGAACAGCGGGCCACGCGCCGCCGCCCAAACTGGCCCCGCCCGCCCCCAGCCGCTACCCTAGCCGCCTTTTGGCACGCCCCGAGTCCTGCACCATGTCGGCACTGATCTGCGGTTCCCTGGCCTACGACACCATCATGGTGTTCCCGGACCAGTTCAAGAACCACATCCTCCCGGACAAGGTGCACATCCTCAACGTGTCCTTCCTGGTGCCGCGGATGCGCCGCGAGTTCGGCGGCTGCGCGGGCAACATCGCCTACAACCTCAAGCTGCTGGGCGGCGACCCGGTGCCGATGGCGACCGTCGGCCAGGACTTCGGCCCGTACCGGGAGTGGTTCCAGGCCCAGGGCATCCGCCTGGACCAGGTCAAGGAGATCCCGGAGCTGTTCACGCCCCAGGCCTTCATCACCACCGACCACGACAACAACCAGATCACCGCCTTCCACCCGGGCGCGATGATGCGCAGCCACGAGAACCACGTGCGCGACGTGGCCGGCGTCACCTTCGGCATCGTCAGCCCGGACGGGCGCGAGGGCATGCTGCAGAACGCGGAGGAGTTCGCCGCCAGCGGCATCCCCTTCATCTTCGACCCGGGCCAGGCGATGCCGCTGTTCAGCGGCGAGGAGTTCCGCCACTTCATCGAGCTGGCCGACTACGTGGTCGTCAACGACTACGAGTCGAATTTGCTGCAGGAGCGCAGCGGCTGGGACGCGGCGACGATCGCGTCCAAGGTCAAGGCCTACATCACGACCCAGGGCCCGCGCGGCTCGCTGATCCATACCGGCGGCGAGACCCTGGAGATCCCGCCGGCGCACGAACGCCGGATCACCGACCCGACCGGCTGCGGCGACGCCTACCGCGCCGGCCTGATCTTCGGCCTGATGCGCGGCGACGAGCTCGCGACCTGCGGGCGGATGGCGTCGCTGATGGGCGCGCTGAAGGTGGAGTACCCCGGGACGCAGAACCAGCGGTTCACCTGGGCGGAGTTCGCGGGGCAGTTCCGGCAGCAGTTCGGGTACGCGATTTAAGAGCGTCCTCACCCCAACCCTCCCCCGCTGAGCGGGGGAGGGAGCAGAAGCGGTTACGGCGCGCGGCGGGCCACGATCAGGTAGTTGTTGAACGGCGTGTTGCCGCGCAGCGGGCTGAAGCGACTCTGCAGGCCGGCGGCATCCAGGCGCGCGCGCAGTTCGTCCTCGCGCGGGTAGCACAGCGGCGGCGACTTCATCCAGCCCAGGCGCGCGGCCAAGCGGTCGAAGGCACCGGTGGTGCGGATGCGGGCGCCGCCGTCGTCGAGTCCGCTGCGGATCACCAGCACGCCGTCGGCCGACAGCATGCCGATCGCGGCGTCCAGCAGGCGCGCCTGCGCGTCCGGCGGCAGGTACTGCAGCACGTCGAGGAGGGCGACGCTGCCCCGGTGCCGCGGATACCCGGCGCCGGCGGCGAGGTCGACGACGTCGAAGCGCGCGTCCGCGCTGCCGGCGAGCTGCGTGGCGCGCCGCGCCTGGGCGATCTTGGCGGCGTCGAAGTCCACCCCGCGGTACGCCACGCCGATGCCGGCGTCGCGCAACGCCAGCACCAGCAGGCCGATGCCGCAGCCGAGATCCAGCAGCGGCGCGCTGGTGCCGCGCAGCGCGTCGGCGACGGCCGGATACAGCGGGTCGCTGGCCAGCTTGGCGCGGCTGTAGAAGTAGTTCCAGCGGTTGCCGAACCAGCGCGCCGGCTTGTACGCCGCGGCGATCCGCGCGGCGCTGGCGCGGTCGAGCGCGCGGCCGTCGCTCACTGCAGTAGCCTGCGCGCGACCGGCAGCGCCAGCGCCGCCCATTCGGCGTGCATCGCCGCGGACGGATGCAGGCCGTCGGCGGCGAGCATCGACGGCGCGCCGCCGAGCGCGCGCGAGACCCCGGTGATGTCGACGAAGGCGACCTGGCGCAGCGCGCAGGTCGCGCGCGCGGCGGCGTTGTAGGCATCCAGTTCCTGGGCGATGCGCGCGCGGTCGCGGCCTTCGGCGGCGGCGAACGGGGTCACGCCCCAGTCCGGGATCGACAGCACCAGCACCCGGTCGGCGCGGCCGCCGGCGAGCTTGAGCGCGCGCGCCAGCAGCGCAGCGAACGCGCGCGCGTACTCCTCCACCGGCCGCCCGCGGTACTGGTTGTTGACGCCGATCAGCAGCGACACGAAGTCCCACTGGCCGAGCGGCTCCTCCGCGTCCATCGCCGCCGACAGCTCGTCGGTGGTCCAGCCGGTGCGCGCGAGGATGCGCGGCTCGGCCAGCGGCACGCGCACCCGGCGCAACTCCGTCGCCAGCCGCGCCGGCCAGCGCGCGTCCTCCGCCACGCCTTCGCCGATCGTGTAGCTGTCGCCCAGCGCGAGGTACGACAGCGCCGCGTCCGTCATCGCTCAGGCCACCGCGCGGGTGGCGGTCGCGGCGCGCCGCGCGAGCACGCGGTCGATGCGCGCAAACACCTCGCGCAGCACCGGCGCCTCCGGCAGCAGGGTGACCCGGAAGTGGTTGCGGTACGGGATGTTGAAGCTCGAGCCGGGCACGATCAGCACCTGTTCTTCCTCCAGCAGCTGCAGCGCGAAGGCATGGTCGTCGAAGCCGCGCGCGGCGTCGCCGACCACCGCCGGGAAGCCGTACAGCGCGC
>DASRZN010000231.1:0-6115 GCA_035686325.1 Lysobacteraceae bacterium
CGCGCAGCACGGCGGCGCCTCGCCGAAGGACGACGACAACGACCCGAGCGACGATTCGCTGTTCGAATACATCTTCGACGTCGATTACGTGGTCAACGAGAACGGCACCACGGTGAACGAGACCTGCTCGGTCTCGGCGTCGTCGGGCGTGCCCACCGCGAAGCTGACGAACTGCGCGGTCGCCGCGCTGGTGAACGACTTCAACGCGACGGTGCTGGCGGACTGCAGTTCGCTCGGCACGGGCTCCACCGGCATCTTCTACGTCTACGGCAACTGCGACCTGCACGACATCGGCTCGCCGACGGCCTCGGTCGTGGTCGTCGTCGATGGCGAGGTCAAGATCAACGGCAACGTGGACTTCTACGGCATGCTGTTCGCCCGCAACGACACGCCGGAAAGCACCGCCGTGCGGGTGAAGGGCAGCGGCAACGTGAAGATCGTCGGCTCGCTGGTGGTCGAGGGCAGCGTCGACCTCACGGGCAGCATCGACCTGATCTACGACAACACCGCGGTCGGCGGCAATCCGGGCGGGCCGATCCCCGCCGGCGTGCGGTTCGGCAAGGTGTCGGGCAGCTGGCTCGACAGCCAGTCGGGAATCTGAGGACATGCCCATGAAGCGGACAACCTTCCCCGGCCAGGCGAACGGCTTCAGCCTGATCGAAGTGCTCATCGCGGTGGTGGTGCTGTCGTTCGGCATCCTCGCCCTGGCCGCGCTGCAGTCCAACCTGATCAAGTCGTCCACCGACGCGCGCGCGCAGTCGGTGGCGCTGGCGCTCGCCAAGGACAAGCTCGAGCAGATGCGCAGCTTCCAGTCGCTCGGCGGCTACTACGCGCTGACCGACAGTTCCGGGTCGGAAGCGATCAACAACACCAATGCGGGCACCGGCGACTTCTCGGGCAGCCTGGGCGGGGTGAGCGGCAACCTCGGCGGCACCAACTTCACCCGCAGCTGGACGGTGACCCGCTACGCGCTGCCGGTCGTGAGCGGGGTGCCCAGCACCACCTATTCGACCGTCGCGTCGGACACCGGCGCGCTCAGCCCCACGGCCTACGCGCAGAACAGCGAATACAAGGTGGTCAGCGTCACCGTCGGCTGGACCGACGCCGCCGGCCAGCAGCGCGCGATCAAGCTGGAAGACGCGATCGCGGCGCTGGATCCGGTCGACTCCGCGCGCAACCAGCGCAGCGTCGGCGGCCGCGCGCGCGGCCCGAAGGTCATCATCTTCGATCCCAGCACCGAAACCGGCGTCATCCCGATCGCGGTCGGCGACGGATCGGAGACCGCGGCGACCAACCCGAAGCCCGTCGTCCAGGCGCGCAGCGGCGACGACACCATCGAGACGCGCTTCGACGTGCTGACCTACTCGGCGCTCTCGGGCGGCAAGGCCCTGGCCCAAGCCAAGGTCGAGACCACCGTCGTCGGCTGCACCTGCACCAGCGCGACCACCACCGAAATGGGCTACCGGCCGACCTACTGGAACGGCCTGCGCTACGTGCCGCCGGCGCGCTCCACCTCGGCGGCGCCCGCGCGCGCGGCCAACGGCGTGACCCAGAGCCGGTACTGCGACGCCTGCTGCCGCGACCACCACGACCCCTCCGGCGTCACCGGCGCCAAGTTCTCGCCGCGCCGCTCGGTCCACACGCATTACAAGATGCAGAACGGCTCGCTGGTCGTGGCCGGCGCCAACGACAACTACCTCGAGGCCTGCCGGCTTATCCGAGTCGACGGCATCTTCGACGTCGCCGCCGACCTCTCCGACGACTACATGAACCTGCTGGACACGGCGTCCAACGGGTCGAACCCGGCGCCGAGTTCCACCGCGGTCACCGGCTACCAGAACTTCGTCCTCGCCTACCTCGACCAGCGCTACCGGGTGCCCACGTCGGGGACGGCGGCGCAGTACAACGACCGCGCCAACCCGGCTCCGGCCACCTACGCGGCGGTGCAGAACGTCCAGACGCCGCGGCCCGAGGCGAACTTCAATCCGTCCAGCGGGTTGCGCTGGCTGCATTCGCGCGGCCTGTACATCGACTACCTCGAACCGGAGGCGGTCGACGCGCTGAACGATGCCAAGACCAACTGCGAGGGGACCGGCGGCAATCCGCCGACCGCGACCGAGTTGCGCGACTGCGCCCTGCGCGCCCTGCCGTTCACCTCGATCAACCTGACGGAACTGGCGGAGTGGACCCCGCTGTCCGGCAGCCAGATCGTGGTCACCAACTCGGATTTCGACACCTCGACCAGCTTCGCCGATCCGGTCCGCGGCAAGGTCACGCCGGGCACCAGTCCGACCGATGGCCAGGTCACGAACGCCGTCGCGCGCGCGAGCGCCTCGAACTCCGGTATCGCGATCGCCGGCGACATCGATCCGGACGACACCGCGGGCGCGTTGACGGCGATCCAGCCGCTGCGCATCAACGGCACCTCGTCGGGCGAACCGGGCGGGATCTTCCGGTTCGGCACCACGAACTACGCCATCAACGTGTCCAGTCCGCGCCAGTTGGGCTTCACCCATCCGTCCGGCAGCGGCAACACGCCGTGCGGCGTGAGCGGAACCACCAACCCGGTCGATTGCACGACGTCCACCGGCGAGTCCCTGCCTTCGGCCATGACGGTGCGGGTGGGCAACTACAACACGTCCGGCACGGACTCGGTCACCGGCCTGACCTGTTCGTACCAGCAGGGCAACAACACCAACACCACCAGCGCGGGCCGCGGCGAGATGCCGTACCGGACGGTGTACGACGTGACCGGCTTCACTTCGACCAACGGGTCGGCGACGTTCGGCACCGCGGCGGTCTACAACCCGAACGCCATCGGCGGCATTCCCTCGGGCGAGTACACCGAGGTGAGCGTCAGCACGGTCGACGCGGGCGACGAGATCACCGCGGCGCTGAGCGGTCCGACTTACCTGTGCCCGTCGAACTATCCGGGGTCCAACCAGACCCTGACCTGCGACAAGCAGGGCAACTCGTTCACCGTCAACAACTGGTCGAACACCTACGTGAGCTGCCCGTCCCAAGCCGGCCCGCCGAACTTCTGATCCGGCGCGAAACGCGCGGAGGCCCGCCTGGTGCGGGCCTCCGTCTTTTCAGGCCGGCGGAATTGACCGAGGCCGGCGGCGCCGGCATCATATGCGGCCCCGCCCGAATAGCTCAGCCGGTTAGAGCACTTGACTGTTAATCAGGGGGTCGTTGGTTCGAGTCCAACTTCGGGCGCCAGACAGCAAGGGCCTGCGAGCGATCGCAGGCCCTTTTTTTGCCTTCACAGGCCCTGCATGCACGCCGCCGCGGCCGCCGGCTTCGCCGGCGAAGCATGCAGCCGGCCGTCGTTCGCCAGCACCAGCGCCTGGGCCCGCCCCGCACCGCGGCCGTCGCACAGGGTGAAGGTGACGTTGGACCCGGCGTTGCCGCCGTTGGGCTGGAACACCAGCCGCCGACGCCCCCTGGTCGAGCGCAGGTGGATGCCGGCGGCGAGGGCGGGTTGGGTCTGCAGGACGGGCTCGCCGGGATCGCGAACGCCATCGCCATCCGGGTCGGCGAACGCCACCCAGCCGCCGCTCCAGTCGTAGCTGTCCCGGCACCCGCCCGCATCGCCGGGGCACAGCACGACCTCGCTGCCGGCGATGGCGGCATGGCCGATGGCGCGGGTCAACGAGCCCAGCAGGCTGGACTGCGCCGCCCCCGCGTGCGCGGCGGCGCTGGCGCCGGACCAGGCCGGCACGGCCACGCCGGCCAGCAGCGCGAGCACGGCCAGCGCGATGAGCACTTCGATCAGGGTGAATCCACGGCATCCAGCGGCAGGCGACTTCATGTCGATACTCCGTTCGTCCGGGAACCGTCGCAGGCTAGGCGGCCCGGGCGCGCTGTCCGAATCGGTCCGGTGCCCGCCGCCGTGTAGGAAAACGCCGCATCGCCCCCATCTTCGCGATACTGGCCGATCGCCCCTTCGCCTTCCCCGCCACCGCATGAACGACGCCATCCATCCCGCCGGCTTCCAGCTCGTCGCCCCGTATTCGCCCGCGGGCGACCAGCCGCAGGCGATCGAGAAGCTGAGCGCGGGGTTCGAGGCCGGGCTGGCCAAGCAGACCCTGCTCGGCGTCACCGGCTCGGGCAAGACCTACACGATCGCCAACGTCGTCCAGCGCGTGCAGAAGCCGACCCTGGTGATGGCGCCGAACAAGACTCTGGCGGCGCAGCTGTATGGCGAGTTCAAGGCGTTCTTCCCGCACAACGCGGTCGAGTACTTCGTCAGCTACTACGACTACTACCAACCCGAGGCGTACGTCCCGTCTTCCGACACCTACATCGAGAAGGACAGCTCGGTGAACGAGCACATCGAGCAGATGCGCCTGTCGGCGACCAAGGCGCTGCTGGAGCGGCGTGACGCGATCATCGTGTGCACCGTCTCGGCGATCTACGGCCTCGGCGACCCCGGCGAGTACCACAAGATGGTGCTGCACATGGTGCGCAACGAGCGCATCGACCAGCGCGAGCTGATCCGCCGCCTGACCGAGATGCAGTACACCCGCAACGAGATGGACCTCACCCGCGGTACCTACCGGGTGCGCGGCGAGGTGATCGACGTGCACCCGGCCGAATCCGACGCCGAGGCGCTGCGGATCGAGCTGTTCGACGGCGAGATCGAGAACCTGACGTTGTTCGACCCGCTCACCGGCGAGACCCTGCGCAAGCTGCCGCGCTACACCATCTACCCCGGCTCGCACTACGTCACCAGCCGGCGCACCGTGCTCGACGCGGTGGAGACGATCAAGGTCGAGCTGAAGGAGCGGCTGGAGCAGCTGTACGCGCAGAACAAGCTGGTCGAAGCGCAGCGCCTCGCGCAACGCACCCAGTTCGACCTGGAGATGCTGGCCGAGGTCGGCTACTGCAACGGCATCGAGAACTACTCGCGGCACCTGACCGGCTACATGCCCGGCGAGCCGCCGCCGTGCCTGTTCGACTACCTGCCGCCGGACGCGCTGCTGGTGGTGGACGAGTCGCACGTCACCGTCCCGCAGATCGGCGCGATGTTCAAGGGCGACCGCTCGCGCAAGGAGACGCTGGTGGAGTTCGGCTTCCGCCTGCCGTCGGCGCTGGACAACAGGCCGCTGAAGTTCGAGGAGTGGGAGGGCAGGGCGCCGCGCGCGATCTTCGTGTCGGCGACGCCGGGCCCGTACGAACTGCGCGAGTCCGCCGGCGAGATCACCGAACTGGTGGTGCGCCCGACCGGCCTGGTGGATCCCGAGGTGGAGATCCGTCCGGTCGCGACCCAGGTCGACGACCTGCTCGGCGAGATCAACAAGCGCACCGCGATGGGCGATCGCGTGCTGGTCACCACCCTCACCAAGCGCATGGCCGAGAACCTGACCGAATACCTCGGTGACCACGGCGTGCGGGTGCGCTACCTGCACTCGGACATCGACACGGTCGAGCGCGTGGAGATCATCCGCGACCTGCGCCTGGGCAAGTTCGACGTCCTGGTCGGCATCAATCTGCTGCGCGAGGGCCTGGACATGCCCGAGGTGTCGCTGGTGGCGATCCTCGACGCCGACAAGGAAGGGTTCCTGCGCTCGACCGGCTCGCTGATCCAGACCATCGGCCGCGCCGCGCGCAACCTGCGCGGCAAGGCCATCCTGTACGCCGACACGGTGACCCGCTCGATGAAGGCCGCGCTGGAGGAAACCGATCGTCGCCGCCAGAAGCAGGTCGAATACAACGCCGCGCACGGGATCACGCCGCAGAGCGTCAGCCGTGCGGTGATGGACGTCATGGAAGGCGCGCGCGACGAGCCGGGCACAGTGAAAGGGCGCGGCAAGGGCCGCCGCGTGGCCGAGCCCGGCGAAGACTACGCCCGCCTGTCGCCCGCGCAGGCCGCCGCGCGGATCAGGGAACTCGAGCAGAAGATGTACCAGCACGCCCGCGACCTCGAGTTCGAGGACGCGGCACGGGTGCGCGACCAGATCCGGCGGCTGAAGGAGGCGAGCCTGGGGGCCTAGGAGTCGGTTGTCGCAGGGCGCCCTTGCACGCTAAACTGCGCGGCCCTTGCGGGGTCGTCGGGCGGTTAGCTCAGCGGTAGAGCACTACCTTGACATGGTAGGGGTCACAGGTTCGA
>DASRZN010000232.1:0-4819 GCA_035686325.1 Lysobacteraceae bacterium
CTGCCACTGCAGCCGCGCCGCGCTGGCGGCGACCGCGGGCGTCCACCACGCCTGCGTCGGCGGCCTGCGCGAGGACCCGGCGATCCGCTTCCGGGTGCCGGCGGACGCGCGGGTGGCGTTCGACGACGCGATCCAGGGACACGTCGTCCAGGACATCGCCACCGAGGTGGGCGACTTCGTCCTGCGCCGCGCGGACGGCCCCTGGGCCTACCAGCTCGCGGTGGTGGTGGACGACGCCGCGCAGGGCATCACCGAGGTCGTGCGCGGCGCCGACCTGCTGGATTCGACCCCGCGCCAGGTCCTGCTGCAGCGCGCGCTCGGGGCGCCGACGCCGGCCTACGCGCACCTGCCGCTGGTGCTGGACGCGCAGGGCCGCAAACTGTCGAAGTCGCTGGCGGCGCTGCCGGTGGATCCGGCCGATCCCCTGCCCGCGCTCCGCGCGGCCTGGGCCGCGATCGGGCAGCCGGCGGCCGCGCTGGCGCGGAGCGGTTCGGTGGACGCCGCGCTGCAGGCCGCGGCCGCCGCCTTCGACCCGTCGCGCATTCCGCGCGGGCCGCGCCGCGCGCCCGGTCACGATGCTGCAATGCGGCCTGCCGAGGATGGCGCGACCGGCTAGAGTGGCGAGGACGCCGCATGGCGCGGCGGATGGGGAGGCTGCGGAATGGAACCACGCGTCGCGCTCGTCACCGGCGGCACCGGCGGCATCGGCACCGCGATCTGCCGCCGGCTGGCCGCCCTCGGCCACCGGGTCGCCACCAACTACCGCAACGCCGACAAGGCGCGCGCCTGGCAGGACAAGCTGCGCGCCCAGGGCGTCGAGGTCGCGCTGGCACCGGGCGACGTGTCCTCGCCCGACAGCGCCGAGGCGATGGTGCGCGCGGTCGAGGCCGAGCTCGGTCCGGTCGACATCCTGGTCAACAACGCCGGCATCACCCGCGACACCACCTTCCACAAGATGACCGCGCAGCAGTGGCGCGAGGTCATCGACACCAACCTCAACTCGGTCTTCAACGTCACCCGCCCGGTGATCGAGGGCATGCGCGCGCGCAAGTGGGGGCGGATCATCCAGATCAGCTCGATCAACGGGCAGAAGGGCCAGTACGGCCAGGCCAACTACGCCGCGGCCAAGGCCGGCATGCACGGCTTCACCATCTCGCTGGCGCAGGAGAACGCGCGCTTCGGGATCACCGTCAACACCGTCTCGCCCGGCTACATCGCCACCGACATGGTGATGGCGGTGCCGGAGGACGTGCGCAACAAGATCATCGCCCAGATCCCGACCGGGCGGCTCGGCGCGCCGGAGGAGATCGCCTACGCGGTCGCCTTCTTCATCCCCGACGAGGCCGGCTGGATCACCGGCGCCAACCTCGCCGCGAACGGCGGCCAGTACATGGGCTGGTGACCCGGCCATGCCCTCGCGGCTGACCGCCGGCTGACTGCGATCGCGGTCACGCCCCGTCCGGGTGACCTGCGGGGCTTGACAGTTCGGGTTGCAAGCGGTGCGCGCGATGCGCCATGCTTCGGGCCTGCCCGGGGGAAAACGCGCATGGCCCGCGTCATCAAGAAGTATCCCAACCGTCGCCTCTACGACACCCAGATCTCGAGCTACATCACCATCGAGGACGTCCGCCAGCTGATCGTGGACGGCGTCGAGTTCGAGGTGCGCGACGCCAAGACGGGCGACGACCTGACCCGGCAGGTGCTGCTGCAGATCATCGCCGAGCACGAGCAGGACGGCGAACCGATGCTGTCCACCCGCATGCTCAGCCAGCTGATCCGCTTCTACGGCGATTCGCTGCAGGGCTTCATGGGCAACTACCTCGAGCGCTCGATGCAGGTGTTCCTGGACCAGCAGCAGCAGTTCCGCCAGCAGATGGGCGGCCTGCTCGGGCAGACACCGTGGACGCTGATGAACCAGCTCACCGAGCGCAACCTGCAGGCCTGGAACGAGTTCCAGCAGAATCTCGCCGGCGCGATGGGCAACGGCAGTACCCCGCCGCGGGACAAGGCGCCCGGCGGCAACAAGAGCCGCGGCGGCTAGATGGCGGGGCAGCAGCGCGTCGCCGTCGTCAGCGGCGGCATGGGCGGGCTTGGGCGCGCGATCTGCATCGCGCTGGCCCGCGCCGGGGCGAAGGTGATCGCCGCCGACCTGCCGGATGCGCGGCGCGAGGCGGAATTCCACGCCGCCACCGCGGGGTCAGGCATCGAGTTCGCGGCGTTGGACGTCACCGGCTTCGATGCCTGCGGCGCGCTCGTGCGCGAGACCGAGGCACGCCACGGCGCGCTCGACATCCTGGTCAACGCCGCCGGCATCACCCGCGACGGTACCCTGCGCAAGATGGACAAGGCGCAGTGGGACGCGGTGCTGTCGGTGAACCTGGACGGCGTGTTCAACCTCACCCGCGCCGCGATCGACGGCATGGTCGCGCGCGGCTTCGGCCGGATCGTCAACATCAGCTCGGTGAACGGCCAGACCGGCCAGTTCGGGCAGACCAACTACTCCGCCGCCAAGGCCGGCATGCACGGCTTCACCATGGCGCTGGCGCGCGAAGTGGCGCGCAAGGGGGTGACGGTCAACTCGGTGTCGCCCGGCTACTGCGAGACGGCGATGGTGATGGCGATCCCGGAGGACATCCGCGCCGGCATCGTCGAGAAGGTGCCGGTCGGCCGGCTCGGCCAGCCGGAGGACATCGCCCGCGCCGTGCTGTTCCTCGCCGCCGACGACGCCGGCTTCATCACCGGCGCCAACCTGCCGGTCAACGGCGGGCTGTTCATGGATTTCTGAGGGGCGCCGCGGGTGGCGCCCGCGGTCGCCTTGCGCCTACGCGCGAACCCCGCACAATGGCGGCCCCTTCGCCGACGCGCCGCCCGTGGACCTGACGACGCAACTCACCCATGTGCTGCCGCACCGCCTGCTGTCCTCGCTGGCACGGCGCCTGGCCTACTCGAAGCACCCGCGGATCAGCCGCTGGCTGATCGACACGGTCGTCCGCAGGTTCGGGGTCGACCTCGAGGAGGCCGCGCAATCCGACCCGCGCGCCTACGACAGTTTCAATGCCTTCTTCACCCGCTCGTTGCGTGAAGGCGTGCGCGCCGCCGACCCCGATCCACGCGCGCTGCTGATGCCCGCCGACGGCCGCATCAGCCAGTGCGGCGCGATCGAGGGCGGCCGCATCTTCCAGGCCAAGGGCCAGTCGTTCACCGCCGCCGAACTGCTCGCCGACGAGGACGCGGCGCAACCCTACGCCGACGGCCTGTTCGCCACCGTCTACCTGTCGCCACGGGACTACCACCGCGTGCACATGCCATGGACGGGTCGCCTGCTGGAAACCGTGCACGTGCCCGGCCGCCTGTTCAGCGTCGGTCCCGCGGCGGTGCGCGCGGTGCCGCGGCTGTTCGCGCGCAACGAACGGCTGGTGTGCCATTTCGAGACGAGCTTCGGACCGATGGCGGTGGTGATGGTCGGCGCGCTGCTGGTGTCCGGCGTGGAAACCGTGTGGAGCGGCATCGAGATCCCGCGGTACGGCCGCGCGGTGACGGTGAAGGACTACCGCGGCGCCGCGATCACCCTCGAGCGCTTCGCCGAGATGGCGCGCTTCAACTACGGTTCGACCGTGATCGTGCTGCTGCCGCGCGGCGTCGCCGCGCTCGCGCCGGGACTCGCCGCGGAAACGCCGGTGCGGCTGGGCCAGCGCCTGGCCACCCTCGCCTGAGCGGCGCTCAGCGCAGCTGGCTGTCCTTGCTGCCGCGGCGGTTGTAGCCGCTGTGCGCGGCCTGCGCGCGGTCCTGCGCCTCCTGGCAGGCGATGCACAGGCGCACGCCCGGCACGGCCTTGCGCCGCGCCTCGGGAATCGGCGCGTCGCACTCCTCGCAATGGCGCAGGCTCGGTCCGCGCGGCAGCTGGCTGCGCGCGCGCTGGATCGCGTCGTTCACCGTCGCGTCGATCTGGTCCTGCACCGCGCCGTCGCCCGCCCACCCGGTGGCCATCGTCCCGCCCTCCACTGATTCGCCGACAAGCATAGCGCGGCGGCGATGAATGGCCGCGCGGCGGTGAATGCTTCAGCGTGATAGGCGGCGCCCAAGCAGACAGCGCAGTTTTTTCACCTCGTCGTGAGCGCGTCGCGGGTTCCATGCGAGTCGCTAGTCGCACGTTTCCATGGGGAATCCACATGTCGCTTCCACGCCGTTTCCTCGCGCTCGCCGCGCCGCTCGCGCTCGCCTGCGTGCCCGCCGCCACCACCGCCGCCACGCTCGCTCAAGGCGCGATCGTGTTCAGCCACGCGCGCTACGACGCCGACGGCATCGCCACCCGCAGCCACCTGCTGCTCGACGACGGCGGCCGCGTGCGCGTGCTCACGCCGTCGGTCGCCGGCACCTTCGATCGCCTGCCCGGCTGGTCGCCGGACGGCAGCCGCATCGTCTTCGAGCGCACGGCGACGACGAGGGGCAACCAGCGCACCCAGCTGTACACGATCGACCGCCGCACCGGCCGCACCCGCGCGCTGACCCACGGCGCCGGCAGCTTCCTCGCCCCGGCGTGGGGCCCCGATGGGCGCATCGCCTACGTCGCCCGCAGCGCGACCCGAGACTGCCTGGGCGTGATGGGCGCCGGCGGCGCGCCGCGGCGCAACCTCTTCTGCGTCGCCGCGCCGATCCGCCTGGAGCAGCCGAACTGGAGCGCCGACGGCCGCAACCTGCTGGTGGCCGCCGGCGCGTGGGTCGGCCGGATGGATCCGCAGTGGCACGCCCTCGCCTACCGGGTGAACGCGGCCAGCGGCGCGTCCGCCAAGCTGCTCGACCTGACCATGTACGAGGAACG
>DASRZN010000233.1:0-2869 GCA_035686325.1 Lysobacteraceae bacterium
AGCCGGGCCTGCACGTGTTCGACGACTACCCGCTGGCCGAACTGGTCGCATGCATCGACTGGACGCCGTTCTTCAACACCTGGGAGCTGGCCGGCCGCTACCCGGCGATCCTCGCAGACCCGGTGGTCGGCGCGCAGGCGAGCGAGCTCTATCGCGACGCACGGGCGATGCTGGAGCGCATCGTGGGCGAGAAGTGGCTGACCGCGAAGGCGGTGTGCGGCTTCTGGCCGGCGAACAGCGTCGGCGACGACGTCGTGCTGCAGGCGCAAGGCGGGGAAACGTGGCTGCGCTTCCTGCGCCAGCAGGCCGACAAGCCGGCCGAGCGCCCGGACTTCTGCCTCGCCGACTTCATCGCGCCGAAGGACTCGGGCCGGCAGGACTGGATCGGCGCCTTCGCGGTCACCGCCGGGCTTGGCATCGAGCCCCACCTGGAGCGCTTCCGCGCCGACCACGACGACTACAACGCGATCCTGCTCAAGGCGCTGGCCGACCGCCTCGCCGAGGCCTTCGCCGAGCGCCTGCACCAGCGCGTGCGCACCGAGTTCTGGGGCTACGCCTCCGACGAGGCGCTGGACAACGACGCGCTGATCGCCGAGGCCTACCGCGGCCTCCGCCCGGCGCCCGGCTACCCCGCCTGCCCGGAGCACAGCGAGAAGCGCGTGCTGTTCGACCTGCTCGGCGCGACCGGCCATGCCGGCATCACCCTGACCGACCACTTCGCGATGTACCCCGCCGCGAGCGTGTCCGGCTATTACTTCAGCCACCCGCGCAGCCAGTATTTCGTCGTCGGCCGGGTGTCGAAGGAGCAGGTCGAGGACTACGCGCGGCGCAAGGGCGTGAGCCTGCAGCAGGCGGAGCGCTGGCTGGCGTCGAACCTGGACTACGACCCCGAATAGCGCGGAGCTTGCCCCGCTGCGTGATCCGGGGCAGCGGAGCAAGCGCTACGACGAGGTGGCCACGGCCCGGATCCGCCGCCGTTTCACGCCCCGATCAAGCGCCCGCGCCGACCATGAATGCGGACCCCGCCTGCCCGGAGTCGCCCCGTGCCCGGACGCTGGAATCGCAAGCGCATGACCTGGACCATCGTCGTCACCGTGATCCTGACCGTCCTCGCGGTGGCGATCGCGATGAATTTCGCCACTCCCGAGAAGAAGCTCGAGCGCAAGATCGCGCACCGCTACGGCGTCGCCGACCCGCAGTTCCGCCGCGAAATGGGCGTGATGCTCGGCCCGGCGATCATCCCGGGCAACCGGGTCGAGGCGCTGCAGAACGGCGACGAGATCTTCCCGGCGATGCTCGGGGCGATCGCCTCCGCGCGGAAGACCATTACCTTCGAGACCTACATCTACTGGTCCGGCCACGTCGGCCAGCTGTTCGCCGACGCGTTGTCCGAGCGCGCGCGCGCCGGGGTGGCGGTCAACGTCACGATCGACTGGGTCGGCAGCATCTCGATGGACCAGGGACAGCTGGCCGAGATGGAACGCGCCGGCGTGCACGTGCAGCGCTACCGCCCGCTGCACTGGTACAACATCGGCCGGCTCAACAACCGCACGCACCGCAAGTTGCTGGTCATCGACGGCCGGGTCGGCTTCACCGGCGGCGTCGGGATCGGCGACCCGTGGCAGGGCCACGCGCAGGATCCCGACCACTGGCGCGATATCCACTTCCGCATCGAGGGGCCGGTGGTCGCGCAGATGCAGGCCGCGTTCAACGACAACTGGATCAAGACCAGCGGGCAGGTCCTCAACGGGGCGGATTACTTCCCGCCGCTGGAGCCGGTCGGCGGCATGGACGCGCACATGTTCATCAGTTCGCCCGCCAGCGGCAGCGAGAGCATGCACCTGATGTACCTGCTGGCGATCGCCGCGGCCGAGCACAGCATCGACCTGGAGGCCGCCTACTTCATCCCCGACCAGCTGATCAGCCAGGCGCTGGTCGCGGCGCGCAAGCGCGGGGTCGCGATCCGGGTGCTGCTGCCCGGCGAGAACACCGATTCCGACGCCGCCCGCATGGCCTCCAAGTCGGCCTGGGGGCCGCTGCTGCAGGCCGGGGTGGAAATCTACGAATACGAGCCCACCATGTTCCACAACAAGATGCTGATCGTGGATCATCTGCTGGTCTCGGTGGGCTCGACCAATTTCGACCTGCGGTCCTTCCAGCTCAACGACGAGGCCAGCCTCAACGTGTACGACCCGGAGTTCGCCGCGAAGATGACCCGCGTGTTCGAGAACGACCTCAAGCCGACCAGGCGCTACACCTACGAGACCTGGGCCAAACGGCCGTGGACCGAGAAGTTCGCAGAGACCTTCCTGCAGCCGCTCAAGACCCAGCTGTGAGCCGCGCCCCGCTCCGCGCCCTGCCCGGCCTGCTCGCGGCCGCCTGCCTGCTGCTGGCCGCCGCCTGCCCCGCCCTGGCCCGGGACGCGCCGCGCGCGGAGATCCCGCGCGACGCCCCGTTGCCGGCCCCGCCCGCGGCCGCCGCGCCCGCGGCCCCGGCCGCCAGCCAGGTCGCCGCCGAGGTGCAGGCGGGCCGGCGCGAGGACCAACGGATCGCGGCGGCGGTGACCGCGCGGCTGCTGCGCCAGCCGAACCTGCAGGACGTGACGGTGACGGTCAATGCCGGGGTCGCCACCCTGTCCGGGGAGGCGCTGGGCGAGTCCGACCGCCAGCGCGCGGCGGCGCTCGCGGCACAGGTCGACGGAGTCGCCGAGGTCGACAACGAGATCCGCCTCAGTTCCGACCTGCGCGCCCGCTTCGACGCGGCGTTGCGCGAGACCCGCGGCAAGTTCGTGCGCGCCGCCGCCGCGCTGCCGCTGCTGGCGATCGCGATCCTGGTCGTGTTGCTGGCGTGGTGGCTGGGCCGCCGGCTT
>DASRZN010000234.1:0-3100 GCA_035686325.1 Lysobacteraceae bacterium
GCGAACGCTCGGTCAGCATCTCGAAGCTGCCCCAGGTGGTGCGGTCGGCCGGGATCGGATGCGCCGCCAGCCATTTGGCATTGACGAAGTCGGCCAGGTTGTCGCAGACGTTCTTGCCGGTGTCGAGGTCGGCGACCGCGAACTGCGCGGTCGGCGGCAGTTCGGCGGCGGGCGCGGGCGCGGGGGCGTTGGCGGTGGCGTCGGCGGGCGCCGCGGGCTCGGCCGGTTCCCGCTTCTGGCAGCCGGCGATGGCGAGGGAGACGGCGAAGGACAGCAACAGCATCTGGGGCGTGCGCATCGAGGACTCCGGCCCGGGACGGGCGGCAGGTGGGCGTCCGGCCGGGGGCCGGGCAGGACGGGGCAGCTTGCCCGAAGGCATCGCGGGACTGTAGCGACGGTCCGGCGGGCGAGCGGGTGTCGAAGGTCATAGGCAGGCGCTAACGCTTTCTTACGGCGCGTGGCGCCGGCCGGCTGGCACGGCGCGGGCGCGTGCTACCGTGGCCCGACCAAGGGGGGCGGCATGCGCGTGCATTTCCATGGTGCGGCGGGCGAGGTGACCGGCTCGCTGCACGAGGTCGAGGCGGCCGGCCGGCGCCTGCTGCTCGACTGCGGGATGATCCAGGGCGGCCGCGAAGCGGCGGCCCGCAATGCCGAACCGTTTCCGTTCGATCCCGCCGCGGCCGACGCCCTCGTCGTCAGCCACGCCCACATCGACCATATCGGTCGCATCCCGCTGCTGGTCCGGCGCGGCTTCCGCGGGCCGATCCTGGCGCAGGCGGCCACCGCCGACCTGATGCCGGTGATGCTGATGGATTCCGCGGCGCTGGCCGAGGCCGATGCCGAGCGCGCCAACCGCCATCGCCGCGAGGGCGAGCCGCCGCGCGAACCGCCGTACACCCGGGTCGACGTGGAGGCGGCGATGCGCCTGGTGCGCCCGCTGCCGTACGGGGCGCGCACCGAAGTGCTCCCGGGCATCGACGCCACCTTCCAAGACGCCGGGCACATCCTCGGTTCGGCGATCGTCGAACTGCGCGCGCAGGGCCGGCGGCTGGTCTACTCCGGCGACCTCGGACTCAGGGGCACGCCGATCCTGCGCGACCCGGCACTGCTGCGCGAAGCCGACCTCGTGCTGATGGAATCGACTTACGGCGATCGCGATCACCGCGAGCGGACGGCGACGGTGCTGGAGATCGGCGACGTCCTCGAGCACGCCTGGCGCGAGGGCGGCAACGTGCTGATCCCGGCGTTCGCGGTCGGCCGCTGCCAGGAGTTGCTGTACTGGTTCGCCCGCCATTTCGAACGCTGGAACCTCGGTCGCTGGCGGATCTTCCTCGACAGCCCGATGGCGGCGCGGGTGCTCGGCGTCTACGACCGCCACGTCGACCTGTTCGACGCGCAGGCGCGCCAGGTATGGGCGCGCAAGCCGCATCCCTTCCGCCTGCCCAATCTGCGCGTCAGCGAATCCGTCGCCGACTCGATGGCGATCAACCGCCTGGCCTCCGGCGCGATCGTGATCGCCGGCAGCGGCATGGCCAACGGCGGCCGCATCGTCCACCACCTCAAGCACAACCTCGGCCGGCGCCAGGCGCACGTGCTGTTCGCCGGCTACCAGGCCGAGGGCACGCTCGGCCGGCGGCTGGTGGACCGCGCGCGCTGGGTGCGCATCCACGGCGAGGAATTCCAGGTCAACGCCCAGGTGCACACCATCGGCGGCCTGTCCGCGCACGCCGACCAGTCCGCGCTGCTGGACTGGTACGGCCATTTCGAGGGTCCGCCGAAGCTGGCGCTGGTGCACGGCGAGGCGAAAGCGCGCGCGGCGCTGGCGGACCAGGTGCACGCCCGCTTCGGCGCGCGGCCGCTGCTGCCGGAGCCCGGCGAGTCGGTCGAGGTCTGACGCCGTGGGCCTGAACGGGCGGCGGGCGCGGCGCTGGCGCCGGCGGGCCCGTTCCCGTAGAGTGCGCCGGTTCGCGCACGGCTGATCCGTTTTCCAGCCAAGCCGCATCGCAGGCCATTGGCCTGCCGCAGCTTCCGCACGCCTTTCGTCGCGCCGACACGGTGCCGGTTTCCCGGCGCCGTCAAAATCCACTCGCAGCGCGGTTTCCAGGAAAGCTTCGAGTCCGCGTCCGGCGCATGCCGCGACGCCTCCATCGGAGTTTCCAATGACGTTCGAATCCCTCGGGCTCGCGCCCGCGCTGCTGCGTGCGCTCGCCGACCACGGCTACGCCACGCCCACCCCGATCCAGGCCGAAGCGATCCCGCTGGTGCTGGCCGGCCACGACGTGCTCGGCGGCGCCCAGACCGGCACCGGCAAGACCGCCGCGTTCGGCCTGCCGCTGCTGCAGCAACTCGCCGCGTCCGGCAAGCCGGCGACCGGCCCGCGCAAGCCGCGCGCGCTGGTGCTGGTGCCGACCCGCGAGCTGGCGGTGCAGGTCAGCGACAGCCTCAAGGCCTACGGCCGCCACCTGCGCCTCAACGTGACCACCGTCTTCGGCGGCGCCGGCATGCAGCCGCAGGTGGACAACCTGCGTCGCGGCGTGGACGTCCTGGTCGCCTGCCCGGGCCGCCTGATCGACCACCTGCAGCAGGGCACCGCCAAGCTCGACGGCGTCGAGCTGCTGGTGCTGGACGAGGCCGACCGCATGCTGGACATGGGCTTCCTGCCGGCGATCAAGCGCATCCTCGCGCGGTTGCCGCAGCAGCGGCAGACGCTGTTGTTCTCGGCCACCTTCGAGGCGCAGATCAAGCAGCTGGCGCTGGAGTTCATGCGCGAGCCGCGGCAGGTCCAGGTAGCCGCGCAGAACACCATCGCCGACACCATCGTGCACCGCGCGCACCCGGTCGACGGGTCGAGGAAGCGCGACCTGCTGATCGACATCCTCGCCGCCCGCCACACCGAGCAGGTGCTGGTGTTCGGCAAGACCAAGCACGGCTGCAACCGCCTCGCCGAGCAGCTGGAAAAGGCCGGGTTGCAGGCGGTCGCGATCCACGGCAACAAGAGCCAGGCGGCGCGACAGAAGGCCCTGAACGCGTTCAAGGCCGGCAAGGCGCGGGTGCTGGTGGCGACCGACGTCGCCGCGCGCGGGCTCGACATCCCCGACCT
>DASRZN010000235.1:0-2606 GCA_035686325.1 Lysobacteraceae bacterium
AGTACCACATGGGCTTCTCCGCCGACGTGGGCACGCCGGGCGGCCCGGTGCACCTCGCGCTGGCCTTCAACCCGTCGCACCTGGAGATCGTGGACCCGGTGGTCGCCGGCAGCGTGCGTTCGCGCCAGCACCGCCGCGGCGATTCCGAGCGCAAGGTCGTGCTGCCGGTGCTGATGCACGGCGACGCCGCCTTCGCCGGCCAGGGCGTGGTGATGGAGCTGCTGCAGATGTCGCAGGCGCGCGGGTTCCGCGTCGGCGGCACCGTGCACATCGTCATCAACAACCAGGTCGGGTTCACCACCTCGGCCGCCGAGGACGCGCGCTCCACGCTGTACTGCACCGACGTCGCCAAGATGGTCGGCGCGCCGGTCCTGCACGTGAACGGCGACGACCCGGAAGCGGTGGTGTTCTGCATGCAGCTGGCCTACGACTTCCGCCAGCGCTTCAACAAGGACGTCGTCATCGACCTCGTCTGCTACCGGCGCCACGGCCACAACGAGGCCGACGAGCCGGCCGCGACCCAGCCGCTGATGTACCAGAAGGTGCGCGCGCACAAGACCACGCGCGAGCTGTACGCCGAAGCGCTGGTCGCGCAGGGCGTGCTGTCCGCCGACGAGGCGAAGGCGCTGGCTGACGCCTACCGCGCCAAGCTGGACGCCGGCGAAGTCACCGCCGAAGTGGTCGCCAAGCGCCCGGAGGACGCCATCAGCGTCGACTGGTCGCGCTATTTCAAGGGCAAGCTGAGCGACCCGGTCGACACCCGCTTCGACCGCAAGCGCCTGGTCGAACTGGCGCACGCCATCAACGACATCCCGGCCGAGACCACCCTGCATCCGCGCGTCGCCAAGATCTATGACGACCGCCGCAAGATGACCGCCGGCGAGCTGCCGGGCGACTGGGGCTTCGCCGAGAACCTCGCCTACGCGACCCTGCTCGACGAGGGCTACCGCTTGCGCCTGGTCGGACAGGACTCAGGCCGCGGCACCTTCTTCCACCGCCACGCGATCCTGCACGACCAGAAGACCGACGCGTACTACCTGCCGCTGCGCCAGCTCGTGCAGGACCAGGAGGACGTCACCATCATCGACTCGCTGCTCAGCGAGGAGGCGGTGATGGCCTTCGAGTACGGCTATTCCACCGCCGACCCGACCACGCTGGACATCTGGGAAGCCCAGTTCGGCGATTTCGCCAACGGCGCGCAGGTGGTGATCGACCAGTTCCTGTCCTCGGGCGAGGCCAAGTGGGACCGCCTGTGCGGGCTCGCGCTGTTCCTGCCGCACGGCTACGAGGGCCAGGGGCCGGAGCACAGCTCGGCGCGCCTGGAGCGCTTCCTGCAGCTGTGCGCCACCGACAACATGATCGTGTGCGCGCCGACCACGCCGGCGCAGGACTTCCACATGATCCGCCGGCAGATGCGCATGGAAACCCGCAAGCCGCTGGTGGTGATGACGCCGAAGTCGCTGCTGCGCCACAAGCTGGCGGTGTCGTCGCTGGACGAACTGGCCAACGGCGAATTCCAGAAGCTGATCCCGGACAGCACCGCGAGCGCGAAGAAGGTGCGCCGGGTGGTGGTCTGCTCCGGCAAGGTCTACTACGACCTGCTGGAGGAAGCGCGCAAGCAGGGCATCAAGGACGTGGCGCTGGTGCGCGTGGAGCAGCTGTATCCGTTCCCGCGCCCGGAGCTGGCCGCCGAGCTGAAGCGCTTCGGCGGCGCCACCGAGGTCGTGTGGTGCCAGGAGGAGCCGCTCAACCAGGGCGCGTGGTACCAGATCCGCCACCACCTGGTCGCCTGCCTGCAGCCCAAGCAGTCGCTGCACTACGCCGGCCGCCCGCGTTCGCCCTCGCCCGCCGCCGGCCACCTCGCCGAGCACATGGCCGAGCAGGCGCAGCTGGTCGCCGACGCCCTGGTCAACCCCGCCGACGGCGAAAGCTCGCCGGAATAACGAACCACCGACTTGCCGCCCGGGCCCGGCCCGGATCGACATCACTCAAGGACGCCCACCATGGCCACCGAAGTCAAAGTCCCGGTCCTCCCCGAATCCGTCTCCGACGCGACCATCGCCAGCTGGCACAAGAAGGCCGGCGACGCGGTCAGCCGCGACGAGAACCTGGTGGATCTCGAGACCGACAAGGTCGTGCTGGAAGTGCCCTCGCCGGTCGACGGCGTGCTCAAGGAGATCCGCTTCGAGTCCGGCGCGACCGTGACCAGCCAGCAGGTGCTGGCGGTGATCGAGGAAGGCGCGGCGCCGGCGGCGAAGGAAGAGGCCAAGCCCGCCAAGGCGGAATCGGCGCCGGCGAAGCAGGCCGCCGCGACCCAGGCCGGCCCGGCCCCGATCGCGCCGCGTGCGGAAGCGCCGAAGGCCGCCGGTGGTGTCGACCAGCTGCCGCCGGGGGCGCGCTTCACCGCCGCCAAGGAAGGCATCGACCCGGCTCAGGTCGAAGGCACCGGCCGCCGCGGCGCGGTGACCAAGGAGGACCTGGTCAACTACGCGGCCGGCAAGACCGGCGGCGTGGCCGGCGGCGCGCGCCCCGAGGAGCGCGTGCCGATGACCCGCATCCGCGCCCGCATCGCCGAGCGCCTGATGCAGTCGAAGAACTCGATCGCG
>DASRZN010000236.1:0-4714 GCA_035686325.1 Lysobacteraceae bacterium
CGGGAAGAGTCGGTCATGGCGTTGGGTTCCGGGGCGGCGGCGGTGAATCCGGGCCGGAGCGCCAGTTTACCGGGACGGCGCCGCACGGCTGAATCGCCGGTTCCGTTCAGCAAAATCAAGCACTTGTCAAGCGCACCTGAAGCGGAGAGACTGCGCGGCATGAAGGGGGTCCGGGGATTGCTGCTGCTCGCTGGCCTGCTGGGTGCCGCTCCGGCCCTGGCCGGGACGCTCTATCGCTGCGACGCGCCGGACGGCAGCCGCAGCTACACAAGCAAGGCCCAGAAGGGCGCCCGCTGCGTGGCGATCAGCTACACCAGCGGACCCGCTCGCCGTGCGCCGGCGAAGCCCCCGGTCGCCGCCGGCGCGACGACCACGCCGGCGCCGGTCGCCGGGTCGCCGGTCGCCGCCAGCCTGCCTGCCGCCGCCACGACCGCCGCCGCCCCGCCGGCGGCCCAGGCAAAGCCGGCCGCGGGCAGCCCGCCACGGCGCGTGGTCAGCGGCCAGGTCTACGCCTACATCCAGGACGGCGTGCGCCACTACACCAGCAAGCGCCCGCGCGGCGGCGCGATCAACGGCCTGCGCACGATCCGCTACAGCTACATGGAAACCTGCTACGCCTGCGCCGCGCGGCCGGGCGTGGACTTCCGCCACCTGCGCCTCAACACCGACGCGTATCGCGCCGAGATCGCCCGCGCGGCGAAGGAATACGGCGTCGACGAGGCGGTGGTGCGGGCGATCATCCACGCCGAATCGTCGTTCAACCCGAACGCGCTGTCGCGGGTCGGCGCCCAGGGCCTGATGCAGCTGATGCCGGCCACGGCGCGCCGGTTCGGGGTCACCGACGCCTTCGACGCGAGCCAGAACATCCGCGGCGGGGTGCAGTACCTCGCCTGGCTGCTCAAGCGTTTCAACGGCGACCTGACCCTGGCCGCGGCCGGCTACAACGCCGGCGAGGGCGCGGTCGACCGCTACGGCGGCGTCCCGCCCTACAGCGAGACCCAGCGCTACGTGCAGCGCGTCGGCGTGCTCGCCGAGCGCTACCGCGGCACCCTGGCCGCGCGCTGAGCCCGCGCCGCCACGGCGTTCCGTGGCCGCGGCGGCCGGAAACATTGTCGGCCGATTCAGCGTTCCGTTACACTTCGCTGTCTTTGCGGCGCCCGCGCCCCGTTCGCGCGCGGCGGCCGCCAGCCTGTGACCTGAAGTCTTGCGGAGTGCCTGATGGGCAATGATGGGGTCGAAAACCAGGGCCGCCGCCGGTTCCTGACCGCGACCACGGCCGTGGTCGGCGCGGTCGGCGCCGGGTTCGTGGCGGTGCCGTTCATCAAGTCGTGGAATCCGAGCGCCAAGGCCAAGCTGGCCGGTGCGCCGATCATCGCCGACATCAGCGCGCTCGCCGAGGGCACCCGCCTGGTGCTCGAGTGGCGCGGCCAGCCGATCTGGATCGTGCGCCGGTCCAAGAAGGTGCTGGACCTGCTGCCGACGCTGGACGACCGCCTGCGCGATCCGAAGTCGGCCAACGCGGACCAGCAGCCGGCCTACGTGCTCAAGGGCGACTACCACTTCCGCTCGATCAAGCCGGACGTCTCGGTGCTGGTCGGCCTGTGCACGCACCTGGGCTGCTCGCCGGAAATGAAGGCCGAGATCAAGCCCGAGCCGTTCGACCCGGAGTGGAAGGGTGGCTACTTCTGCCCCTGCCACAAGTCGAAGTTCGACATGTCGGGCCGCGTGTTCGACGGCGTGCCGGCGCCGACCAACCTGGTCGTGCCGCCGCACCATTACGAAAGCGACACCTCGATCGTCATCGGTGTCGATCCTTCGTCGTCCAACAGCGCGGGGGCCGCGTAAGCCATGGCGAACTTCCTCACCCGCACGACCAGCAACGTGATGGACTGGGTCAATGCGCGCGCGCCCGGCATGATGCCGGTGTACCGCAAGCACATGAGCGAGTACTTCGCGCCCAAGAACTTCAACATCTGGTACTACTTCGGCTCGCTCGCGCTGCTGGTGCTGGTCAACCAGATCGTCACCGGCATCTTCCTGACGATGCACTACAAGCCGGCCGCGGACCTCGCGTTCTCGTCGGTCGAGTACATCATGCGCGACGTCGAGTGGGGCTGGCTGATCCGGTACATGCACTCCACCGGCGCCTCGCTGTTCTTCATCGTCGTCTACCTGCACATGTTCCGCGGGCTGATGTACGGCTCCTACCGCAAGCCGCGCGAGCTGGTGTGGCTGCTCGGCATGGTGATCTACCTCGTGCTGATGGCCGAGGCCTTCATGGGCTACGTCCTGCCGTGGGGCCAGATGTCGTTCTGGGGCGCGAAGGTGATCATCTCGCTGTTCGGCGCGATCCCGGTGATCGGCAACGGCCTGACCGAGTGGATCATGGGCGACTACCTGCCCAGCGACGCCACCCTCAACCGCTTCTTCGCCCTGCACGTGATCGCGCTGCCGCTGGTGCTGCTGCTGCTGATCGTGCTGCACCTGGGCGCGCTGCACGAAGTCGGCTCGAACAACCCCGACGGCGTCGAGATCAAGAAGGGCCCGAAGGGCAACCGCTGGTCGCCGACCGCGCCGGCCGACGGCATCCCGTTCCACCCGTACTACACGGTGAAGGACCTGTTCGGCACCGGCTTCTTCCTGATCATCGCCGCCTTCATCATCTTCTTCGCGCCGACCTTCGGCGGCTGGTTCCTCGAGCACGACAACTTCACCGAGGCCAACCGCCTGGTCACCCCCGCGCACATCAAGCCGGTGTGGTACTTCACCCCCTACTACGCGATGCTGCGCGTGGTGCCGTCCTTCTTCGCGATCAAGCTGTGGGGCGTGCTGGTGATGTTCGCGGCGATCGCGGTGCTGTTCCTGGTGCCGTGGCTGGACAAGAGCCCGGTCAAGTCGTACCGCTACCGCGGCAAGCTGTCGTGGGCGATGCTCGCCATGTTCGCGATCAGCTTCGTGTGGCTGGGCAAGATCGGCGCCGGCCCCGGCACCGATCCGGTCGAGACCATCATCGGCCGCGTGCTGACCTTCCTCTACTTCGTGTTCTTCATCACCATGCCGCTTTGGACCAAGTTCGACAGGACCAAGCCGGTGCCGGAACGGGTGACGACGCATGACTAAGCGTTTCCTGGGCAAGCTTTCCCCGCGCCTGCTGCCGGCGCTCGCCGCCGCCCCGCTGCTCGCCGGCCTGCTGCTGGCCGGCCCCGCCTCCGCCGCGGAGGAGGGCGCCGAACTCCCGCACGTCACCACCGACATCGCCGACAAGGCGTCGCTGCAGCGAGGCGCGCAGGCCTTCATGAACTACTGCGCGGGCTGCCACTCGCTCAAGTACCTGCGTTCCTCGCGCCTGGCCGAGGACCTCGGGCTGAGCGAGGAGCAGGTGCAGCAGAACCTGGTGTTCACCGGCGCGAAGTTCGGCGATCCGTTCCAGGTCGCGATGACCACCGAGGACGGCAACAAGTTCTTCGGCAAGATGCCGCCGGACCTGAGCCTGATCGCGCGCGTGCGCGGCACCGACTGGGTCGCCGCCTACCTCAAGTCGTTCTACCTGGACGAGTCCCGGCCGGTCGGCTGGAACAACACGGTGTTCCCGAACGCCTCCATGCCGAACGTCCTCTGGCAGCAGCAGGGCCTGCAGCACGCCGAGTACGGCCCGGCGGACGAAGCGGGCGAGCGCCCGGTCGAGAAGCTGGTGCTGGCCTCGCCCGGCACCCAGACCCCCGCGCAGTTCGACCAGACGGTGCGCGACATCACCACGTTCCTCGAGTACGCCGGCGAGCCGGCCGCGCTCAAGCGCCAGTCGCTCGGCGTGTGGGCGATCCTGTTCCTGGCGTTCTTCACCTTCATCGCCTGGCTGCTGAAGAAGGAGTACTGGCGCGACGTGCACTAGCCGGGCCGGGCGCGCCCCCACCGCGCGCACTTCCCAAGCGGGGTCCTGCTGAAGTAAGACGTACGTGCCGGCGGCAGACGGGCCGGATCGGGCGACCGCCTGCACGGGGCAGGCGGCGCCGTGCGGCCGGGGATCCGGCTGCGGGGGAGTTGACCAATGATGGCCACGAGTCCGCGCATGCGTAACGCACTGACCCTGTTCTCCGCCGTTGACGACGTTCTCTGCCACCGCGTGCGGCTGGTGCTCGCGGCGAAGGGCGTCACCTACGACCTGATCCCGGTGGATCCGCAGAACCCGCCGGAAGACCTGATCGACCTCAATCCCTACCATTCCGTGCCGACCCTGGTCGAGCGCGAGCTGGTGCTGTACGCGGCGTCGGTGGTCAGCGAATACCTCGACGAGCGCTACCCGCACCCGCCGCTGATGCCGGTGGACCCGCTCTCGCGCGCGCGCCTGCGCCTGGCGATGCTGCGCATCGAGCACGACTGGGTGCCGCAGGTGCAGAAGGTGCAGCTCGGCAACAAGCAGCAGGCCGAGGAGGGACGCAAGCGCCTGAAGGAGCTGCTGACCGCCTCGTTGCCGCTGTTCAAGGCCAGCAAGTTCTTCCTCAACCCCGAGATGAGCCTGGCCGATTGCGCGATGGCGCCGATCATCTGGCGGCTGGACGCGCTCGGGGTCGGCCTGCCCAAGGACGGCAAGGCGATCGAGGACTACGGCAACCGGATCTTCCGCAACCCCGGCTTCGCCCGCAGCCTGACCCAGCAGGAGCGCAACCTGCGCGAGCTGCCGGCCTGACGGTCGCCGCCCGGCGGTGCGGTCCCGGCG
>DASRZN010000237.1:0-6903 GCA_035686325.1 Lysobacteraceae bacterium
GTCGAGGTCGCGCGCCAGCAGCCACTCGCCGGATTCGGCGCGACGCACCAGGTCGATCGCGCACAGCTGTGCGAGCAATTCCTGCACCAGCGCGTCGGTCAGCATCGGCTCGAGCTGCTGGATCTCGCCGCTGTGCAGGCCCTTGCCGTGGCGCCGCTGCTCGGCGAAGCGGCCGAGCAGGCGCAGCAGGCCGTAGATCTCGTAGCCCTCCGGCAGGCGCATCGACGCCGGCTGGTAGCGGAACGCGGACACCGCCGCCGCCAGCGACGCGCCCAGCAGCACCGCCAGCCAGGCGAAGTAGAACCAGATCAGGAAGATCGGCACGAACGCGAGCGGGCCGTAGGTCTTCTGGTAGCTGGCGAACTCGGCCAGGTACAGGCCGATCCCCCACTTCACCAGTTCGAACAGCACCACCGACAGCAGCGCACCGAGCATCGCGTGCCGCCACTGGATGGTCCGGTGCGGCACCAGCCGGAAGATCAGCGCGAACGCGGCCAGTTCGATGGCCACCGGCGCCAGCTGCAGCAGCAGCGACTCCAGCGCGCGCCCGGGCGCTGTCTCGAACACCGCCAGGGCGAAGAAACGGGTGGACAGCGCCAGGCTCGCCGCCGCGACCAGCGTGCCCAGCGTCATCACCGTCCAGTAGATCAGGAACCGGCTGAATTGCGGCCGGGTCGTCTTGACCCGCCAGATGTGGTTGAAGGCACGCTCGATCTGGCGCAGCGCCATCAGCATCGAGAACACCAGCGCGAGCACGCCGGCGGTGGTCAGCGTGCCGATGTTTTCGGTCACCCGGTGCAGGTAGCGCCGGATCGCGTCGGCCGCGCCCGGCGCGAAGTTCGCGATCACGTAGTCCTGCAGCCGCGCGTTCCACTCGGCGAAGGACGGGAACGCCGAGACCACGCCGAACGCGACCATCACCAGCGGTACCAGCGCGAAGGCGGTGGTGTACGACAGCGCCGCCGCCGATTCCATCAGCCGGTCCTCGAACAGCCGCCGGCGCAGGTAGCGCAGGAACGACAGCACCCGCGCGCGGTCGCGCAAGCGTTCGCTCCAGCGGTACAGGGAGTCCAGCGGATCCATCGCCGAAGGGTAACCGAAGGCCGGGTGAGGACGCGGCTGGCGTGCCCGCCATTCCCGCCGCCGGCCGCGCTGGCTATGCTGCGCCGCTGGACGGAGGAACGATGGCCGAGATCCTGGTGCTGTACTACAGCCGCGGCGGTTCGGTGGCGCGGCTTGCGCGGCAGGTCGCGCGCGGGGTCGGCGAAGTGCCCGGCATGGCGGCGCGCCTGCGCACGGTGCCGGCGGTGGCGCCCGTTACCCGCGACGCGGAACCGCCGGTGCCCGACGCCGGCGCCCCCTACGTGGAGCGCGCGGACCTCGCCGAGTGCGCCGGCCTGCTGCTCGGCAGCCCGACCCGTTTCGGCACCATGGCCGCGCCGCTCAAGCACTTCATCGACGGCCTCGGCGGCGAATGGACGAGCGGCACCCTGGTCGGCAAGCCGGCCGGCGTGTTCACCTCCACCGCGACCATGCACGGCGGCCAGGAGGCGACCCTGCTGTCGATGCTGCTGCCGCTGCTGCACCACGGCTGCGTGATCGCCGGCATCCCGTACACCGAGCCCGCGCTCAACGCGACCCGCTCCGGCGGCACGCCGTACGGCGCCAGCCATGTGGCGGGACACGACGACGATCCGCAGCCCAGCGACCACGAGGCCGAACTGGCGCGCGCGCTCGGGCGCCGCATCGCCACCCTGGCGGCGAGGCTGGCGGCATGAGCGCGATGCGCGCATGGCTGCTCGCGAGCCTGGTCGCGCTGGCACTGCTGTACGCCGCCTGGTTCCGACACGAGCCGGTCGCGCTGCTGGTGTTCGGCCTGCCGCCGGCGGTGCTGGCGCTGCTGGTCCGGCGCGGCAGCGCGCGGGCCGGCTTCTTCGCCGGCGTGTTCGCGCTGCTGTGGTTCTCGCACGGGGTGATGGTGGCCTGGACGCGGGCGCCCGAGCGCGGCTACGCGCTGGGTGCCGTCGCGCTGGCGGTGGCGATCGTCTGGTTCGCCAGCCTGCCTGGGCTGCGCGCGCGGTTCGGCGCACGCCGCACGTGAGCAACGCCGCGCCGGCCGATCCGCGCATGGCCGGCCTGGCCGCGGCGCAGGTCGCGCGCCTGCAGGCGGCGGCGCGCGCGATTCGCGATGGCGCGCTCGCCGAAGCGGAGCGGTTGCTCGCGCAGGCGCTGGCGGACACCCCGGAACACCCGGAAGTCCTGCGCGTGTCGGCCTTCCTGCACGCGCGCCGCGGCGATCCCGCCGGCGCGACCGCCGTGCTCGAACGCGCGATCGCGCTGCACCCCGGCGACGCCCTGCTGCACAACGACCTCGGCAACCTGCGCATGGCGCGCGGCGAGCGCGAGGCCGCGTTCGCCAGCTGGCGCCGCGCCTGCGCCCTGGCGCCAACGCAGCCGATGCCCTGGTTCAACCTCGGCCGCAACCTGCAGCTGGCCGGCGCCAGCGAGGACGCCGCCGATACGCTGGCGCGCGCGCACGCGCTGGCGCCGGACCTGTTGCCGGCGGCGATCCTGCTGGGCGATGCCTGCCTGCATCTCGGCCGCCTGGACGAGGCCGAGGCCGCCTACCGCGCGGCGTTGCGCGCGCAGCCGGCCTGCGGCGACGCCTGGCGCGGCCTGTCCAACATCAAGACCCGGCCGCTGGGCGACGCCGACGCCGAAGTCCTGCGCGCCCAGCTCGCGCGCGCCGACCTGCGCGACGAGGACCGCATCGCGATGGGCCACGCGCTCGGCGCGCTGGAGGAAAGCCGTGGCCGCCATCCCGAGGCATTCGCCGCGCTGGCGACAGCCAACGCGCTGACGAAAAAGCGCGCGCCTTGGAGCCGCGCGGCGTTCGAGGGTTTCGTCGAGGCGGCGCTTGCGGCGACCGCCAACCTGCCCGCGCCCCTGGATCCAACGCTCGGCGCCGAAGCGATCTTCATCGTCGGCCTGCCGCGCTCGGGCTCGACCCTGTTCGAGCAGATCCTGGCCGCGCATCCTCAGGTCGAGGGCGCCAGCGAGCTGCCCGACCTCGGCGAGGTGATCCAGGCCGAGTCGCGTCGGCGCGGCAAGCCGTTCCCGCACTGGGTTGCGGAAGCCGATGCCGGCGACTGGCGGCGGCTCGGCCGCGACTACCTCGCCCGCACCGTCCGCTGGCGCCGCGCGCGCCCGCGCTTCACCGACAAGCTGCCGGAGAACTGGAAGCTGGCCGGCGTGCTGCGCGCGATGCTGCCCGGCGCGACCGTGCTGGAGGTGCGCCGCGACCCGCTGGAGACCGGCTGGTCCTGCTTCCGCCAGCAGTTCTACCAGCTGCCGCATTTTTCCTGCGACCTCGCCGACATCGGCGCCTACCTGCGCGGCTGCGAGCGGGCCATGGACGCCTGGCGCGCACGCGACCCGTCGCGGATCCGCCTGCACCGCTACGAGGCCCTGCTGGCGGCGCCGGAAGCGCACATCCGCGCCCTGCTCGCCGACTGCGGCCTGCCCTTCGACCCCGCCTGCCTGGCCTTCCACGCCGCCCGCCGCAGCGTGCGCACCGCCAGCGCCGCCCAGGTCCGCCAGCCGCTGCGCTCCGACACCGCCCGCGCCGACCGCTACGGTGCCCTGCTCGACCCGCTGCGGCGGGCGCTGGCCGGCTGAGGATCACGCCGCCCGCCGCGTTTTCGCGGACAATGCGCGACATGGACCAACTGCTCATCGTCACCACCGGCGGCACCATCGACAAGGTCTACTTCGACGACAAGTCGGACTACCAGGTCGGCGAGCCGCAGATCGGGAACATCCTCGAGGAACTCGGGGTCGCCTTCCGCTTCCGGGTGATCCCGATCATGCGCAAGGACTCGCTGCACATCGGCGCCGCCGATCGCGAGCTGCTGCGCGCCACCATCGCCGCCCAGGACGAGGCGCAGGTGCTGGTCACCCACGGCACCGACACCATGGTCCAGACCGCGCGCGTGCTCGCCAGCATCGCCGACAAGACGATCGTGCTGACCGGCGCGCTGAACCCCGCGCGCTTCCGGGGCTCGGACGCCGAGTTCAACGTCGGCACCGCGGTCGGCGCGGTGCAGTCGCTGCCGCCGGGCGTCTACATCGCGATGAACGGCCGCGTCTGGGATCCGGCGAAGGTGCGCAAGAACGTCGCCGCCAACCGCTTCGAGGCGATCGGCTGACCTGGCCCCGCCCGGTACGGCAACAAAAAAAGGACCCCGGCCAGGCCGGGGTCCTGCGTTTTCGCCGAAGCACCGGGGCTCGCGCCCCGGTGCCCGCGACCATCAGTTGATCGTGCCCTTCAGCGTCACGCCCGAGTACGAGGAGTACGCGCGGACGGCGACGTGGTAGGTCCCAGCAGCCGGCGCGTTGAACGTGCAGGTCTCGCTGTTGCCGGTCTTGTACGGACGGCAGTTGTAGCTGGTGGTCGTCGGCGCGGCGCCGATCCGGACGTACATGTCCGCATCGCCCGTGCCGCCCGAGATGGTGAACACCACGCTGGTCTTGCCGGCGGGCACCGACAGCGTGTAGTCCTGCGACCAGGAGCCGCTCGCGACCGACGGCAGGGAGACCGCGGTGCCGCTGCACAGCACCGTGCCGCCGCAGTCGCCGCCACCGCCGCCACCCGCCGTGTAGTCGCCCTTCAGGCTGACGCCGGAGAAGGACGAGTACGCCTTCAGCCGCACGTAGTAGGTGCCGGCCTGCGGGGACGCGAAGGTGCAGCTCTCGCTGTTGCCGCTCTTGTACGGGCGGCAGTCGTAGGAGCTGTCGGTCGGCGTGCTGCCGAACTTGACGTACATGTCGGCATCGCCGGTGCCGCCGGACATGGTGAACGTCAGGTTGCTCGAGCCGCTCGGCACCGCCAGGGTGAACACCACGTCGCTCCCGGTCGCGGCCGAGATGTTGGTGACCGTCTGGCCTTTCGTCAGCGGACCGCCGTCACTGCCACCGCCACCGCCACCACCGCCGGCGGTGTAGTCGCCCTTCAGGCTGACGCCCGAGAACGACGAGTACGCCTTCAGCCGCACGTAGTAGGTGCCGGCCTGCGGGGACGCGAAGCTGCAGCTCTCGCTGTTGCCGCTCTTGTACGGACGGCAGTCGTAGGAGCTGTCGGTCGGCGCGCCGCCGAACTTGACGTACATGTCGGCATCGCCGGTGCCGCCCGACATGGTGAACGCCAGGTTGGTGGAACCGGCCGGCACCTGCAGGGTGTACACGACGTCGTTGCCGGTGGCGACGTGGATGTCGGTCACGGTCTGGCCCTTGGTCAGGGCGCCGCCGGTGCTGTCGCCACCGCCGCCGCCACCGCCGCCGCCGCAACTGCTGGTGCTCACGCCGACGCTGGTGAAGGCCGCGGCGATGTCCGCCGTGTTCAGGCCAAGGTCGGTGCCCGCCGTCATCACGCCGCAGGCGCCGCTGGCGAAGGTGCTGCTCGCCGTCCAGTACAGGGCATTGGCACGCGCGAAGACCTTGAACGCCGTCGGCGTGTTCCAGCCGGCGGTCTTGGCCAGGTTGCAGAAGGCCTTGTTGTACACGCCCGAGGAGAAGTGCGGATCCATCCCGGAGGTGTATTCGGCCGCATTGTCGATCGAGGCGCCGTCCTGGCTCGGGTTGCACATGTAACGCAGCGCGCCCGAACCCTTGAAGATCTCGGCACCGACCAGGAAGTCGTTGCTGCCCTTCCAGTAGTACTCGGTGGCCTCGCCGCCCATGTCGGAGAAGGCTTCGTTCATGCCGCCCGACTGGCCGGAGTAGGTCAGGTTGGAGTGCTGCTCGGTGAAGCCGTGCGAGACCTCGTGGCCGGCGACGTCGACGCTGACCAGCGGATAGAACGTGCTGGCACCGTCGCCGAAGCTCATCGTCGAACCGTCCCAGAACGCGTTCTCGTAGTTGGTCTTGTAATGC
This sequence comes from Lysobacteraceae bacterium, assembly GCA_035686325.1. Lineage (GTDB taxonomy): Bacteria > Pseudomonadota > Gammaproteobacteria > Xanthomonadales > Xanthomonadaceae > JABFWF01. Next base: position 5,932 of record DASRZN010000237.1, read on the forward strand.
ACGCGCATGACCAGCTGGAAGTTCAGCGCGTTGTAGCCGGTGTACGCCGGGTACATGTCCGTGATCACGCCGCCGAAGTAATGGGCGTCGTTGATCGGGGAGTAGCCGCCGTTGATCTGCTTGTAGGTGTTGCGCGGGCAGGTGTACGAAAACGCCGTGGTGCCGCTGGTGCCGCCGTTGAGGTTGACCGACTTCACCTTGGCGTTGTTCATCGTGCAGGTGGAGCCGCTCTGGGTCACGTCCAGGTAGCCGTAGCGGCCGCCCGAGCCCCACTCGTACTGGCCGGTCTTCTGGTTGCCGCCGGGGCCGGTGCCGATCTCGGCGTGGGTCAGGCCGTCCCACTGCTTCAGGACCTTGCCGTTGTGGGCGTCGACGATCACGAACGGACGGGTCGGGGCGACGCCGGCGCTGCCGCTGTCGGCGAAGAACGACACGACGTAGGCCTTGTGCGCGTGGCCGGCGTCGTCGACGAAGATCATCAGGTCCGACTTCTGGTTGCGGATCTGCATCGCGGAAACCCGCGCGCCGAGGGCGGCGTGCTTGCCGATGGTCAGCGCCTGGCTGCGCGAGTACTTCGGGTTGCCGGCCGGGATTTCGGAAGCGAGCCCGTCGACGCGGCGGCCGAACAGGTTGCGCACGGCGTTGTTGCGCTCGCTGACGATCACGTTCTCCCCGAACACGGGGATGCCGCGGAAGGTCTGCTGGTAGCGGTAGTGGCGGGTTCCGTCGGCGTCCTGCTGGAAGCCGACCTGGCGCAGGTCGGCCTCGGTGCCGAGCCCGACCAGGCGCGCGTGGCGCTGATGGGGCTTGGCACTGGTGCCGAGCGCCGCGATGGCGGCGCGGGCCTGCTGGTTCATGTGCGCGACGTCCTGCCGGTGCAGGTCGACGCGGTTGGCGGCGTCGGCGCCGCCGGCCATGGCCAACGCCAGGGGCGTCAGCGCGAGCAGGCAAAGCGAGCGATACGGGGACTGC
>DASRZN010000238.1:0-5147 GCA_035686325.1 Lysobacteraceae bacterium
CGGCGCCGGCGAGCCCGCCCCGCGCGCCTCAGCGGCTGGTGAAATTCTCCAGCCCCGCGTAGGCGCGCCGGTCGATGCGGTCCAGGCGCTCGTCCAGCGGCGGATGGGTCCTGTACAGCTGGGCGAGGGCCGCCGACCGGGTGCCGAACGCGGTCATCTTCTGCAGCACCGCGTACAGCGCCATCGGGTTGTAGCCGGCGCGCGCGAGGTAGACCTCCGCCGCCTCGTCGGCGCGGTACTCGGCACTGCGGTCGAGGCTGGTGAGCATCACCGCGGCGCCGTGCTTGCGCACGTAGTCCTTCGCCAGCTCGCCGGCGACGCTGCCGGTGTCGATATTGGCCGAGGCCGCTTCCTGCACTGCCGACGCGGTCTGCTGCTTGCGGATCACGTTGTAGTGGTCGCGCTGGACGACGTGGCTGATCTCGTGGCCGAGCACGGCGCCGACCTCGGCGTCGTCGGCCAGCAGTTCGTACATGCCGCGGGTGATCAGGATGTAGCCGCCGGGCGCGGCGAAGGCGTTGATCTCGCTGCTGTCGATCACGCCGAAGGTCCACGGCAGTTCCGGCCGGGTGGTCTGCGACGCCATCCAGCGGCCGATCCGGTTGACCCGCGCCTGCGCCTCCGCGTCCGGCCACAGCTTCGCCGCGCCGAGCACGCGGCCGGCGATCTCCGGGCCGAGCGCCAACTCCTCCGCGGTCTGCTCCTCCTCCGACTTGCCGGCGGCGGCGTCGGCGACGTCCAGCGCCGAGTCGCCGGCGCCGGCGGTGTTCACTCCGCCCAGCGACAGCAGGCCGCGCAGCGCGCCGAGACCGCCGCGCTTCTGCGCCTGGCTCGCGCCGCCCTGCTTGCCGCGCTTCGCCTCGGCGGCGTAGGCGACCTTGCTCGCCTTCAGCCCGTGCGTGTGCGCCTCCTGCTCGGCGGTGTCCGGATCCTCGCGGTGCGATTCCATCGCGTCCAGCTGCGCGCCGTCGAAGGCCGCCGCCTTGAGGTCGCTCTCGTCCAGGCCGCGCACGCCGGCGGTTTCGGTCACCCGGCCCTTGCCCGCCTTGCCGGCGAACAGCGCGCGCGCGTTGGCGCCTTCGCCTTCCTTGCCGGCGTAGGCCATGCGCACGTCGTTGACGCGCACGAAGCCGCGCTTGCCGTCGGCCAGCGCGACCTCGAACCACAGCCCCTGCTGGCCGGCGATGCTGACCGCGGCGTCGCGCTTGAGCGTGGCCACCGTCGGCGCGGAAAAGTCCGGCGAGGCGTGCACGGCGACCGTCGCCTTGTGCACGGTCGCGGCCATCTCGGCGGCGAGGGCGGCGGGCAGCAGCGCGACCAGCAGGGCGGGCAGCAGGCGGGTGGGGCGGATCACGGGCATGGGCGACTCCGATGGGGCTGGCGCGACGGCGCCGATTGCCGAAGAAAACGCGATTGCGGGCCGAGAAGGGCCATCCGTCAGGCGCTGCGTTCCGGTGCCGGCGCCTCGCCCGCGGCGTGGCCGGGTTCGTCGGCGGCAAAGGCGTCGTGCAGCGACAAGGGGCGTTCGTCGTCGCTGCACAGCAGGCGGCCGAGCACCGCGCACACGCGCGCGCGGGTCTGCTCGATCGGCTCGTCCTCCGACACCGCGACGCTGATCAGGCTGGCCACGCGCACGCTGCCGTCGTCGGGCAGCACGTCGTCCAGGCCGGACAGGTGGGCATGCAGCGCCCGCAGTTCGCGCTCGGCGGTGCGCGCGACCTCGGCGCGGTCGTCGCCGCCCCAGACCAGCACGGTGACGTCGTTCATCGCCTCCCACAGCCAGCTCTTGTATTCGACGATGCCCTCCAGCGCGTGCGCCTGCGTGCCCTTGTAGAGGAAGCGGCGCAGGCGACGCCGGTATTCGCGCAGGCGGCGGCGCAGCGCGCGCGGATCCACGCCCGGGTCCGGCACGAAGCGCAGCCGGGCCAGCGCCAGCCAGCGGTGGCTGTCGGGGTCGAACTGCGGGCGGTAGTCGTCGTTGCCGATCGCGTGCCCGCGCTGGGTCGCGGCGTAGATGCGGCACAGGCCGAAGCACAGGCTGACGAAACCGAGCGCGGCGAAGATGTCGAAGAACACGCCGAACGCGCCCAGCCCGACGAACGCCGCCGCCACCAGGACGAGGTTGCTGGCGACGAAGATCGCGTCCATCTCCCACGCCGGCTCGCCGCGGAAGAACACCAGTCCGGTCAGCCCGACCAGCAGCGCCGCCAGCAGGTACTTGAAGCCGGTCGGCGGCATCCAGATCGCGCTGTGCGCGAGCAGGGCCTCGGCCGCCTCGGCGTGCACCTCGACGCCCGGCGTGGCCGGGTTGACCGGGGTCGGCTTGGCGTCGTTGAGCCCGGCCGCGGTGTAGCCGACGAAGACGCTGCGCCCGCGCAGCGGCGGCAGGGCCTCCTTCGCGTCGCGGCAGACCGGCGCGCCCTCGATCAGGTCGGCCGCGCTGACGTAGGGCAGGCGCGCGTGCGAGCGCCAGTTGACCCGCAGCGCCGCCGGGAACGATGACGCCGGCCGCCCGCTGGCCGCCGCCGCCACCTGCAGCGACAGCGAAGGCAGCGCCCAGCCGCCGATGTCCTTGCGCAGCGGCACGTCGCGGATCACGCCGTCGGTGTCGCGGGTCATGTCGAGCAAGGCGCTGTGTTTCGCCATCGCCGCGCCATAAGGCAACAGCAGGGCGATGCGCGGGCCGGGCGTTGCCGCCTGCGGCGAGACCTTGAAGGCATTCGGTGCCTGCGACACCGGGATCGCGCCGGCCGCGGCGTCGAACTCCTCCGGCGCGCGGGTCGCGCCGAACACGAAGCGGCCGGCGCCGCCTTCGGCCATCGCGTCGAGGATGCCGTCGCCCATCGGGTCGTCCGGCGAGCGCTCCGGGAACAGCACGTCGTAGCCGACCGCCCGCACCCCGGCGCGATCAAGCGCGTCCAGCAGGTCGGCGTGCTGCTGCCGGCTCCACGGCCACGGGCCGATCCGGGCCAGCGAGCAGTCGTCGATCTCGACCACCACGACCTGCCCGGACGGCGCCGGTTCCCACGGCCGCAGCTTGATCACCTGGTCGAAGATCGCGTCCTCGGCGGAATCCAGGTTGCGCGCGTGGGTCCAGTCCCAGGCCAGCCAGCCGAGCGCGCAGGCCGCGAACAGCGGATAGAAGGCGAAGCCCAGCCGCAGCGCCGCCCACGCGTAGCGCCGCCGGTAGAAGCGCTCCAGGCGCCCCCAGCGATCGACGAAGGTGTAGCCCAGCCAGGCCGAGCCGGCTTCCAGCCACGACAGCAGCGAACGGTGCCAGCGCAACCGCGATCCCCCCGCGCCGGTGGCGGCGCCCCGCCCGAGGATCGGGCGGCGCGCGCGCGGGTGTCAAGGCGCGTCAGCGGTGGCCGCTCGGGAGGAAGGAGGACGACTCCTCGCCGCCGCGGGCGCTCGGTTTGCTGGCTTCCGACGAGCCGCCGCGCATGCCGGACTGCGCCGGGTCGCCCGCGCGCAGGTCCAGCACCACCCGCACCAGTCCGGCGTCGGCGGGCTGCTCCTGGCGCTGGAAGCCCATCGACTCGGCCAGTTCCAGCATCGGCTGGTTGTCGCCGAGGACGTCGCCGTACAGGCTGTCGAGCTGCTTGCCGCGGGCCCAGCGCACCAGCCGGCGCATCAGGTGGCGGCCCAGCCCCATGCCGGCGACGAAGCCGCTGACCAGGATCGTGAACTCCGCTTCGCGCCGGCCCGGCACCATCGCGGCGCGGGCCAGCGCGCCGATCACCGCCTCGCCCGGGGGCAGGGGCTCGGCGACCACGATCGCGAACTCGTTGCGGGGGTTCGGGTGGGTCAGGCGCTCGGCCGCCTCTTCGGGCAGCTCGCCCCGGGCCTGCAGGAAGCGGTCGCGGATGCCGTCCGGCTCCAGCAGGGGGAAGGCCGCGCGCAGGGGAACCGCGTCGTCGGGGCGGATCGGGCGGATGAGCACCTCGCGCCCGTTGGGGAGGCGCTGCTGCTCGTGCCAGGGGGGGAGTCGGTTGCGCGCGGCCATAGGGGACCGATGCTGGCAGGAGGGAAGTGAAGCCAAGCTCTAGACAGCCCTTGCCCGGGACCGCGCCCGCCGGTCCCCGGGCGCATGTCGGCCGCGCCCGCGAGCGGGGCGGGGTAAGGGCGGCGCGCGTGGAGCGGGCGGCTCACCCGGGTGGCACGCGGCCGGTCGTTACACTCTGCGCCCCGCAAGGCGAGAGAGGCGTCGATGGCAGGCAATGGCGATTCCACCCGCGCGGTGCTGTTCGCGCTCGGCGCCAACTTCGCGATCGCGGTGGCCAAGGGCGTCGCCGCCTTCTTCACCGGATCCAGCGCGATGCTGGCCGAGACGGTGCATTCGCTGGCCGACAGCGGCAACCAGCTGCTGCTGCTGTTCGGCATGCGCCAGGCGCGCAAGCCGCCTTCGCCCGAATACCCGCTGGGCTACGGCAAGGCCATCTACTTCTGGTCGTTCCTGGTCGCGGTGATGCTGTTCACCGTCGGCGGCATGTTCTCGATCTACGAAGGACTGCACAAGCTGCAGCACCCGGAGATGCTGCGGCAGTGGTGGTGGGCGGCCGGCGTGCTGGTGTTCGGCATCGTCGCCGAGGGCATCTCGATGCGCGCCTGCCTGCAGGAAGTGAACAAGGCGCGCGGGGGGCGATCGCTGTGGCGCTGGTTCCGCGACAGCCGGCAGAGCGAGCTGGTGGTGATCTTCGGCGAGGATTTCGCGGCGCTGGTGGGCCTGGTGTTCGCGCTGGTCGCGGTATTGCTCACGGTGGTCACCGGCAATCCGCTGTGGGACGCGCTCGGCACGATGGCGATCGGCGTGCTGCTGGTGGTGGTCGCGGTGCTGGTCGCGATCGAGGTCAAGGCGATGCTGATCGGGCAGAGCGTGGATCCGGAGCGCCAGGCGCAGATGCGCGGCTTCCTCGAGGCGCGGCCGGAGGTAGACGAGGTGATCAGCCTGATCACGCTCCAGCTCGGCAACGAGGTGATGGTGTCGGTGCACGCGCGGATGGACGACAGCCCCAGCGCGGACGCGATGGTGGCGAAGATCAACCTGGTCGAGCGCGCGCTCAAGCAGGCCTTCCCCGAGGTGCGCTGGAGCTTCTTCGAGCCGGAACTGCGGCGCGGGGACTGAGCCTCAGGCGGGCGCGCGCAGC
>DASRZN010000239.1:0-4666 GCA_035686325.1 Lysobacteraceae bacterium
GACAACGCGCTGCATGCCAAGTTCGTGCGCGTCCCAGTGGAGGTCGGCGCCGGGGGCGTCGCTGGTTTCCAGGCGGTCGAGCACGCCTGGATCGGCACCGACCTCGACCGCCTGTGGCTGCGCCTGCAGGGCGCGCGCGGCGACGGCGGCGTCGAGGATGCGGCCCTCGAAGTGCTGTACGGCCGCAGCGTCTCGCCGTGGTGGGACGCGCTGGTCGGCCTGCGCCAGGACTACCGCCGCCCGCACAGCGAAACCCAGGCCGTGCTCGCGCTGCACGGCCTCGCGCCGATGAAGATCGAGACCGAGCTGAGCGCCTTCGTCGGCGACGGCGGCCGCGTGCAGGCGCGGCTGGAGTTCGCCTACGACGCCCTGCTCAGCGACCGCTGGCTGCTGCAGCCGCGCCTGGAGCTCGACGCCTACGATCGCGCCGACCGCGCACGCGGCATCGGCGCCGGCCTGTCCCAGGCCGAGTTCGGCCTGCGCCTGCATTACCGCGCGAGCCGGCGCTTCATGCCGTATGTGGGCGTGGTGCATGAGCGGGCGTTTGTTGGGGCTGCGACGCTGCGTCGCGGCGGGGGTGAGCCGGCGCAGGAGACGCGGGTTGTTGCGGGAATCAGCGCATGGTTTTAGGGCGTGAAGCCGCACTTCACAGGTGAATTGGATGCCGAACCGGCCGCGGTGGGTTCGGATCCTATTTCCGGCACCAATACAAAGAATCTGTGTGATTTCAGTAAGTTACGTCTCGCAAGTGGGGCGCTCTAGGTCACCATTCTAGGACACTGCCCCGAGGGTTCCCTCGGGGCTTTTTCGTTTCCCAGTCAGGGCGCGCTAAAGCTTGGGGCGCGCGGCCCTCGCTCGATTACTTGCGCCGCACGAGGAAAGCGAAGCACTTCCCGTTCTTCGGGAAGACCTGCTTTCCACTACGGTAGTGCCGGAACGAGGTGCAGAACACCCATTCGTATCCGGGCGGTGCGGGGAACGGCGGAGCCATCTCCATTGCACACACTCCTGTGGCTGGGAGGCCCACTTGACACCAGCACACAGGGGACGCAGAGTTCGCGCCGCCTGCCCTTCGAAAGCTGGCCTCCCTACTGACGGACCTTGTGTCTCGGGAGATTTCTGAAGCGGCCCCAGCTGCAACTGGGGCCGTTTCTTTTTTACGCGAACGGATCAACGTCCTCTTCGTCGGTAAGGATCAGGTCGATCTGGGCCTTCAAGATGGCTTTGTCTGCATCAAACAGCGGAGTGGGCACTTCAATCCAAGCTCGGCGCCCTTTGCTCAACCTCACGGGGATTCGGTCGAAACCCGGAGCCGGAGCGGGAGGGATCTGCGGAGTAGGGGAGGGCGGCGTAGGTGCTGGGGTCGATTGCCAGCCGCTCGACGCAGGTGCGGGAGCAGGAGGAGTTGGCGGAACCGGGCGGCCTTCCGGCGTTGAGGTTCCACCCAGCCACTCGCCCGCTTCGGATCTGTCGGCTTCCTCCCGCCGTTCGTAATACCTAGCGAAGTCGACCGAGGCGCGAAAGTTCTTCAAGCACTCTTCTGCAGCCGCCGGCAGGAACCCCATCTTGATCAGCTTGTAGCGAATTGCCTGATCCGAAGGCAGCCTGTCTTGGTACTCGTTGAGCAATTCCGAGTAGACCTTCGGATTGAGAAGCCACCGGATGAGCAGGTCCTGCCTGTGCTGATCATCGGGCGCGTACTGGTAGCCCTCCACGTCGGCCGAAACCGAGACATCACCCTTGTTGTTGGCTTCGAGTAGTCCGAAGGACTTCATCGACGCAAGAGCGCGAGCAGCGGAGCCGTTGTTGGCTCCCGAGTACCCAAGCGCCTTGGCCGCGACCTCGGTGGGGATGGAGTGCTTGCCGTTTCCGTCGTAGATCGCGAGCGCGTTCTTGACACTCTCCTCCAGGGAGAAGGAGGGGGCTCGGGGACTGCGGACGATTTTGGTCATGGGATGCGACTCCTTTGCGTTCGAGCGTATTTCACTCCCGTCAGTTCCCGACGTCAACCGGCGGCTGCACGACGCCGTCAAGGGGTAATCGTAGAGCACAATGGCAAAAAACCTGCAGGTTCAATCAGATAGATGAAAGTTCGTTGCGACGCAACATTAACGGTAGATGAATAGACCGGCGTAAAAAGCGCCGGCTGCGACGCAAAGATGGATGTAGGCGAGGTCGGCTACGTTTTGGCGTAAAAATCCGAGGCGGACTCAAATGTGCCGGTCAAGCGGTTTCCCCCCCGGCAGGGGGGTGAATTGCGCTGGGGATGCGCCAGACGGGCTGTACCGAAAGGCTTGCTGCCGGTTCCTGCCCAAGTCATTGATTGGGTTGGGGCGGAGGCCGAGGTTGACCGCATACCGTAAGGTGAGGCTTCTCCCTGTCAGCAGGCCCCCCCCCCCGCTCCCACTATTCGCAAAACACTTGACTCCGGACCATACTCCAGGGTGCAAGCTACCCGCATCAGCCTCATGGAGCGGGACATGAAGATCGGCGAACTGGCGAAGCAGGCCGGCATCGGGGTGGACACGGTGCGGCATTACGAGCGCGAGGGGCTGCTGCCGGCGGCGCGGCGGCTGGCCTCGGGCTATCGCGACTACGCGCCCGGCGACCTGCGGCGGCTGCGCTTCATCCGCCGCGCCAAGGCGCTGGGCTTCACCCTGCCGGAGATCCGCGAGCTGCTGGCACTGTCGGCGCGCCGCGACGACGACATGGCGGCGGTGAAGGCGGCGGCGGAGGCCAAGATCGCCGACATCGACGGCAAGCTGGCCGAGCTGCAGCGCGTGCGCGCGGGCCTCGCCACCCTGGTCGCCGCCTGCCCGGGCCACGGCGCGCTGGAATGCTGCCCGATCCTCGACGCGCTGGCCGGAGACGCGGCATGAGCGCGCACGATCACGGGCATGGCCACGACCACGCCGCGCACGGCGGCGGCTGCAGCCACGCCGCACCCAAGGCGACCGATCCCGTCTGCGGCATGCAGGTGGACGCGGCGACCGCGCGCCACCGCGCGACGCATGCGGGCACGGAGTACGTCTTCTGCTGCGGCGGCTGCCGCGACAAGTTCCTTGCCGATCCCGCGCGCTACCTGGGCGGGCAGGGCGGGGCAGGGGGCTGCTGCGCGCACGGCCAGGGCGACACGCCCGCCGCGCACATGGTGACCGATCCGGTCTGCGGCATGCAGGTGGATCCGGCGTCCAGCGCGCATCACGCCACCCACGACGGCCACGACTACCACTTCTGCTCGGCGCGCTGCCGCGAGAAGTTCGTCGCCGATCCGCCACGCTGGCTGCAGCCGGCGCCGCCCGCGCAGGCGATGCCCGCGGGCACGATCTACACCTGCCCGATGCATCCCGAAATCCGCCAGGAGGGGCCGGGCACCTGTCCCATCTGCGGCATGGCGCTGGAACCGGAGATGCCCTCGCTGGACGAGGAGGACAACCCGGAGCTGCGCGACTTCGGCCGCCGCTTCTGGTGGACCTTGCCGCTGACCGCCGCGGTGTTCGTGCTGGCGATGTTCGGCCAGTACGTGCCGGCGCTGTCGCCGGCGACGCGCACCTGGCTGGAACTCGCGTTGAGCGCGCCGGTGGTGCTGTGGGCGGGCTGGCCGTTCTTCCAGCGCTGGGCGCAGTCGTTGCGCAACCGCAGCCCGAACATGTGGACGCTGATCGGCACCGGCGTCGGCGCGGCGTTCGGTTACAGCGTGGTGGCGACGGTGGCGCCGGACCTGTTCCCGGCCTCGTTCCGCGAGCACGGCCGGGTCGGCGTCTACTTCGAGGCGGCGGCGGTGATCGTCTCGCTGACGCTGCTCGGCCAGCTGCTGGAGCTGCGCGCGCGCTCGAAGACCTCGGCGGCGATCAAGGCACTGCTCGGCCTCGCGCCGAAGACCGCGCGCCGCCTGCGCGACGACGGCAGCGAGGAAGACATTCCGCTCGAGCACGTGCACGTCGGCGACCGCCTGCGCGTGCGCCCCGGCGAGAAGGTGCCGGTGGACGGCACCGTCGTCGAAGGCCGTTCCAGCGTCGACGAATCCATGCTCACCGGCGAACCCATCCCGGTGGGGAAGGGGGAGGGCGCGAAGGTCATCGGCGCGACCCTCAACGGCACCGGCAGCCTGGTGATCCGCGCCGACCAGGTGGGCTCGGCGACGGTGCTGGCGCAGATCGTGCAGATGGTGGCGCAGGCGCAGCGCTCGCGCGCGCCGATGCAGCGGATGGCGGACAAGGTCGCGTTCTGGTTCGTGCTGGCGGTGATCGCGGTCGCGATCGTCACGTTCTTCGCGTGGGGGCTGTTCGGGCCGGAGCCGGCGTGGACCCATGCGGTGTTGGCCGCGGTGTCGGTGCTGATCATCGCCTGTCCGTGCGCGCTCGGGCTGGCCACGCCGATGTCGATCATGGTCGCGACCGGGCGCGCGGCGCAGGCGGGCGTGCTGTTCCGCGACGCCGAGGCGATCGAGCAGTTCCGCCGGATCGACACGCTGGTGGTGGACAAGACCGGCACGCTCACCGAAGGGCGCCCGGCGTTCCGCAGCGCATTGCCGGCGCCGGGCGTCGAGGAAGCGGAACTGCTGCGGCTGGCCGCGAGCCTCGACCAGGGCAGCGAGCATCCCCTGGCCGAGGCGATCGTCGCCGAGGCGCGCCGGCGCGGCCTGTCGCTGATGGCCGTGGAAGAC
>DASRZN010000240.1:0-8161 GCA_035686325.1 Lysobacteraceae bacterium
CGGCCAGGTGAGTTTCCCGGGCGGCCGGATCGAGCCGGCGGATGCCGACGCCTGCGCCGCGGCGATCCGCGAGGCGGGCGAGGAGGTCGGGCTGGCGCCGGTGCAGGTCGCGCCGCTGGGCTACCTCGATCCGCTGGCGACGATCACCGGTTTCCGCGTGCTGCCGGTGGTGGCGACGCTGGATCCCGGCTACGTGCCGGCGCCCGACCCGCGCGAGGTCGCCGAGGTCTTCGAGGCGCCGCTCGCCCGCCTGCTGGAGCCCGCGGCGCTGGTGCACAACCGCATCGACTGGGCCGGGCGGCCGCGCGAGGTGGCCGAATTCGTTGCCTCGGTGAGTCCGGGCCGGCGGATCTGGGGCGCCACCGCATCCATCCTGGACAACCTCAGGCAACGGCTGGAGCGCGCAACATGAGCGGATGGACCACCCTGGTGCAGGCGGAGACGCTGGCAACGGCGCTCGGCCGGCCCGACCTCGTCGTCCTCGACTGCCGCTTCTCGCTGATGTCGCCGGGCGCCGGCGAGAACGCCTACCTGGAAGGCCACGTCCCGGGCGCGCTGTACGCGCACCTGGACCGCGACCTGTCGGACATGCGCCGCACCGGCGAGGGCCGCCATCCGTGGCCGGACGCGGCGACGTTCACCGCGAAACTGGGCGCGTGGGGGATCACCCCGCAGCACCAGGTCGTCGCCTATGACGACGCCCAGGGTGCCTACGCCGCGCGCGCGTGGTTCCTGTTGCGCGCGTTGGGCCACGAGAAGGTCGCGGTGCTGGATGGCGGCTGGGCGCGCTGGACCGCGCTCGGGCTGCCGGTGGACAGCCACGTGCCGGTGCCGGTGCCCGCGCATTACAGCGGCAGCTTCGACGCGGCCCGCCTGCTGGACGCCGAACAGGTGCAACTGCGCCTCGCCGCCGGCGAACTGCTGGTGGACGCGCGCGGCGCCGACCGCTTCCGCGGCGAGAACGAGACCATCGACCGGGTCGCGGGCCACGTGCCCGGCGCGGTCAACCGGCCGTTCGCGGACAACCTCGCCGACGGCCGCTTCAAGCCGCCGGCGCAGCTGGCCGACGAGTTCCGCGCGCTGCTCGGCGCGCACGCGCCCGAGCGCACGATGGTGATGTGCGGCAGCGGCGTCACCGCCTGCCACCACCTGTTGGCGATGGAGCGCGCGGGCCTGCGCGGCGCGAAGTTGTTCACCGGCTCCTGGAGCGGCTGGATCGCCGATCCGCGGCGGCCGGTCGCGCGCGACTGAGCGGCTACTTCCCGAGCTTTTCCAGCAGGGCCTTCAGCGCGGCCTGGGTGTCGGCCGAGTACCAGCCGGCGACGAAGTGCTCCAGGCGGATGCGTTCCGGCGCCAGCGCGGCGACGAGGTCGGCGCGGGCGAGGGCGCGGGTCTGCAGCATCGGCTGGCGCGGCAGCACCAGCAGCGATTCAAGCCAGGCACGCGCACGCGGCGCGACCTCGTCGATCTCCACCAGCGCATCCACCAGGCCGAGTTCCAGCGCGTGCCCGGCGTCGACCAGTTCGCCCGCGACCAGCAGCCGCTCGGCGCGATGCGCGCCGACCACGCGCCGCAGCAGGGCCTGGATGCCTTCCGGCGCGACCAGGCCGACCTGGGTCTCGTTGAGGCCGATCCGGAACGGGCCCTTGCTGCCTTCCGGCGCCCGCGCCATCACCCGGTAGTCGCAGCACAGCGCGAGCACGCAGCCGCCGGCCGGGGCATGCCCGGCGATCGCCGCGGCGACCGGCACCGGCGCGCCGGCGAGCGCGCGGGCGGCGCGGAAGAATGCTTCCCAGGCCGCGGTCAGGGCGGCGCGGTCGGCGCCCAGGCGCACCAGGTGGGGCACGTCGAGGCCGGCGCTGAAGACGCCGGGGCCGCCGGCCAGCACCAGGCCCTGCGCGCCGTCGGCGATGCTGGCATCGATCGCGGCGGCGAGCGCCTCGCACAGCGCCGGATCCAGCGCGTTGACCGGCGGCCGCGCCAGGCGCAGCTCGTGCACGGGGCCGTGGGCGATGCGTTCGACGAGTGCGGTCATGGCGGTGCCGGCAGTGGTGTCGCCCTATCATAGGCGGATGGACACGCCCCGTATTCCGTTCGCCCGGCCCGCGCTGCTCGCGCTCGCCGCCCTCGCGCTGTGCGCCTGCGCACCCGAACCGACTCCGGCGCCCGTCGCGACGCCGTCGGCGACGGCGGACGCCGCCTGCCTGCCGGAAGTGCGCGAGGGCTGGATCCGGCTCACGCCCGGGGCGATGGCGATGGACGCTGGCTTCGGCCGGATCGTCAATCCCTGCGCGACGGCAGTGGCGGTGACCGCCGCGGGCAGCCCCGCCTACGCCGACGTGAGCCTGCACGAGACGACGCTGGAGGACGGCATCAGCCGGATGCGGCCGGTGGCGTCGCTGCCGGTGCCCGCGCACGGCGAGGCGGTGCTGCAGCCGGGCGGCCTGCACCTGATGCTGATGCAGCCGTCCGGCGCGCGCGAGGCCGGCGGCACTGTGGAGATCACGTTCCGCCTGGAGGACGGCCGCGAGGTGCGGGGCAGCTTCGCGTTGCGCGCGGCGAACGCGCCGTAAGGCGCGGTTCGCGGCTCAGGCGTCGGCGGGCGCGCAGGCGGCGCGCACCACCTCGGGCAGCGGCACCGGCCGGCCGCTGGCGCGGTCGATCCAGACCATCACCACGTGGCCGTCGGCGTACAGCGTCGCGCCGTCGCCGGACACGATGCGGTGGCCGACGGTGACGCTGCTGGAGCCGACGCGCTCGGCGAACAGCTCCACCGCGACGTCGGCCGGGTACGGGATCGGCTGCCGGTAGTTGAGCTGCACCGCGGCCAGCAGCGGCGCGGTGGTGTCGGTCACCCATTCGCCCTTCCAACCCGCGAACCAGCGGATCCGCGCTTCCTCGAGGTAGGTGAGGAAGTTCGAGTTGTTGACGTGGTTGAAGGCGTCGAGGTCTCGCCAGCGCAGGTCGACCGGCATGCGGAACAGGGCGGGCGTGGCGTCGCTCATGCGGATTTCCGGTTGGCGCCGCGCGCGGCCTTCTTCGCGGCGAGTTTCTCCGCCTTGGTCGGCGGGCGCGGGGCTTCCGGGCGCGGCCCGGGCGCCGGCTTGCTCGGCCTCGGCGTCGTGTCCAGCAGCCTGGCGAGGAACTGGCCGGTGTGCGACTGCGGCATCCCCGCCACGTCCTCCGGCGTGCCCACCGCGATGATCTGGCCGCCGCGATGGCCGCCCTCGGGACCGAGATCGACGATCCAGTCGGCGGTCTTGATGACGTCGAGGTTGTGCTCGATGACGACGATCGTGTTGCCCTCGTCGCGCAGCTTGTGCAGCACCGCGAGCAGGTGCTCGATGTCGTGGAAGTGCAGGCCGGTGGTCGGTTCGTCGAGGATGTACAGGGTGCGCCCGGTGTCGCGGCGCGAGAGCTCCTTGGACAGCTTGACCCGCTGCGCCTCGCCGCCCGACAGCGTGGTCGCGCTCTGCCCGAGCTTGATGTAGGAGAGGCCGACGTCCATCAGCGTCTCCAGCTTGCGCGCGATCGACGGCACCTTGTCGAACAGGTCGAGCGCGTCCTCGACGGTCATCTCCAGCACGTCGTGGATGTTGTAGCCCTTGTAGAGGATCTCCAGCGTCTCGCGGTTGTAGCGCTTGCCGCCGCACACGTCGCAGGGCACGTACACGTCCGGCAGGAAGTGCATCTCGACCTTGATCAGGCCGTCGCCCTGGCAGGCCTCGCAGCGGCCGCCGCGCACGTTGAAGGAGAAGCGCCCGGCCGAGTAGCCGCGCGCGCGCGCCTCCGGCACCTGCGCGAACAGCTCGCGTAGCGGGGTGAACAGGCCGGTGTAGGTCGCCGGGTTGCTGCGCGGCGTGCGCCCGATCGGCGACTGGTCGATGTCGACGACCTTGTCGAACAGGTCCAGTCCCTGCACCTCGCGGTACGGCGCCGGCTTGTGCGATGCGCCGTTGATCTCGTTCGCCGCCAGCGCGTACAGGGTGTCGTTGATCAGGGTCGACTTGCCCGAACCCGACACCCCGGTGACGCAGGTGAACAGGCCCGCCGGGACTTCGAGGTCCACGTCCTTGAGGTTGTGCCCGCTGGCGCCGAGCAGGCGCAGGGTCATCTTCGGGTTCGGCTTGTGGCGCGCCTTCGGCACCTCGATCCGCTTGCGGCCGGACAGGTACTGGCCGGTGAGCGAGCGCGGCGCCTTCAGGATGTCCTCGAGCTGGCCTTCGGCGACGACTTCGCCGCCGTGCACGCCGGCCGCCGGGCCGATGTCCACGATGTGGTCGGCGAGGCGGATCGCGTCCTCGTCGTGCTCGACCACGATCACGGTGTTGCCGAGGTCGCGCAGGCGGGTGAGGGTGCCGAGCAGGCGCTCGTTGTCGCGCTGGTGCAGGCCGATCGACGGCTCGTCGAGCACGTACATCACGCCGACCAGGCCGGCGCCGATCTGCGAGGCGAGGCGGATGCGCTGCGCCTCGCCGCCGGACAGGGTGTCGGCCTTGCGCTCGAGGGTGAGGTAGTCGAGGCCGACGTCGACCAGGAAGCGCAGCCGCTCGCCGATCTCCTTGACGATCTTGCCGGCGATCTCGCCGCGCCAGCCGGGGAGTTCGATCCGGGCGAAGAACGCCAGCGCGGCGTCCACCGGCATGACGACGATCTCGTGCAGCGGCCGGTCGGCGACGAAGACGTTGCGCGCGCTGCGGTTCAGGCGCGCGCCCCCGCACTCGGTGCAGGGCCGTTCGCTGATGTACTTGGCGAGCTCCTCGCGCACCGCCGCCGACTCGGTCTCGCGGTAGCGCCGCTCGAGGTTGGGGATGATGCCCTCGAAGCGGTGGCGGCGCTGGGTGCGCCCGCCGGCGTCGGTGAGGTAGGTGAAGGCGATCGTCTCGCCGCCGCTGCCGAACAGCACGGCCTCGCGGGTCTTCTCGTCGAGCTCCTGCCACGGCACGTCCACGCCGAAGCCGTAGTGTTTAGCCAGCGAGGCGATCAGCTGGAAGTAGTAGACATTGCGGCGGTCCCAGCCGCGCACCGCGCCGGCCGCGAGCGAGAGTTCCGGATGCACGACCACGCGCGCGGGGTCGAAGAACTGCGACACGCCGAGGCCGTCGCAGGTCGGGCAGGCGCCCATCGGCGCGTTGAACGAGAACAGGCGCGGTTCCAGCTCCGGCAACGCGTACTCGCACACCGGGCAGCTGAACTTGGAGGAGAACAGCAGCGGCGCGGCGGCGGCGTCGTCCAGCGATTGCACGGCGGCCATGCCGTCGCCGAGCTTGAGCGCGGTCTCGAAGGATTCGGCCAGGCGCTGCTTGAGGTCCTCGCGCACCTTGAAGCGGTCGATCACGGCTTCGATCGTGTGCTTCTGGCGCAGCGCGAGCGGCGGCACCGCGTCGATCTCGTGCAGCTCGCCGTCCACCCGCACGCGCACGAAGCCCTGCGCGCGCAGCTGCTCGAAGACCTGCACGTGCTCGCCCTTGCGGTCGCGGATCACCGGCGCCAGCAGCATCCAGCGCTGCTCGGCCTTCGCCGGATCGTTGGCCAGCGCGAGCACCTGGTCGACCATCTGGCTGACGGTCTGCGCCTCCAGCGGATAGCCGTGGTCGGGGCAGCGCGGGATGCCGACGCGGGCGTACAGCAGGCGCAGGTAGTCGTAGATTTCGGTGATGGTGCCGACGGTCGAGCGCGGGTTGTGCGAGGTCGACTTCTGCTCGATCGAGATCGCCGGCGACAGGCCCTCGATGTGGTCGAGGTCCGGCTTCTCCATCACGCTGAGGAACTGGCGCGCGTAGGCCGACAGCGACTCGACGTAGCGGCGCTGGCCTTCGGCGTAGATGGTGTCGAAGGCGAGCGAGGACTTGCCCGAGCCGGACAGGCCGGTGATCACGATCAGCCGGTCGCGCGGCAAATCGAGGTCGATGTTCTTGAGGTTGTGCGTCCGCGCACCGCGGATGCGGATGAAGTCCATCGCCATCGGTGGGGTCGGGCCTCGGAAACGGGAGAAGGCGGCCGCCGGGATCCGGAGCCGAACAATTGAGCGTAGCGAGCGACCGATTTGGGGGCAAATCGCCGCCGGACCAGCATTCAGGCGGATGGTCGCAGGGACCGCGACGGCGGGCGTTCAGGGGGAGGGAGACGGGAGACGGGAAGCGATCGCGAGAGTGGTGGGGGCGCGGCGGGTGGGAGAGGTGGGCAGGACCGTATGCGCCATGGATGGCGCATCCGAGCCCCCATGGATGGGTTTACGGCGTGTCCTGACCGCCTCTCCCGCCCGCCGCGCTCGCGGGGCAGGACCGTATGCGCCATGGATGGCGCATCCGAGCCTCCATGGACGGATTCACGGCGTGTCCTGACTGCCTCTCCCGCCCGGCGCGCTGGCGGCCCTAGGGTCCGGGCCCGGGCCCGGGCCAGCACGGGGCAAGTCCGGGGCTTCGGATCCGGGCCCACCCGGTGGTTGACCCTAACTCGCTGAAACCCCTACAATTCCGCTTCTGTCCGCCCTCGATGGCGGGCAGGCGACCACAATAACTACAGAGGAATGCCTGGTCATGTACGCAGTTCTGGTCACCGGCGGCAAGCAATACCGCGTGATGCAGGGTGAGAAGCTCCGCGTCGAGCTGCTCGAGGCCGACGCCGGCAGCGAGCTCACCTTCGACAACGTCCTGATGCTCGGCGACGCCGACGGCATCAAGGTCGGCGATGCGCTGAAGGGCGCCACCGTCACCGCCAAGGTCGTCGGCCACGGCCGCGCCGACAAGGTGCGCATCGTCAAGTTCCGCCGCCGCAAGCACCATCGCAAGCAGATGGGCCACCGGCAGCACTACACCGAAATCGAGATCACGGGCATCAAGGCCTGATCGTCAGCCTGGAGGATTGAGCAATGGCACATAAAAAGGCAGGCGGCAGTACCCGCAACGGCCGCGATTCCAACCCGAAGTACCTGGGCGTGAAGCTGTACGGCGGCCAGGCCGTCGAAGCCGGCAACATCATCGTGCGCCAGCGCGGCACCCAGTTCCATCCGGGCCCGGGCGTCGGCCTCGGCCGCGACCACACCCTGTTCGCGCTGGTCGACGGCGTGGTCGAGTTCGCGGTCAAGGGCGCGAAGAAGCGCCGCACCGTGAGCGTGGTCGGCGCGGCGTAAGCCACCCGCACCGCACACCGACAAGCCCCGCTCCGGCGGGGCTTTTCGTTTCGAGGGGCCGGGCCTTTCAGGCGTTCCATGCCCCTGCGGCTAGACTGTCCGCCCGCAGCGCCCCTTCCTACCGCACCCGGTTTTCCCACTCCGCATGAAACTCGTCGACGAAGTCGAAATCACCGTCACCGCCGGCAACGGCGGCAACGGGTCCGTGAGCTTCCGGCGCGAGAAGTTCATTCCGCTCGGGGGGCCGGACGGCGGCGACGGCGGCGACGGCGGCAGCGTCTGGCTGCAGGCCGACGAGAACCTCAACACTCTGGTCGACTTCCGCCACCAGAAGCACTTCCGCGCCCAGCGCGGGCAGAACGGCATGGGCAGCCAGATGTACGGCAAGGGAGGAGAGGACACCGTCATCACCGTCCCGGTCGGCACGGTGGTGACCAACGTCGACACCGACGAGGTGATCGGCGACCTGACCCGCCACGGCGAGCGCCTGCTGGTGGCGCGCGGCGGCCAGGGCGGGCTGGGCAACATGCACTTCAAGAGCTCGGTGAACCGCGCGCCGCGGCGGGCGACGCCGGGCGGCGAGGGCGAACAGCGGCTGCTGCGGCTGGAGTTGAAGCTGCTGGCCGACGTCGGCCTGCTCGGCTTCCCCAACGCGGGCAAGTCCACTTTCATCCGCGCGGTGTCGGCGGCGACGCCCAAGGTCGCGGACTACCCGTTCACCACCCTCTATCCCAACCTCGGCGTGGTCAGCGTCGAGCCGCACCGCAGCTTCGTGATCGCCGACATCCCCGGGCTGATCGAGGGCGCGGCGGACGGGGCGGGCCTCGGCGCGCTGTTCCTGCGCCACGTGCAGCGCACCCGGCTGCTGCTGCACCTGGTCGACATTGCCCCGATGGAGGGCGGCGTCGAGGGCGTTTCTCCCGCCGAGCAGGTCCGCGCGATCGAGCACGAACTGCGCAAGTACGACCCGGCGATGCTGGACAAGCCGCGCTGGCTGGTGCTCAACAAGGCCGACCTGATGTTCGAGGA
>DASRZN010000241.1:0-2068 GCA_035686325.1 Lysobacteraceae bacterium
GGCGCTGCGCCAGCGCGTCGGCGTCCATCGGGCCGTCGCTGGCGGCCAGTACCGCCAGGATCATCTCGCGGCTGGCGATCGGCTGTTCGTAGCGCTGCGCCTCGCGTTCGGCGTGCGGATCGTGCTGCGGCGCCGGGCGGGGGCCGCCGGCGCGCGCGGGCGGCGGTTCGGGCAGCCAGCCGGGACGGGACGGCTTGCGGCCGCCATTCGGGGAGGAATGGGGGGAATCGTTGCGCTTGCCGCGGGTCTTGCCCGCGCCGTCAGCGGTCGCGGCGGCTTTCCTGCCGCCGCGACCGCTGCCGCGTTTGCCTGGGGTACGTGTCATCGCGTGGATGGTACGCGTCCCGGGCGGCGGTCACACGGCCCTGCCGTGCGCCGCGGATATTCCCGGCTCAGTGCTTGCGCTCCCGCAGCATCTCGCCGCGCTGCTGTTCCGCGCGCGCGGCGCCGATCGCGGTTTCGACCTGCTTGCGCTCCTCAGGCGGCGGCAGCACCGCCGGCATGCCGAGCGAATCGATCCACAGTTCCCGGGTCCAGCCCTTGCTGTGGTAGATGTGCTCGTCTTCCTGGTCCTCGACCTGCTCGTAGGCCTGTGTCAGCACCTGCTTCATGGTCTTGTCGGTGCATTTCTGCGCGACCTGGCCGATCAGTTCCCAGTTCATGTGGTCCTTGGTTTCGGCCAGCACCACGCATTCGCCGGCGACGAGTTCGGCGCCGACCGGCCCGGCGTTCTCCTTCGCCATCTGCATCGCCTGCACCAGCGACTGGCCGAGGTGGGCGACCACCTGCCGGCCCGGGGTCTGCGCGTCGGCGTCCAGGCCCAGTTCCTCGAAGACCGACAGCAGGATCTCGCGATGGTTCTCGGTCTGCGACAGGTACTCCGTCCACTCCTTCTTCAGGTCCTCGTTGACCGCGCACGCGATCGCGTTCTCGTAGACCTGGATGCCGCCGATCTCGGTTTCGAGCGCCTGGTACAGCAACTCGTGGACCTGTTCGATATCAAGGGCGGACTTGGCCATGGACTTGCTCCCTGCTGGTTCTGCGACTGCGGCGAAGGCTAGGAGACGGGGCGCGAACGCCGCGCGAAAAAGCGGAAAACGCGCGCGTTCACGCCGGCGGCACGGTCGGCCCCTGTTGCCCGCGCGATCGCCGCATCCGCCTGCGACCGCGCGAAAGCCGCAGCGGCAGCCGCACCGTGAACTCGCTGCCCTTGCCGAGCCCCTCGCTGCGCGCCTGCACGCTGCCCCCGTGCAGTTCGACGATGGTCTTGACCAGGGCGAGGCCCACGCCCAGCCCGGCGTTGCGCGCCGGCGCCCGCGCCTGGGTGAACATGTCGAAGATGCGTTCCAGCATGTCGGGCGCGATGCCGATGCCCTGGTCGCTGATGCTCACGACCGCCTCGGCTTCCTCGACGCTCGCCGCGACCCAGATGCGGCCCGGTTCGGGCGTGTAGCGGATCGCGTTGGCGACGAGGTTGACGAAGACCTGCTGGAGGCGCAGCGGGTCGGCGTCGACCTCGAGCACCGCCGCCGGCGTGAGCAGGTCGATCCTGCGCCGCGTCGCTTCGCGATGGCTGGCGATCCCGATCGCGGCATCCAGCAACGCGGCGAGCACCACCGGCGACCGCTCCAGGCGCAGCTTCCCGGTCGCGGCGCGCGCGTATTCCTCGAGGTCCCCGACCAGGCGCGCCGCGAACCCGACGTTGCGCCGCATGCCGTCCAGCGCCGCATGGAACTGCGGCGTGCCTTCCCCCGCGCACGCCATCACTTCGCCGGCCATGCCGATCGCCGACAGCGGACCGCGCAATTCATGGGCGATCACCGCGATCGCGCTCCTGTTCCCCTCGATCTCGTGCGCGCAGGCATCCAGGCGGTTGCGCGTCGCCTCGATCAGCATCTTGCGCTGGGTGTGGTCGCGGAAGATCTTGAGGAATCCGGCCGGCATCGCGCCCTCGGGCACCGGCGCGAGGGTCACGCCGGTGGCCCAGAACCGCGATCCGTCGGCGCGCGCCATCCAGCGATCGTCGGGTGCGCTCCCGCGCAGCGTCGCCAGTTGCAACTCGAACTCG
>DASRZN010000242.1:0-3362 GCA_035686325.1 Lysobacteraceae bacterium
GCCGCGTGGGAGCGCATCCGCCGCCTGCCCGGCGTGACCATGGTCCCGGCGCAGGCCGAGGGCGACGCCCTGCGCGCCGTGCACGAGGGCCGCGCCGACTACGCGGTGGTGCCCTCCTACATCGGCCACCTCGCCCAGCGCGAACTGAAGCTCGATGACGTGGTCGCGCTCAGCGGGCCGATGCTGCACCAGCCGTACGGCTTCGCGGTGCGTCGCGACGCGCCGCACCTGCTGGCGCGGATCAACGTCGGGATCGAGGCCAACACCCGCAGCGGCGAATTCGACCGCCTGTACCTGAAGTGGCTCGCCAACCTGACCCCCACCCGCGAGGTCTACCGCTCCGGCCTGCGCACCGGCATCGCGCTGGGCATCCCGCTGTTGCTGCTCGCCGCATGGCTGCTGTGGCGCTGGCGGCATGCGCACAGGCGCGTGCGCCACGAAGCCAGCTCGCGCGCGCTCGCCGAGCGGCAGGCACGCTTCCTCGCCTCGCACGACCCGGTCACCGGGCTCGCCAACCGGCGCGGGCTGGAGCAGGCCGTGGCCGCGCTGGTTGCACGCGGCGCACCGTTCGCCCTGGTGCGGGTGGAGTTGGAGATGGACACGGTGGAGGCGGTCGCCGGCCACGATTTCGTCGACCGCTTCCGCTTCGCCCTGGCCGAGCGCCTGCGCGGCGAGTTCGCGCCCGCCGCGGTGGCGGCCCTCGGCCAGGGCAGCTTCGCGGTGGCCTGCGAAGGCGTCGCCCACGCGGAGGAGGCGCTGACCCGCATGCGGCTGCTGGTCGACCTCATGCGCAGCCCGACCCAGGTGGACGGCGTCTCGCTGTGGCGCGCCTGCCACGCCGGCGGCGCGCTGTTCCCGGCGGACGGCGACGACCTCGGCGCGCTGCTGCGCGCGGCGACCATCGCCTGCGGCGTCGCCCGCGACAGCAAGCACGCGACGGTGCTGTTCGCGCCGGAGATGGCGCCCGACCCGAAGAGCCTGACCCTGCTCGAGGACCTGCAGCGCGCGATCCGCGAACGCCGGGTCGGCTACATGCTGCAACCCAAGCTCGACCTGCGCAGCGGCGAGATCACCGGCGCCGAGCTGCTGGTGCGCTGGCGGCACCCGCAGCACGGCCCGCTGGCGCCGGCCGAGTTCGTGCCGCTGGCCGAGCGCGCCGGGCTGATCGGCGAACTCACCCTCTACCTGATCGGCGAAGCCGCCGCGTTGTGCGCCGAACTCGAGCAGCCGCCCCGGCTCGCGGTCAACGTGTCGGTCAACGACCTGTGCGACCCGGAGGTCGTCGAAGGCACGGTCGCGCTGACCGCCGGCATCGGCGAGCGCCTGATCCTGGAAGTCACCGAGACCGCGGTGCTGCGCGATCCCGCCGCCGCGCTCGCCGGCGCCCAGCGCCTGCGCGCCTGCGGCATCGCGCTGTCGCTGGACGACTTCGGCACCGGCAATTCCTCGCTCACCTATTTGCGCCAGCTGGCGCCGGACGAGGTCAAGGTCGACCGTTCCTTCACCGCGGGCGTCGGCGCCAGCGTCGCCGACCGCTCGATCGTCGAGTCCACCCTGCGCCTCGCCCACAGCCTCGGCGCGAGCGTGACCGCCGAGGGCGTGGAGGATGCCGATACCCTCGACTGGCTGGCGCACGCCGGCTGCGACCACGCGCAGGGCTTCCACATCGCGCGCCCGATGGACCGCGCGGACTTCGTCGCATTCGTCGCGCGCGTCCGCGAAGCCGGGGTCGCCGTCTAGTCCCGCGTCAAGACCGTGACAACGGCCATGCTAGGCTCGGCCGGCGTCGCGTGCGGCAATGGTCGCGATGCGGACGCAGTCCCGTTCAGCAAGGAGCTTGCCCTGGTGGACCTGCAGATCTGCGTGCTGAAGGACCTCATCGTCGCCGCCGGCTACTCGGGACGATGCACCCTCGCAGAACGCCTGGACGCCAAGGAACGGATCGCCGGCACCGCCAACGAAGCTGGCACCAGCCGCGTCCTGATCGATCTGTCGCAGGCCACCATCGAACCTTACGGGCCGAAGGAATCGCTGGAGGTGGTGCGGCGCGTGGCCGCCGACCCGGCGTTCGGCCGCCTCGCCTACGTGCACCGCCCGCGCCAGCCCGACTTCATCGCCCGCCTGCTGGCGACCGGCTGGGGCCAGAATTTCCGCCACTTCGACGACACCGACGCGGCGCTCCACTGGCTCGGCGGCTGAGCGTCACACCTTCATCGACTTCCACCCGCCGCGGCTGAACAGCCACAGGGTGAACAGGCCGACCGAGGTCTCCGACACGAACACCGCCCAGAACACGCCGGCCGCCTGCCAGTCCAGGCGCAGCGCCAGCAGCCAGGCGAGCGGGATCTGGATGGCCCAGAAGAACACCAGGTTGATGCGGGTCGGGGTGACGGTGTCGCCGGCGCCGTTGAAGGCCTGCACCGCGACCATCCACCAGCCATAGACGAAGAACGAGTACGACAGGATGCGCAGCCATTGCGCGCCGGTGGCGACCACCGCCGGATCGTCGCTGAACAGCCCGACCAGCTCGCGCGGCATCGCGAAGAACAGCACCGACACCGCCACTAGATAGGCCATGTTGTACCAGCCGATGCGCCACACCGACGCTTCGGCGCGGCCGGGCTCGCCGGCGCCGAGGTTCTGCCCGACCAGGGTCGCCGCCGCGTTGGACATGCCCCACGCCGGCATCATCGTGAACATCATGATCCGCAACGCGATCGTCGCGCCGGCGACCGCTTCGCTGCCGATGCTGGCGAGGATGCGCATCAGGAAGATCCACGAGGTCATGCCGACGATCATCTGGCCGACGCCGCCGAGCGAGGTGCGCACGATGTTGCGCGCGATCGCGCCGTGCCAGGCCAGCTGCGCGGCGAGCACGCGGATGTGGCGGCCGCCGCGGAACAGCAGCCACAGCTGCATCAGCACGCCGACGCCGCGGCCGATCGTGGTCGCGATCGCGGCGCCCTCGATGCCCAGCGCCGGCACCGGCCCGAAACCGAAGATCAGGATCGGGTCGAGCACGATGTTGAGGCCGTTGGCGACCCACAGCACGCGCATCGCGATCGCCGCGTCGCCGGCGCCGCGGAACACCGCATTGATCACGAACAGCAGCATGATCACCACGTTGCCGCCGAGCATCCACTGCATGTAGCGGTAGCCGTGCGCGAGCGTCCACGCGTCGGCACCCATCAGCCGCAGCAGGTCCTGCGCGAACACGATCCCGGCGACCGCGAACGGCACCGACGCCAGCACGCCGATCCAGATCGCCTGCACCGCGGTGACCGCAGCCTCCTCGCGCTTGTGCTCGCCGATCCGGCGCGCGACCACCGCGGTCACCGCCATCGCCAGCCCCATGGCGATCG
>DASRZN010000243.1:0-8254 GCA_035686325.1 Lysobacteraceae bacterium
TTCCTCGCGGCTGGCGTAGTGGTAGAGCACCAGCCGCTCGCGCAGCTCCCGCGGGTATTCGCGTTCGAGGTCGTCGACCCCGCTGTGCGAGGGATTGCCGTGCAGCGCGCAGTCGTGGGCGACCAGTTCGCCGGCGTCGGCGTACTTCGCGAGCATTTCCGGGATCGGCCGGGTGTCGCCCGTCCACACCACGCTGCCCGGCAGGCGCAGGCCGAACGCGGTGTCCGGCCAGTGGTGGCGGACCGGGAAGACGTCCAGCCGCACGCCGTCGTGCCAGAAGTGGTCGCCGACCGGCACCAGCTGGAAGGCGTCCCAGAAGTTCACGCCGCCCTCGGCGACCACGTTCGGATAGCCGGCCACGCGCTGCTGCAGCAGCGGCACCAGCGGCGCGGGTGCGTAGACGCGCACGGGCGCCCCGCGCGTGCCGCCGAACCAGGTCGCCGCGAACAGGCGCTCGAAGCCGGCGACGTGGTCGAAGTGGGTATGGGTCACGAACAGCGCGCGCGGCATCGTGCCGTATTGCGCCAGCCAGGCGGTGAGGCCCTCGCCGCCGCAGTCGATCGCCAGCCAGGGTTCGCCGTCGCGTTCGATCGCGGCCATCGCCGAGCCGAGCGCGACCGCGCTGGAGTTGCCCACCCCGAGGAAGCGCAGCCGCCAGGCCGCGTCGTGCTGGTCGCGCATCAGATCCCCCGTTTCCAGGTCGCGTCGTAGGCGCCGCGCAGGCGCGCGAAGTCGCGACGGATCTCTTCCGCCGGACGCGCGCCGCGCAGCTTGAGCAGCGAACGCAGCAGGCGCGCGAGGTTGCGTTCCCGCCAGGCGGTCGCGGGGATCCGCAGCCGACCCTTGTCGAAGTCGATCAGCCAGCCCTGCCCGCTCGCGTCGAACAGGATGTTGTGCGCGTTGAGGTCGGCGTGGTCGAGGCCGGCGCGGTGGAAGCGCGCGACCAGGCGCCCGGTTTCCTCCCACGGCGCGTCCTGGCCGGCGACCGCGGCGCGGTCGGCGAGCGAGCGCACGCCCTCCAGCCGCTCGATCAGGATCGCGGCGCGGTAGCCGGCGCCGCGCCTCCAGTAGCAGGCCGCGACCGGCCGCGGCACCGGCAGCCCGCGCCCGTGCAGCAGGCGCGCCAGGCGGAATTCGGCGAAGCTGCGCGTGCGCTCGGCGCCGTGCCAGACGTAGGTGTCGCGGCTCACCCGCGCCGCCAGGCCGCCGCGCAGGTAGTGGCGCAGCACCAGCGGCCCGATCGGCGACTGCACGAACCAGGCGCCGCCGCGCCCCGAACCCGCGACCGGGCGCGCGCGCTCGCCCCACCACGCGGGCGAGAACCAGTCGGCTTCGACTTGCCGCCCGCAGTCGGCGTCGAACAGAATCGCCCCGTACCCCTTCCCATGGGCTTGCTGGAACGGCGTCAGGTCTTCGCTGGCGTCGAACGCGATCATTTCCCGAGTCTAGCAACCCTTTCCGGCATTTCCCCGACCCTCCCCATGCCCGACCATCCCGCCTCGCCGCGCTCGCTGTGCCTGCTTCGCCTGTCGGCGCTGGGCGACGTCACCCACGTGGTGCCGCTGGTGCGCACCCTGCGCCGGGCCTGGCCGGACGTCGCGCTGACCTGGCTGATCGGCAAAGGCGAGCACCGCCTGCTGGAGGGCCTGGAGGGCGTGCGCTTCGTCGAATACGACAAGCGCAGCGGCCTGGCCGGCATGCGCGCGGTGCGTCGCGGCTTCGCCGGCGAGCGTTTCGACGTGCTGCTGCAGATGCAGGTCGCCGCGCGCGCCAACCTGCTGTCGGCCTTCGTGCCGGCCAGGCGCCGGATCGGCTACGACCGCGCGCGGGCGAAGGACCTGCACGGCCTGTTCGTCAACGAGCGCATCGCCGACCGCCCCGGCATCCACGTGCTCGACGCGATCGGCAGCTTCTGCGAACCGCTGGGACTGCGCCAGGACGAGGTCGTGTGGGACCTGCCGGTGCCGGCCGAGGCACACGCCTGGGCGCGCGCGCAGTGGCCGGACGACGGCGCCCCGGCCCTTCTCGTGTCGCCCTGCTCCAGCCACGTGTTGCGCAACTGGCGCGCCGAGCGCTACGCCGCGGTCGCCGACCATGCCGCCACGCGCGGCTGGCGGGTGGTGCTGTGCGGCGGCCGCAGCGCGCTCGAGCGCGAGACCGCCGACGCCATCCTCGCCGCGATGCGCGCGCCGGCGCTGGACCTGGTCGGCAAGGACACCCTCAAGCAGCTGCCCGCGCTGCTCGCGCGCGCGGCGCTGGTGATGACGCCGGACTCCGGCCCGATGCACATCGCCAACGCGATGGGCGCGAAGGTGCTCGGCCTGCACGCGGCGAGCAACCCCGCGCGCAGCGGCCCCTACTCCGACCGCCGCTACGTGGTGGACCGCTACGACGACGCCGCACGCCGCTTCCTCGGCAAGCCGGCGGCGGCGCTGCGGTGGGGCACCAAGATCGAGCGCGAGGGCGTGATGGACCTGGTGACGGTGGACGACGCGATCGCCGCCTTCGAGCGCTACCTCGCCGACCACCCGCGCGCCGCGCCTCGATGAGGCTGTGGACCCTGCACCCGCGCCACCTGGACCCGAAGGGCCTGGTGGCGCTGTGGCGCGAGGGCCTGCTGGCGCGCGCGGTGCTGCGCGGCGGCACCACCGGCTACCGCCGGCATCCGCAGCTCGAACGCTTCCGCGCCGCCGCGCGCCCGCTGGACGCGCTCGATGCCTACCTGCATGCGGTGTGCGACGAGGCGGACGCGCGCGGCTACCGGTTCGACCGCGCCAAGCTCGGCATGCGGGTGGCTGTGGCGCCGTTGGAGGTGACCGGCGGCCAGCTCGATTTCGAATGGCGGCACCTGCTCGCCAAGCTGGCGGTGCGCGCGCCGGAACTGCACGCGCGCTGGCAGGCAGGCGCGCCGGAGGCGCATCCCCTGTTCCGGATCGTCGCGGGCGGCATTGCGCCGTGGGAGCGCGCTTCGGGCTGAGTTCGGGGGCGGGCGCAAGCCCGCACGCGGCGCCGGCAGGTTCGTGGTTTGAGCGTGGCGCCCGCGTGCGGGTCGCTGACGTTATCGGCCGGCGCGTGGAGAGGTTGAGAGGACGCTCAGGCGGCCAGCAACCGCTGCATCAGCGCCAGGTACAGCCCGGGCAGCGCCTCCAGCTCGGCCACCGCCACGTGCTCGTCGACCTTGTGGATGCTGGCGTTGACCGGACCGAGCTCGATGCACTGCGCGCCCAGCGGCGCGATGAAGCGCGCGTCCGAAGTCCCGCCGCCGGTGCTCTCTTCGGGTGACGCGCCGGTGGCGGCGACCAGTACTTCTCGCGCCGCCGCGCGCAGCGGCCCTTCCGGGGTGAAGAAGGGCTCGCCGCCGCGGTGCCAGTGGATCGCGTAGTCGAGGCCGTGCGCGCGCAGGATCGCCTCGCACTCGGCTTCCAGCCGCGCCGCGCTCCAGTGCGGGTTGAAGCGGAGGTTGAACAGCACCGCCAGTTCGCCCGGGATGACGTTGTTGGCGCCGGTGCCGGCGTGGATGTTGCTGATCTGCAGGCTGGTCGGCGGGAAGCTCTCATAACCCGCGTCCCAGCACCTGGCCGCGAGCTCCGCCAGCGCCGGCAGCGCCTGGTGGATCGGGTTGCGCGCCAGGTCCGGGTAGGCGACGTGGCCCTGCACGCCGCGCACGGCCAGGGTCGCCGACAGGGTGCCGCGGCGGCCCACGCGGAGCAGGTCGCCCAGCCGCTGCTTCGACGACGGCTCGCCGGTGACGCACCAGTCGATGCGCTGGCCGCGTTCGCGGAAGAGTTCGGCGACGCGGCGCACGCCGTCGATGGCGTCGCCCTCCTCGTCCGAGGTCAGCAGCAGCGCGACGGTGCCGGCGTGGTCCGGCTGCGCGGCGACGAAGCGTTCCAGCGCGACCACGAAGGCCGCCACGCTGCCCTTCATGTCGGCCGCGCCGCGGCCGTACAGCAGCCCGTCGCGCACTTCCGGCACGAACGGATCGCTGGCCCAGGCCTCGCGCGGGCCGGCGGGCACCACGTCGGTGTGGCCGAGGAAGACCAGCACCGGGCCGCCGTTGCCGTGGGTGGCCCACAGGTTGTCGACCTCGCCGAAGCGCAGCGCCTCGCAGGCGAAGCCCGCGCGCGCCAGGCGCTCGGCGAGCAGCGGCTGGCAGCCCGCGTCGTCGGGCGTGACCGACGGGCGCAGGATCAGTTCGCGGGCGAGGTTCAGCACTTCGCTCATCGCAGCGCTCCGCTCAGGTCCCGAAACGCTTCTTGAAGCCGTTGTCGCTGAAGCCCTGGGTGACCGTCCCGTCGTCGGTCACCACCACCGGGCGGCGGATCAGCTGCGGGTATTCCCTGAGCAGCAGCTTCCACTCCGCGTCCGACTCCGGCTGCTTGCGGTTGGACGGCAGGCCGCGCCAGGTGGTCGAGGACTTGTTGACCATCGCCTCCCAGCCGCCGAGCCGGTCCCTCCAGGCCAGCAGCGTCTCCGGCGGCTGGCGCTGGTCGCGGTAGTCGACGAACGCGTGGGCGACGCCGAAGCGGTCCAGCCATTTGCGCGCCTTGCGGCAGATGTCGCAATTGGCGAGGCCGTAGAGGGTGGTGGTCATCCGTCGGTCTCCCGTGGCGAGGCCGGCAAGCTTACTCGGCCAGCCCGCGCAGCAGATCGTTGATCGACGTCTTCGACCGCGTGCGCGCGTCCACCTTCTTGACGATCACCGCGCAATACAGCGAGTGCGAGCCGTCCTTCGCCGGCAGCTGGCCCGACACCACCACGCTGTAGGGCGGGATGCGGCCGTAGCTGACCTCGCCGGTGGCGCGGTCGTAGATCCGGGTGGACTGGCCGAGGAAGACGCCCATGCCGATCACGCTGTGGTGGCCGACGATGACGCCCTCGACCACTTCCGAGCGGGCGCCGATGAAGCAGTGGTCCTCGATGATGGTCGGCGTCGCCTGCAGCGGCTCCAGCACGCCGCCGATGCCGGCGCCGCCGGACAGGTGGCAGTGGCGGCCGACCTGCGCGCAGGAACCGACCGTCGCCCAGGTATCCACCATCGTGCCCGCGCCGACGTGCGCGCCGATGTTGAGGAAGCTCGGCATCAGCACCACGTCCTTGCCGACGAAGGCGCCGCGCCGCACGATCGCGCCCGGCACCACCCGCGCGCCGAGCTTGCGGAACTCGGCCTCGCCGTAACCGGCGAAGCGCGCCGGCACCTTGTCCCAGAACGGCGCCGGATCGGCGTCGACCAGCTCCATCTCGTGCACGCGGAAGTACAGCAGCACGGCCTTCTTCAGCCACTCGTTGACCTTCCAGCCGCCCGATCCGTCGGGTTCGGCGACGCGGAACTCGCCGGCCTCCAAGCCGTCGATCACGCGTTCCACGGTGGGCCGGGTCGAGCCCTCGATCTCGTCGATCGTGAGCATCGTGCGCCGCTCCCAGGCGCTGTCGATGGTGAAGCGCAGCTCGTCGGCGACGCGCCCGGGATCGGGCTTGGGCGCGGGCTTCTTCCGCGCCGTCGTCCTGGTGGTCTTGCGGGGCTTGCGTTCGCTCATGCGGGGAGGTCTCCGTCGATGCAGGCCAGCAGCGCCTCGCGCAGGGCCTGGCGTTGGGGGTCGTCGAGCGGCCGGTCGCGCTCGTCGGTGATGCGGAACACGTCCTCGGCGCGTTCGCCGAAGGTCGCGATGCGGGCGTCGTGCACGCGCAGGCGCCGGCCGCGCAGCGCGCGGGTGACGTCGGCGAGCAGCCCGGGGCGGTCGGTGCAGACCAGGCTGAGCACGGTGCGGCGGCCGTCGCCGGTCTCACCGAAGCCGATCTGCGGCACCAGCCGGAAATGACGCAGGTGGCGCGGCTGCGCGCGCCGGGTGGGCTTCACCGCGTCCAGCGACGGTGCCGCCAGCGCCTGCACCAGGCGACGCTCGATCTCGGCGGCGGGCAGCACGCGCTGGCCTTCGGCCGGCAACACCTCGAAAGTGTCGAACACGGTGTCGCCCGGTCCGTCGAGCAGGCGCGCCTGCTGGATCACCAGGCTGGCGCGATCGAGGGTGGCGACGATCGCGGCGAACAGGCCGTCGCGGTCGGGCGAGTGCACGAAGACTTCCAGCGCGCCTGCCGAGCGCGCCAGGGAACGGACGCTGGCGCGGGTCGCGCCGGGCGCGCTGCCGCGCAACACCGTGGCCTGCCACGCGACCTGGTCCGCGCGGCCGCGCAGGAAGGCTTCCGGCGGCATCCGCGCGAACAGGCGCTGGGCCTCGTCCACGTCGACGCCGAAGCCCGCCAGCTGCGCCAGCGCAGCCGCGCGCGTTTCCGCCACGCGCTCCTCCGCCGCGACGGGATGCTCCAGCCCGCGCCGCAGCGCCAGCCGCGTGGCGGTGTACAGGTCGGCCAGCAGCCGGTCCTTCCACGCGTTCCACAGCTTGGGCGAGGTGCCGGCGATGTCGGCGCAGGTCAGCAGGTACAGCAGGTCCAGCCGCTCGCGGTCGGCGACCTCCGCGGCGAAGCGGTGGATCACCTCGGGATCGGCGATGTCCTGCTTCTGCGCGGTCACCGACATCAGCAGGTGCCGGCGCACCAGCCACTCGACCACGGCGCTGTCGCCTTCCGACAATCCGTGCGCTTCGCAGAACGCGCGCGCATCCACCGCGCCGAGTTCGGAATGGTCACCGCCGCGGCCCTTGGCGATGTCGTGGAACAGGCCGGCGAGCAGCAGCAGTTCGGGCTTGCGCAACCGCGGCCAGACCTCGTGCGCGATGGCGAAGCGCGGATCGGGCGTACCGGCCGCGAACGCGGCGATGTTGCGCAGCACCGCCAGCGTGTGCTGGTCGACGGTGTAGACGTGGAACAGGTCGAACTGCATCCGCCCCGACACCCGCGCGAACGCGGGGATCCAGCGCCCGAGAACGCCCAATCGCGCCATCCGCGCCAGGCTCTCGACCGGTTGCGGTCCGCGCAGCAGGGCCAGGAACGCCGCGCGCAGCGCGGGCGACGCGTCTTCGTAGGCTGGCACCGCCGGAAGCGCCTCCGCCAGCGCGCGCGCCGTGCGCGAATGCAGGCCGCGCACGCGCGGCTGCGCGGCCCAGGCGGCGAACAGGGCGAGGATGCGCGCCGGATCGCGCGCGGGCCAGCCGTCGTCGCGCGCGGCGAGGTAGCCGCGGCGCAGTTCGTGGGCGTCGTCCAGCGGTTCCGGCGTGCCCTCGCCTTCCAGCTGTTCCTCGAAGCGCTGCAGCAGCCGTTCGTTGATCCGCAGCACCAGCGCGGCGCTACGGTAGAAGCCCTGCATCATCTGCTCGACCGCGAGCGCGCCGGCGGCGTCCTCGAAGCCGAGCCGCGCCGCCAGCGCCTTCTGGTGGTCGAAGCGCAACCGTTCCTCGCGCCGCCCGGCGACCAGATGCAGGCCGAAGCGCAGCCGCGCCAGCGCGCGCCGCTCGCGCTCCAGGGTCGCGTGTTCGTCGCCGCCGAGCTGGCCGAGCGCGACCAGCTGGCCGAGGTCGCGCGCGCCGGCCACCCGCAGCGCCATCCAGCGCAGCGTTTGCACGTCGCGCAGGCCGCCGGGGCCCTCCTTGAGGTTGGGCTCGAGGTTGTCGCTGGTGTCGCCGAAGCGCGCGTGGCGCTGGCGCTGCTCCTCGCGCTTGGCGAGGAAGTAGTCGTGCGGCGGCCAGATCCGCTCCGGCGCGATCGCCTGCGCGATCCGCCGCGCGGCCGCGTCGTCGGCCTGCAACGGACGCGCCTCCAGCAGCGCGGTCTGCACGGTGATGTCCTCGCGCGCGGCCTGGGTGCACTCGCCTGCCGAGCGCACCGCGTGGCCGACCGGCAGCCCGGCGTCCCACAGCAGCGCGAACAGCCGCGCCAGCGCCTCCCCGTGCGCGGCCTGCGCTTCGGCTTCGGCGAGCACCAGGACGTCGAGGTCGGACTGCGGGAACAGCTCGCCGCGTCCGTAACCGCCGACCGCGAACAGCGCCAGCGGCGCGCCTTCCGGAACGCAGCGCCGCCAGGCTTCCGCGATCAGGGCGTCCGCTGCCTCCGCACGGGCGCGCA
Source organism: Lysobacteraceae bacterium (assembly GCA_035686325.1). Taxonomy (GTDB): domain Bacteria; phylum Pseudomonadota; class Gammaproteobacteria; order Xanthomonadales; family Xanthomonadaceae; genus JABFWF01. Next base: position 8,017 of record DASRZN010000243.1, read on the forward strand.
GCAGCGCATCGATGTCGTCGTTCCGGTCGAAGCGTTCGGCAAGCGTCGCGTCGGCGGCGAGCAGGCGGGCGCGGGCCGCGGCGGCCCAGGCGGCATCCGTCGCCGCCGGCAACTCGGCCGCGGCGACGGACGGCTTCATAGGTCGTTGTCGTCGCCGGGCAGCCGGGTCAGGATCTCGACCCCGTCATCGGTGACCACGACGGTGTGTTCCCACTGCGCGGAGAGCTTGCGGTCCTTG
>DASRZN010000244.1:0-2493 GCA_035686325.1 Lysobacteraceae bacterium
GCCCGGAGCCGGCGATGATCAACGAGATCCAGAAGGACGCGCAGGCGCGCATGGCCAAGAGCGTGGAAGCGCTGCGCCACGAGCTGACCAAGCTGCGCACCGGCCGCGCCACCACCGCGCTGGTCGACCACCTCAAGGTGAACTACTACGGCTCGGACATGCCGCTGTCGCAGGTGGCGACGATCGCCGTCGCCGACGCGCGGACCCTGACCATCACCCCGTGGGAGAAGCCCATGGTCGCCGCGGTGGAGAAGGCGATCTTCGCCTCCGACCTCGGCCTGACCCCGAACACCGCCGGCACCGTGATCCGCATCAACCTGCCCCCGCTCACCGAGGAGCGCCGCCGCGACCTGACCAAGGTCGTGCACCAGGAGGGCGAGGCCGCCAAGATCGCGATCCGCAACGTGCGCCGCGACGCCAACCAGCAGGTCAAGGACCTGCTCAAGGACCGCAAGGTCACCGAGGACGAGGCGGCGCGCAGCGACGCCGACATCCAGAAGATGACCGACAAGGCGATCAAGGACGTGGACGAGGTGGTCAAGGCCAAGGAACAGGAGTTGATGGCGGTCTGAGCCGGCACGGCCGCCGAACGATGAGCCTTCCCCGCCACCTCGCCGTCATCATGGACGGCAACGGCCGCTGGGCGCAGCGCCAGAAGCGGCCGCGCGCGGTGGGCCATCGCGCCGGCGCGCGCGCGGTCAACCTGTGCATCGACTTCTGCCTGGACAAGGGCATCGGGGCGCTGACCCTGTTCGCCTTCTCCAGCGAGAACTGGGGCCGGCCGGAGGACGAGGTCGGCGCGCTGATGAAGCTGTTCCTGACCGCGCTGGACCGCGAGGTCGCCGAGCTGCACCGGCGCGGCGTGCGGATCCGCTTCATCGGCGAACGCGAACGGTTCTCCGAGGGCCTGCGCCAGCGCATGGCCGCGGCCGAATCGCTCACCGCCGGCAACACGCGGCTGCAGCTGGTCATCGCGGCCAGCTACGGCGGCCGTCAGGACATCGCCGCCGCCGCGCGCGCGCTGGCCGAGGACGTCGCCGCCGGCCGCCTGCGCCCGCAGGACATCGACGAAGCCGCGTTCGGCGCGCGCGTCACGCTGGCCGACCTGCCGCCGCCCGATCTGTTCATCCGCACCGGCGGCGACCACCGGATCAGCAACTTCCTGCTCTGGCAGCTGGCCTACACCGAACTGTGGTTCACCGACACATTGTGGCCGGAGCTGGATGCGGCGACACTGCAGCGCGCCCTGGACGACTTCGCCCGGCGCGAACGCCGCTTCGGCCTTACGTCGGCGCAGGCGGCCACCCTCCACGACGAGACCTCCGCATGACCCGAACCCGCGTGGCCGCCGCCCTGGTGCTGACGCCGATCGCGATCGCCGCCATCCTGCTGCTGCCGACGCCGTGGATGGCCGCGCTCGCCGCCGTGGTGTTCCTGGCTGGCCTGTGGGAATGGTTCCGCCTGGCCGACGTCGAGGACACCCTCGCCCGGCTCGTGCTGCTGGCCGCCAACCTCGCCCTGATGGTGGCGATCGTGTGGGGCTCGCGCATGGCCGACGGCGGCCTGTCGCTGGTGCTGCTCAAGCTGGCGACGGTGGTCGGCGTGATCTGGTGGCTGCTGGCGCTGCTGTGGCTGCGCCATTTCGGGTTCGCTTCCGACCACGCGACCCACGCACGCATCTTCAAGCTCGCCGCCGGTACCCTCGCCGTCGTGCCGGCGTGGTGCGCGCTGGCCTGGATCCACGCCGAGCGCGCGGTGCCGGCGATGTCGCCGCAGGCCGGCCACCGCTGGCTGTTCGTCGCGCTGGCGATCGTGTGGGCCGCGGATTCCGCCGCGTACTTCGCCGGCCGCCACTTCGGCAAGCGCAAGCTGAGCCCGCGGATCAGCCCCAACAAGACCCTCGAGGGCCTGGCCGGCGGCGTGGTCGCCGGCGTCGTCGTCGCGCTCGCGTTCGCGCCGATGGCCGGCGCCTCGCTCGGCGAGCTGCCGCTGGTCGCGCTGGCCGCGTTCGCGGCGGTGCTGTTCTCGGTGGTCGGCGACCTGTTCGAGAGCCTGCTCAAGCGCCACGTCGGCGCCAAGGATTCGGGCGACCTGATCCCCGGCCACGGCGGCGTGCTGGATCGCATCGACGGCGTGCTCGCCGCGCTGCCGGTGTTCGCGCTGGGCAAGGCCTGGCTCGGCTTCTGAGGTCGCGATGAAACGTGTCGCCGTACTCGGCGCGACGGGCTCTATCGGGGCCTCCGCGCTGGATGTGATCGCGCGCCATCCGGACCGGCTGCGCGCCAGCGTGCTGGCCGCCGGCAGCCGGGTCGACGCGCTGGTCGCGTTGTGCGTCGCGCACCGCCCGGCGCACGCGGTGATCGCCGACGAGGGCGGCTACGCGGCGTTGCGCGACGGCCTCGCCGCCGCCGGGCTGGACACGCAGGCGCATGCCGGCGACGCCGCGCTCGAGGCGCTGGTCGCGGGCGACGCCTGCGACACCGTGGTCGCCGC
>DASRZN010000245.1:0-3442 GCA_035686325.1 Lysobacteraceae bacterium
GGCGGCGTCAACCGCGCCCTCGCCGGGATGGCGAAGTACCTGCCGGACGCCGTCGCCCGCGCGCTGATCGCCAGCCGCGGCCGCGACTTCCGCGACGCCGACTGAGCTACTTCAGCTTGATCTCGCGCAGCCGCTCCTCGAGGTAGCCCTGCGCGGTGATCGGCTCGGGATAGCGGCTCGGGTTGTCGGCGGTCACGCACGAAGGCAGCACGTCGATCACGAAGTCCGGGTTCGGGTGCAGGAAGAACGGCGTCGAGTAGCGCGGCTGGCGAGCCTTATCGCCCGGGGGATTGACCACCCGGTGGGTGGTCGACGGATACACATGGTTGGTCAGCCGCTGCAGCATGTCGCCGATGTTGACCACGATGGTGTCGGCGTCGGCGGTGAAGGGCACCCACTGGCCCTTGCGCGAGAGCACCTCCAGGCCTTCCGAGCTCGCGCCGACCAGCAGGGTAATGAGGTTGATGTCCTCGTGCGCGCCGGCGCGCACGTTGGGCACGTCCGGGGTGGTGATCGGCGGATAGTGGATCGGCCGCAGGATCGAGTTGCCGCTGTCGGTCTTGTCCGCGAAGTAGTCCTCCGGCAGGCCGATGTGCAGGGCCAGCGCCGCCAGCACCCGCGATCCGAGCGCGTCGAGCGCGCCGTACAGGCCGGACGCGGCCTCGCGGAAACCGGGCACTTCCTCCGGCCACAGGTTGGGCGGCATCACCGCGGCGTACTTCGAGTCGCGCGGGATCTCGCGGCCGACGTGCCAGAACTCCTTGAGGTCGTGGTGCTGCGCGCCCTTGGCGGTTTCCACCCCGAACGGGGTGTAGCCACGCGCGCCGCCGCCGCCCGGGACGTGGTACTTGCGCTTGGTTTCCTCGGGCAGCGCGAAGAAACGCGCGAAGGCGTCGTAGGCCTCGTCGATCAGCTGCTGCGGGATGCCGTGGCCGCGGATGCCGGCGAAGCCCCATTCGCGGTAGGCGGCGCCGAGATCGGCGACGAAGGCGTCGCGCTCGCGGCTGTCGACGGGCGCGGTGAAGCGACGGATGTCGAGGGTCGGGATCTGGTTCATCGAATGCGTGGCGTGGAAAGCGTCAGTCTGCCCGCCGCGGCGCGGCGGGCGATTGATCCGGATCAGCCGGCGGCGGCGCGGACCGCGTCGGCGAGGGCGTCGAGGGTGGACTGCATCAGCGCGGCGTCGTCGGCTTCGACCGTGACCCGCACCACCGGCTCGGTGCCGGACGGGCGCAGGAAGGCGCGGCCGCGCCCTTCCACTGCGCGCTGCGCGGTGGCCAGCGCCGCCTGCACGGCGGCCGCCTCGGCCGGCATGGCGCCGCCGGCGACCCGCACGTTGACGGTCTTCTGCGGCACCTTGCCCAGCCCCGCCAGCGCCTCGCGCAGGCCGACGCCGCGGCGTTGCAGCACTTCCAGCACCTGCAGCGCGCTGACGATGCCGTCGCCGGTATTGGCCCGGTCCAGGCACAGGATGTGGCCGGAGGTCTCGCCGCCGAGGACGCCGCCGTGCTGCAGCAGCGCCTGGTGCACGTAGCGATCGCCGACCTTGCTGCGCAGGAACGCGATGCCGCGCTCGCCGAGCGCGCGCTCCAGGCCGTAGTTGCTCATCAGCGTGCCGACCACCGGCCCGCGCAGGCGGCCGCCCGCCTGCCAGTCGGTGGCCAGCAGGAACAGGATGTCGTCGCCGTCGCACACCGCGCCGTCGCGATCGACGAACAGCACCCGGTCGCCGTCGCCGTCGAAGGCGATGCCGAGGTCGGAGCCGGTCGCGCGCACCTGCTCGGCGAGCGTCTCCGGATGGGTCGAACCGACGCCGGCGTTGATGTTGACGCCGTTCGGATCGACCCCGATCGCCTCGACCCGCGCGCCCAGCTCGCGCAGCACCAGCGGGCCGAGCTGGTAGGTCGCGCCGTTGGCGCAGTCCATCGCGATGCGCAGGCCGCCGAGGTCGAAGCCCTTGGGCACCGCGTTCTTGCAGTGCTCGATGTAGCGGCCGAGCGCGTCTCGGGTGCGCACCGCCTTGCCCAGCTCCTCGGACGGCACGGTGCGGAACGGCCGTTCCAGCGCCGCCTCGATCGCCAGCTCGGTGGGGTCGTCGAGCTTCTCGCCCTCGGCCGAGAAGAACTTGATGCCGTTGTCGTGATGCGGGTTGTGCGAGGCGGAGATGACGATGCCGCCGTCGGCGCGCAGCGACCGGGTCAGGTGCGCCACCGCCGGGGTCGGCATCGGTCCCATCAGTTGCACGTCCACGCCGGACGCGACCAGCCCGGCCTCCAGCGCAGCCTCGAACATGTAGTTCGAGATCCGGGTGTCCTTGCCGATGATGACCAGCGGCTTGCGCCAATTGTTGCGCGGCAGGGCGTAGCCGTAGGCGTTGCCCAGGCGCAGCACGAAGTCCGCCGAAATGGCGCCCTCGCCCACCCGGCCGCGGATGCCGTCGGTGCCGAAATACTTGCGGGTCATGCGGGTCCCGTGGAGGAGTCAGGCGGCCTGGGCGTCGTCGACCGATTTCGGCTGCTTCATCAGCAGCGCGAGCAGGTCGGCGATCCGGTCGCGCAGTTCGCGACGGTCGCAGATCTGGTCGATCGCGCCGTGCTCGAGCAGGAATTCCGACCGCTGGAAACCCTCCGGCAGCGTCTCGCGCACGGTCTGCTCGATCACGCGCGGACCGGCGAAGCCGATCAGGGCGTTGGGCTCGGCCATGTTGATGTCGCCGAGCATCGCAAGCGACGCCGACACGCCGCCGGTGGTCGGATGGGTCATCACCGAGATGTAGGGCAGCCCCGCGGCGCGCAGGCGGCCGAGCGCGGCCGAGGTCTTGGCCATCTGCATCAGCGAGAACAGGCTCTCCTGCATGCGCGCGCCGCCGGTTGCCGAAAAACACACGAGGGGCGCGCCGATCTCCAGCGCGCGCTCGGCGGCGCGGGTGAAGCGCTCGCCGACCACCGAGCCCATCGAGCCGCCCATGTAGGCGAAGTCGAAGGCGCACGCGACCAGCGGCCGGCCCTTGAGCGTGCCCTGCATCGCGATCAGCGCGTCGCGCTCGCCGGTGGCCTTCTGCGCCGCCTTGATGCGGTCGGCATAGCGCTTCTGGTCCTTGAAGCGGAGCACGTCCACCGGCGACAGGTCGCCGGCGATCTCGACCCCGCTGTCGGCGTCGAGGAAGCGCTGCAGCCGCTCGCGGCCGCGGATCGCCATGTGGTGGCCGCACTTGGGACAGACCTCGAGGTTTTCCTCGAGCTCGGGCCGGTACAGGACGGCGCCGCAGCCGGCGCACTTCTCCCACAGGCCCTCGGGCACGCTGCGCTTGCGGCTGGTCGCCGCCTCGGTGCGGATGCGCGCGGGCATCAGTTTCTTCAGCCAGGACATGCGGTCGGATTCTGGGCGGAGGAGTGGGCCCGACAGTCTAGCGCAGGGGCGTCACGCGGCCGTCGCCGGCGCC
>DASRZN010000246.1:0-4225 GCA_035686325.1 Lysobacteraceae bacterium
ACCGGCTTCGCCGCCGTTGACGGCGCGCTGCAAGCGCGGCTGGCCGGGCGCCTGGCGCGGGTGGACGCGGCCGCGTTGCCGCGCGCCGCCGCCATCGCCCGCCTCGGCGCCCGGGCTTTCGCGCGCGGCGAGGGCCTGCCGCCCGAGCGCGTGGAACCCGCCTACCTGCGCGACAACGTGGCGCTCACCCTGACCGAACAGGCGGCGCTGCGCGCCTCGCGCTGAAGGCGGACGCGCTCAGCGGTCGTCGCGCAGGGTGCCGCCGGGCAGGAACTGCCAGGTGCGCACGACGTTGAGGATGTCCGGATCCTCCGCCGTCTTCGGCAGCGGCGGGTAGGGCTCGGCCAGGCGGGCGATCCGCAGCGCGGCTTCGTCCAGCAGCGGGATGCCGCTGGTCTGCACGATGTCGGCGCGCTCGACCGAGCCGTCGCGGCGGATGCCGACGTTGATCACCACCGTGCCGCGCAGCCGCCGCCGGCGCGCTTCGTCCGGGTAGTTGAGGTTGCCGACCCGCTCGGCGCGGTCGACCCAGGCGCGCAGGTAGGCGGCCCAGGCGTATTCCTTCGTGCTCGCCGAGACGAACTTGCGGCTGGGGCGTTTGGCGTAGCGCTCCGAGCGCAGGTGGATTTCCGCGGCCAGGCGCGCCATCGCCATGTCGCGGTCGATCCGCTCGCGGCCCGGCGGCAGGGTGTCGGGCGGCACCTGCGGGGTCGCGCGCGGCTGCGGCGTCGCGGCCTGGCCGCGCACGCTGGTCACCACCCGGGTCTGCGGCGGCGGCTGCGGCGCCGGCGCCTGCGCGCGCAGCTCGCGCGGGGCGACGCCGGGATCGGGCTTCACCACCAGCCCGAGGTCGGTGTCGCGCGGACGGCTGGTCTTCTCGCTCTCGCCGCCGCCCTGGTTGCTGGCCTGGGCGAGGAAATCGGCCTGCTTCGGGGTCAGCGGGGTGCTCGTCTGGGTCAGGATGACGTCCAGGGTCGGCATCACCGGCGCGGCGTCCTCCAGGGCGAAGCCGACGCCGAGGATCGCCAGCCCGTGCAGCAGCAGCGACAGGACCAGGGTGGCGCTGAGCCGTTCCTTTTCGCCGACCTGCGGCGGCGGCGCGACGGCGACCGCGTTCACGGCCGCCCGGCCGGGCGCGGCGCCGGCACGCGGGTTGCAGGAAGCGGGCATGCCCCACCCATCGCCGTCACCCGCAGCGCGCCTCGATCGCATCGAACAGGCTGCCGGCGATGTTCAGCCCGAACTGCTTGTCCAGTTCGCGGATGCAGGTCGGGCTGGTCACGTTGACCTCGGTCAGCCAGTCGCCGATCACGTCGAGTCCGACGAACAGCATCCCCCGCTTCTTCATCTCCGGGCCGACCTGGGCGGCGATCCAGCGGTCGCGCTCCGACAGCGGCCGCCCCTCGCCGCGGCCGCCCGCGGCCAGGTTGCCGCGGAACTCGTCGCCCTGCGGGATCCGCGCCAGGCAGTAGTCCACCGGCACCCCGTCGACCAGCAGGATGCGCTTGTCGCCGTCCACGATCTCCGGCAGGTAACGCTGGGCCATCGCCAGGTGGCGGCCGCCGCCAGTCAGCGTCTCGAGGATGACGTTGAGGTTGGGATCGCCGGCGCGGGTGCGGAAGATCGAGCGCCCGCCCATGCCGTCCAGCGGCTTCAGCACCGCCTCGCCGTGCTCGCCGACGAAGGCCTTGAGGGCCGCGGCGTCGCGGCTGACCAGGGTCGGCGGGCAGCACTGCGGGAACAGCTGGGCGGCCAGTTTCTCGTTGTAGTCGCGCAGGCCGGCGGGGTCGTTCACCACCAGCGCGCCGGCGGCCTGGGCGAGGCCGAGGACCTGGGTGTCGTGCAGGTAGTCCGCGTCCACCGGGGGGTCGGTGCGCATCAGGACCACGTCGCCGCGGCCCAACGGCCGGCGCGCGGCTTCGCCCAGGCTGAACCAGCCGGCCGGGTCGTCGCGCACGGTCAGCGGCGCCAGCAGCGCCTCGGCCACGCCGTCGCGCACGCCCAGCCCCCCGGGGACGACGTAATGCAGCGCATGCCCCCGCCGCTGCGCTTCCAGCAGCATCGCGAAGGTCGAGTCCTTGGCGATCCGGATCTGTGCGATCGGATCCATCACCACGACGATCTGGAGCGGCATGTGACCTTCCGCGGCAACAGCCGCCGCATGGTAGCAGGGGCATCCGTGCGCCGCCTCGCGTTATTGCGTTTATCTTTGTGGAACCGCTCACAATCCCTTGACAGTCCCGCCCGGGGCTGGGATATAGGCATTTCGCAGCGACGCCGGCAGTCACGAAGCGTCGCGCATGGGGAGCAGCAATGACGCCAGACGAAACGCGCGCCGGCAGCCTCGACGGGCTCCGCGTGATGGTCATCGACGATTCGAAGACGATCCGCCGCACCGCCGAGACCCTGCTCAAGCGCGAGGGGGCCGAGGTGGTCACCGCGACCGACGGCTTCGAGGCGCTGGCCAAGATCGCCGACCACCAGCCGCAGATCATCTTCGTCGACATCATGATGCCGCGCCTGGACGGCTACCAGACCTGCGCCCTGATCAAGAACAACCAGTTGTTCAAGAACACGCCGGTGATCATGCTCTCGTCCAAGGACGGCCTGTTCGACAAGGCGCGCGGGCGCATCGTCGGCTCCGAGCAGTACGTCACCAAACCGTTCACGCGCGAGGAACTCCTCGACGCGATCCGCAAACACGTCAATGCCTGACCGGGGGGTAGGGCTCGCATGGCACGCATTCTCCTGATCGAGGACTCGCCGACCGACACGGCGGTGCTCACCCAGTTGCTGGAACGCAACGGCCACCAGGTGCTGACGTCCGGCAGCGCCGAGGACGGCATCGAGGTCTGCAAGCGCGAGCAGCCCGACCTCGTGCTGATGGACGTGGTCCTGCCCGGCATGAACGGCTTCCAGGCCACCCGCGCGCTGTCGCGCGACGGCGCGACCAGTTCCATCCCGGTGCTGATCGTCAGCACCAAGGGCATGGAGACCGACCGCGCCTGGGGCCTGCGCCAGGGCGCCAAGGACTACATCGTCAAGCCGCCTAACGAGGACGCGCTGATCGGCCGCATCAACGAACTGCTCGGTGCCTGACATGCCCAGGCAGCACGGCCCGTTCGACATCCTCGCCGACTACGAGCGACGCTCGCTGGCGCACGTCGCCGGCCTGCCCGAGCAGCTGGACGCGCCCGGCCTGTGGCGCGGCGTCGGCTACCGCATCGGCAGGCGCCGGCTGGCCTCGGGCTTCGGCGAGGTGGTCGAGATCCTGCCGATGCCGGCGGTCACGCCGGTGCCCGGCGCGCAGCCGTGGATGCTGGGCGTCGCCAACATCCGCGGCAACCTGCTGCCGATCGTCGACCTCAAGCAGTTCCTGGAGGGCGAGCGCACCGTGCTGCACGAGGGCCAGCGCGTGCTGATCGTGCGCCAGCCCGGCGGCGACGTCGCCGTCACCATCGACGAGCTGTTCGGCCAGCGCAGCTTCGTCGAGGAGCAACTGACCGACGCCGCGCCGCTGGCCGAGGGCCGCTACGGCCACTTCATCGACCGCGCCTACCGCCTGGCCGACGCCGACTGGGGCGTCTTCAGCCTCGACCGTCTCGCCCGCACCCCCGAATTCAGACAAGCCGCGGCGTGACCGCGCAAGAGCAGAGGTAACACCATGAGCACTGCAGTGGAAAACGTCGCCGGCAAGGGTCGCAACGTCGGCACCAACCTCTGGATCTGGCTGCTGGTCATCTCCCTGATCGTGTTCGCCGGCAACACCCTGTACGCCACCACCAAGGCGGCGCGACTGGGCGGCGCGAGCACCGCGGCGTCGAGCCTGCAGGTGAACTCGCAGAAGCTCGCCAACCAGGGCCGAGAGGCGGTCGGCGGCAACGCGGCGTCCTTCGCCGAGTTCAAGAAGACCCGCGCGCAGATCGCCGACGACATCGCCCTGCTCAACAGCCGCTTCGGCCAGACCGCAGACGTCGCCGGCCCGATCCAGGACGTCACCGCGACCTGGACCCCGCTGGCCAAGGGCGCCGACCAGGTGATCGCGTCCGAGCAGGCGGTGCTGGGCCTCGCCGGCCACGCCAGCAGCTTCACCACGAAGGTGCCGCAGCTGCAGGCGCAGCTCGACGAAGTGGTGCGCGCGATGTCGGCCTCCGGCTCGCCGTCCTCTCAGATCTACATCGCCCTGCGCGAGGTGGTGACCGCCGCGACCATGGCCCGCCGCGTC
>DASRZN010000247.1:0-2777 GCA_035686325.1 Lysobacteraceae bacterium
AATACTGCGGATTGCGCCGCGAACCGGCGAAGCGGCGCACGTCCACCAGGCAGGCGATGCCCGCCTCCTGCAGCAGCGCGACGAAGTCCGGCCACGGCCGGGTCGAATGTCCAATCGTCCACAGCGTGCGGGCGGGCGCATTCATGCCGCCATCGTGCCGCGATGCGGATGAAGCGGCGTTGACGGGGCCGTCGCTAGGCTGCAGGCCTCCGAGGGCCGAGCAACGCCATGACCGAATCCAGCAGCGGCCTCGCCCGCACCGCGCAGATCCTGCGCTTCCTGCTGAAGTACCGCAGCGCGGGCGTGTTCACCGGGCTCGACCTCGACGCCGCGGACCCGGAGCAGGCGCAGGCGCCGGCGACCGAGGGCAAGCCCGAGGAATTCGTCGACGACCTGGAGGCGCTCGGCCCCGCCTTCGTCAAGATCGGGCAGGCGCTGTCGACCCGCCCGGACATGGTGCCCGCGTCCTATCTCGCCGCGCTCGAGCGCATGCAGGACGAGGTCGCGCCGATCCCGTTCGAGGCCGTGCGCGCGGTGGTGGAGGACGAACTCGGCGTGCGCCTGAGCAAGGCCTTCGCCAGCTTCGACGAAGTGCCGCTGGGCTGCGCGTCGCTGGCGCAGGTGCATCGGGCGACGCTGCGCAGCGGGCGCGACGTCGCGGTCAAGGTGCAGCGGCCGGGAGTAGCCGAGTCGATCCGGGCCGACCTCGACGCGCTCGCCAGCCTCGCCGGCCGCGCCGACCAGCTGACCGACCTCGGCCGCCGCGTGCGCTTCGCCGACTGGGTGCACGAGTTCCGCAAGACCCTGCTGGCGGAACTCGACTACCACGCCGAGGCCGAGAACCTGGTGCGCTTCGGCGTGCACTTCCGCGAGTACCCGGAGCTTTACGTGCCGGCGCCGGTCTGGGACTACACCCGCACCCGCGTGCTCACCATGGACCTCGTGGTCGGCACCAAGGTCACCGAGCTCAGCGGCCTGCGCCGCACCGAGCAGAAGCTCGACGGCCTGGCCTCGGCGCTGATGCGCGGTTACCTCGACCAGGTTTTCGTCTACGGCGAGATCCACGCCGACCCGCACCCGGGCAACCTGCTGGTCACCACCGATCGCAGGCTCGCGCTATTCGACCTCGGCATGGTCGCGCACGTGCCGCCCAAGCAGCGCGAGCGCCTGCTCAAGCTGCTGTTCGCGGCGGTGGACGGCCGCGGCGAGGAAGTCGCCAACGAGGCGATCGACCTCGGCACCCGGCTCGAGGACTTCGACGGCGAACGCTTCGTCCGCGAGATCGGCCACATGGTCGCGCGCTACGCCGCGCACGCCAGCCAGCACGGGCGCTCGGAGGGGCGGCTGATGCTGGAGCTGGTGCGCGTCTCCACCGCCTGCGGCCTGCGCACGCCGCCGGAACTGAGCCTGCTCGGCAAGACCCTGCTCAACCTGGAGCGGGTCGCCGCCGCGCTGGACCCGGACGTCGACATGAAGCGCATCGTCGAGGACCACCTCGAGCACGTGATGCGCCAGCGCCTGCGCCGCTCGTTGTCGCCGTCGAATCTCGCCGGCGAGGCGATCGAGGTGCAGGCGCTGCTGCGCGAGGCGCCGCGCAAGGTGTCCGACCTGCTGTCGCTGCTGTCGGAGAACCGCCTGCAGGTGCGCATGACCGGGCTGGAGGAATCGCACCTGATGGAAAGCCTGCAGAAGATCGCCAACCGGATCGCCGCCGGGCTGGTGACCGCGGCGCTGATCCTCGCCTCGGCGCTGATGATGCGGGTGGACGCGAAGACCACGCTGTTCGGCTACCCGGCGATCGCGCTGGTGCTGTTCCTGATCGGCAGCGGCCTGGGGATCGCGATCGTGCTCAGCGCGCTGCTGGGCGACCGCAAGGCGCGCCCGCGGGAGGAACCCGGCCCGCGCTGAACCCCGATTCGGCACGCGCGGCGCGGCTGCCTTAAAATGGGCGCTTCGCTGCGCCCCCACCTTCCCCATGTCCTCCGCCTTCGGCACCGAAACCGTGCTGGACGTCCGTCACTGGACGGACGACTACTTCAGCTTCACCACCACCCGCGACGACGGCTTCCGCTTCGACAACGGCCAGTTCGTGATGATCGGGCTGGAGGTCCCGCAGACGGACGGCTCGACGCGCCCGCTGATGCGCGCGTATTCCATCGCCAGCGCGAACTGGGAGGAGCAGCTCGAGTTCTTCAGCATCAAGGTGCCCGACGGCCCGCTGACCTCGCGCCTGCGCCACGTCCGGCCGGGCGACAGCGTGCTGATCGGGCGCAAGCCGACCGGCACCCTGCTGATCAGCGACCTGCACCCGGGCCGCAACCTGTACCTGCTCGGCACGGGTACCGGGCTCGCGCCCTGGCTGGCGATCGTCAAGGACCCGGCCACCTACGAGCGCTTCCAGCGGGTGATCGTCTGCCACGGCGTGCGCCACGCGCACGACCTCGCCTACCGCGACTACATCGCCCAGGAGCTGCCCCAGCACGAATACCTCGGCGAGCAGATCGCCCGGCAGCTGCTGTACTACCCGGCAGTGACCCGCGAGCCGTTCGAATTCGCCGGCCGCGACCAGCGCGGGCGGCTGACCGAACTCATGGCCGGCGGGCGGATGATGGAGCAGCTGGGGATCGAACCGCTGGACCCGGAACACGACCGCGCGATGGTGTGCGGCAGCCCGCAGATGCTGGCCGACTTCCGCGCGCTGCTGGACGGCCGCGGCTTCAGCGCCGCGCCGCGCATCGGGGTGCCGGGGCAGTACGTGTTCGAGCGCGCGTTCGTCG
>DASRZN010000248.1:0-2381 GCA_035686325.1 Lysobacteraceae bacterium
ACGGCCGCGAGGCCATCGTCGTCACCGAGATACCGTACATGGTCAACAAGGCCCGGCTGATCGAGAAGATCGCCGAGCTGGTCAAGGAGAAGAAGCTCGAGGGCATCAGCGAGCTGCGCGACGAGTCCGACAAGGACGGCATGCGCATCTACATCGAGGTCAAGCGCGGCGAGTCGGCCGAGGTCGTGCTCAACAACCTCTACTCGCAGACGCCGATGGAGTCGGTGTTCGGCATCAACATGGTGGCGCTGGTCGACGGCCGGCCGCAGCTGCTCAACCTCAAGCAGATGCTGGAGGCCTTCGTCCGGCACCGCCGCGAGGTGGTGACCCGCAGGACGATCTTCGAGCTGCGCAAGGCGCGCCAGCGCGCGCACATCCTGGAAGGCCTGACCGTCGCGCTCGCCAACATCGACGCGATGATCGAACTGATCAAGACCTCGGAGAACCCGCAGGTCGCCAAGGAGCGGATGCTGGCACGGGTGTGGGAGCCGGGCCTGGTCGGCACGCTGCTGGCCGCGGCCGGCGCCGAGGCCTCGCGCCCCGAGGACCTGCCGAAGGGCGTCGGCCTGGTCGCGGGTGGCTACCAGCTGACCGAGACCCAGGCCCAGCAGATCCTCGAGATGCGCCTGCACCGCCTGACCGGGCTGGAGCAGGAGAAGCTCACGGAGGAGTACCGCCAGCTGCTGGAGACGATCGCCGGGCTGATCCGCATCCTCGAGAATCCCGACGTGCTGATGGACGTCATCCGCACCGAACTCGACAACCTCAAGGCCGAGTTCGGCGACGACCGCCGCAGCGAGATCCGCGCCAGCGAGGAGGACCTCGACATCCTCGACCTGATCGCGCCGGAGGACGTGGTGGTGACCCTGTCGCACGCCGGCTACGCCAAGCGCCAGCCGGTCAGCGCCTACCGCGCGCAGCGCCGCGGCGGCCGCGGGCGCAGCGCGGCGGCGACCAAGGAAGAGGATTTCATCGACCAGCTGTGGCTGGTGAACACCCACGACACCCTGCTCACCTTCACCAGCGCCGGCCGCGTGTTCTGGCTGCCGGTGTACCAGCTGCCGGAGGCCGGGCCGAACGCGCGCGGCCGCCCGGTCGTCAACTGGATCCCGCTGGAGGCAGGCGAGCAGGTGCAGGCCGTGCTGCCGGTGCGCGAGTACAGCGAGAACTGCTTCGTGTTCTTCGCCACCCGCAAGGGAACGGTCAAGAAGACCCCGCTCACCGAGTACGCCTACCGCCTCGCGCGCGGCAAGATCGCGATCAACCTGGAGGAGGGCGACGCGCTGGTCGGCGTCGCGCTGTCCGACGGCAGCCGCGACATCATGCTGTTCGCCAGCAACGGCAAGGCCGTGCGCTTCGCCGGCAACACCGTGCGCCCGATGGGCCGCACCGCCACCGGGGTGCGCGGCATGAGGCTGGCCGAGGGCGAGGAAGTGCGCAGCCTGGTCGTGCTGGAAGGCGAGGGCGACATCCTCACCGCCAGCGAGCGCGGCTACGGCAAGCGCACGCCGGTCGCCGACTACCCGAAGAAGGGGCGTGGCACCCAGGGCGTGATCGCGCTGCAGACCACCGAGCGCAACGGCAGGCTGGTCGGCGCGATCCAGCTCAGCGAGCACCACGAGGTGTTGCTGATCTCCGACGGCGGCACCCTGGTGCGCACCCGCGCGTCCGAGATCGCCCAGGTCGGCCGCAACACCCAGGGCGTGACCCTGATGCGCCTGGCCGAGGACGAGAAGCTGCAGGGCATCGAGCGCGTGGACGCCTCGCTCGAGGATGACGCCGAAACCGCCGGTACCGGCGAGATGGGGATGGAGATGCCGGCGCCGGAGATCGAACCCGAGAGCTGACGGGCGCCGCAAGCGCGAGCACCCCGAAACGGGCGACCTCCGGGCCGCCCGTTTTTCGTTGGAATCCGGTCGAGGCGACACGGACGGCACTGTCCGCCGCGTCGTCGCGCCGTCCTATACTCGGCGCGCCAACACGGGGAAAACGCACCATGCATCGCACGCTGTCCAGGGAAGGGGCCGCGGCCGGCCTGCTGCGCGGGCTCGTCGTCCTGATGTTCGTCGCCGCCGCGCTCGCCGGCTGCAAGCGCGATGCCGCGCACGGGGAACGCCCGGCGGTCAGCGGCGAGGCGATCCAGGGCAAGCGCGAGGCCGTGCAGGGCTTCGGCCTGGCGGCCGCGTACCCGGACCAGAAGCAGGGCGACAGCCTGGCGCTGGTGCTGGAATTCAGCCGCCCGCTGGTCGGCACCCAGGCCTTCGACGACCTGCTCGCCGTCGCCGACGCCAAGGGCGCGCCGGTCAAGGGATCGTGGGTGCTCGACGACAAGGATCCGCGCCTGCTGCGCTTCCCGCACGTGGACGCCAGCAAGACCTACA
>DASRZN010000249.1:0-15128 GCA_035686325.1 Lysobacteraceae bacterium
CCTGGATGGCATTCTCGTCCAGCGGATAGTCGCAGGCGGCGCAGGTCTTCTCGCTCATGGTCGTGCTCCCGTGTGTGGCGCCCGGATCGGGCAGGCCCATTGCAGCGCGGGCGGGCGGCCGGCGCTGTCGAAAACTTTAGCGACTACGCCGCGGCACCGTCACAGCGTCGCGGCGTCGATCACGAAGCGGTACTTGACGTCGCTGCGGACCATGCGGTCGTAGGCGCGGTCGATGTCGCGCGCGGCGATCATTTCGATGTCGGCGACGATGCCGTGCTCGGCGCAGAAATCGAGCATCTCCTGCGTCTCCGGCAGGCCGCCGATCAGCGAACCCGCGATCGCCCGCCGCTTGAAGATCAGGTTGCCGACCGCGGGACTGGGGTGCGGGTGTTCCGGCACGCCGACCAGCACCAGGGTGCCGTCGCGGCGCAGCAGCATGGAATACGCGTCGAGGTCGTGGCTGGCGGCGACGGTGTCGAGGATCAGGTCGAAGCTGTTCGCTTGCGCGCGCATCGCCTCGGCGTCGCGCGACACGACCACCTCGTCGGCGCCGAGCGCATGCGAGTCCGCGCGCTTGCTTTCGCTGGTGGTGAAGGCGACCACATGCGCGCCCATCGCATGCGCGAGCTTGATGCCCATGTGGCCCAGCCCGCCGATGCCGACGACGCCCACCTTCTTGCCGGGCCCGGCGCCCCAGTGCCGCAGCGGCGAGTACGTGGTGATGCCGGCGCACAGCAGCGGCGCGACCGCGGCCAGCTGTTCGCGCGGATGGCGGATGCGCAGCACGAAGCGCTGGTCGACCACGATGCGTTGCGAATAGCCGCCCAGGGTGTGGCCCGGCGGGTCCGCGGTCGGTCCGTTGTAGGTGCCGGTGAAGCCGTGCTCGCAGTACTGCTCCAGGCCTGCGTCGCAGGCCGCGCAATGCCGGCAGCTGTCCACCAGGCAGCCGACGCCGACGACGTCGCCGACCGCGAAGCCGTTCACCTCCGCACCGACCGCGCTGACCGTGCCGACGATCTCGTGCCCGGGCACGCACGGGTACTTCGTGCCGCCCCACTCCGAACGCACCGTGTGCAGGTCGGAATGGCAGACGCCGCAGTAGGCGATCTCGATCTGCACGTCGCGCGGGCCGAGGACGCGGCGGGCGATGGCCATGGGTTCCAGCGGCTGGTCGGCGGCGCGGGCGCCGTAGGCCTTCACGGTCATGACGGGATTTCCTCGCGTGGGGCCATCCATTCTGCGCCGATCGCGGCGGCGCCGCGTTCAGCGGTGCAGCGCCAGCCGCCGGAACTCGCTCGGCGTGCGCCCGTACAGGCGCTGGAAGGCGGCGGTGAAATGGCTGTGGCTGGAGAAGCCGAGGTGCAGGCCGAGCGCGGTCAGGTCCTCGTGGTCGGCGAGCAGGTCCAGCGCGCGCGCCAGCCGCAGGCGCAGCTGGTACTGGTACAGCGGCACGCCCTCGACCTCGCGGAAACTCTGGGTCAGGTACACCGCCGACACGCCGACCTCCGCCGCCACCTCGGCCAGGGTCCAGCGCCGCGCGATGTCGCGCACGAGCACCAGCTTGGCGCGGTCCACCAGCCGCTGGCGGCCGTGGCTGGACGCCGCGGCGTGGGTCGTGCGCGGCGCCAGCGCGCGATGCACCAGGGTCAGCGCCAAACTCTCGGCTTCCAGCGGTTCGGCGATGTCCTCGCGCAACGCGTGGCGCAACAGCGCGACCAGCACCTGCGCGCGCGGATCGATGCGCAGGCGCGGCTGGCGGAAACGCAGCGGGTCGCCGTCGTGCACCAGCGCCGGCGGCGCGATCTCTCGCAGCAGGGTCGGATCCAGGGTCAGCGCGAGGCAGGCGTCGCCGCCGGGATTGGGATGGCTGACCTGGAAGTCCTCGCCGGCGTTGAAGAACAGCACCTGGCTGGCGTCGGCGACGGCCTCCTGGTCGCCGGCGTGCAGCACGTAGGTGCCACGGTACGGGAACACCAACTCGGTGCGCGCGACCCGCTCCACCGCGTCCTTGTGCCGGCACGCGCCGGCGCAGACCACGTCGCGCACGTCGAGCAGCGGCGTGGACAGGAGCTGATGGACGATGAAGTCGGCCATGGCGCGATGATGCCGCGTCGCGGAGTGCCGCGCTGCGGCGCCCGCCCCCACCCCGGCAAGCGGGAGAGGGGGGCGGAACGGGTGCATCGCCCGGGCGCCACGGCGCTATCACATCGGCCGCAAAAGCGCATGAATGCCACCGCGTGCCTTCATTTGCTATTGGCCGCGAATGAGCGCACGGTGGGGCCGGGCCTTCGTCACATCGTTCCGGAGACCTCCCCCGGCCTTCACGCCGGTGGCGCGGATCACCGTCCTATGCGCCTGCGCGCGCATACGTCCATGTCCCTGCGACCGCGAATGATTCGCTCGACAGGGATTACCGCATGGCCAGCTCGCCCGAGACGGGATCGGCTTACCAGTTCGACCTCTATGCCACCCCATCCGGCGCCTTCATCGCCGTGCCCGACTGCCTGCGGCCGTCGATGGAGGCGGAAACCCGGCATGGCCCGCTGCGCTGGCGCGCACGACTGGTCCTCGACGCCGATGCCGACGGCGCGCTGGTCGTGCACCTCGCCAGCCAGGTCGAGGAATACAGCTATGCGGTGCTGGATCCGGACGCAACGCAGCCCCTGCTGCAACGGGATTCCAGCACCGCCTGACCCCGCCTGGAGTTGGCGGGTCAGCCCTCCTTCGCCGCCGCGATCTCGCGCAGCGCGCGCTCGAACACCTCGACCGGCTGTCCGCCGGAAATCAGGTGCTTGCGTTCGATGATGATCGCCGGCACCGCCTGGATGCCGAGCTGCTGGAAGAACTGCTCGAGCGCGCGCACCTCGTCGGCGTATTCGTTCGACGCCAGGATTTCCCGCGCGCGTTCGGCCGGCAGCCCCACGCCGGCGGCGATCTCCGCCAGCGTCGCGTGGTCGGCCACGTCGCGGCCCTCGCTGAAGTAGGCGCGCAGCAGCGCGTGCTTGAGGTCCCGCTGGCGGCCCTCCAGTTCCGCCCAGTGCAGCAGCCGGTGCGCGTCGAAGGTGTTGTAGATGCGCGTGCGCCGCGCCATGTCGAAGGTGAAGCCGAGCGCCGCGCCGCGCTGCACGATCGCGGCCTGGTTGGCCGCCGCCTGTTCGGCGCTCAGGCCGTACTTGCGCTCCAGGTGGCCGACCGCGTCCTCGCCTTCCGCCGGCAGTTGCGGGTTCAGTTCGAACGGTTGCACGTGGATCTCCGCCTCGACCTCGCCCTGCGTGCGCGCCAGCGCCTGCTCCAGCGACGCCAGGCCGATCGCGCACCAGGGACAGACCACGTCGGAAACGAAGTCGATGCGCAGCCGAGTGGGGGTGTCGGTGCCGGCGTCGGCCATCGGGGTGCTCCGTGGAGGGGAAACCCGCAGCCTACCCCCTCGGCGACGACGACGTCGTGTCGATTTCCGGCCCCGTGATCCGTCCGGGTGTATGAACCCCCTCGATTCCACTGCCCAGGAGCACGCCATGCCCGCCAAGAACACCATCTGCCTCTGGTACGACGGCACCGCGCTGGAGGCGGCGAGCTTCTACGCCGAGACCTTCCCCGACAGCGCCGTGCACGCGGTCCACCACGCGCCGGGCGACTATCCCGACGGCAGGCGCGGCGACGTGCTGACCGTGGACTTCACGGTCATGGGCATCCCCTGCGTCGGCCTCAACGGCGGGCCGGCGTTCCCGCAGACCGAGGCCTTCTCGTTCCAGGTGGCGACCGAGGACCAGGCCGAGACCGACCGCCTGTGGGACGCGATCGTCGGCAACGGCGGCCAGGAAAGCGCCTGCGGCTGGTGCAAGGACAAGTGGGGGGTGAACTGGCAGATCACCCCGCGGGTGCTGATCGAAGCGGTGACCGATCCGGATCCGGCGGCCGCCAAGCGCGCCTTCGACGCGATGATGACGATGCGCAGGATCGACATCGCGGCGATCGAGGCGGCGCGCCGCGGCTGAGCGGGCGCGACGCCACGCCGCGACGCGTGGAGGCTCAGTCCGCCGGCGCGGGCCCGCCGGGATAGCTCGCGCGCACCGGCGAGGCGACCTCGACCCGGTTGCGGCCCAGGTGCTTGGCCGCGTACATCGCCGCGTCGGCGCGCGCCAGCCAGGACGCCATCGTTTCGCCCGGCTGCAGCATCGCGCAGCCGATCGAGGCGGTGACCGGCAGGCCGCCGCCACGCAGCTCCCGCGCGATCGCCGCGCGCAGGCTGTCGCACAGGCCGGGCAGTGCCGCCGCGTCCACCGCGGTGAACAGCACCAGGAACTCCTCGCCGCCCATCCGGTAGACCTGGTCGAGCTTGCGCACGTGGGCGCGGATCAGCGCGACCAGGTCCAGCAGCACCTGGTCGCCCGCCTCGTGGCCATGCGCGTCGTTGATCCGCTTGAAGTCGTCCACGTCGAGCATGGCCAGGCCGAATTCGGCGCCGTGGCGTGCCTTCGCCTCCACCGCGAGCTGCAGTTCGCGCTTCATCGCGCGCCGGTTGAGGGCGTCGGTCAGCGGGTCGCGCATCGCCAGCTCCTCCAGCTTGCGGTGCTGCCAGCGGGTGCGCTCGGCGAACAGCAGCGAGAACAGGCCGGCGACCAGGATGGTCGACATGTACATCACCACCGGCGGGCCGGGCGGCAGCAAATGCCGGTGCACGGCGATGGCGGTGACGAGCGTGATCGCGGCCACCAGCACCGCGGTCGCCATCGCCCGCCCGACCAGCAGGAAACTCCCGACCACCAGCGGGTACGACCACAACACCCCGGCCAGCCCGACCACGTGGGTGATCAGCACGCAGCCGAGCGCCGCCACCAGCACGAAGACGCGGCTGGCGCCGCCGATGTCGCCGCCACGCCAGGCATGCGCCACCACGCCGAACAGGGCCAGGACGATGCCGAGGTCGGCCGCCCCCGCGACCAGTTCCCCGCGCGCAAGCCGGTACCAGGCGAACGGCAGCACGCCGATCGCGCCGACCGCGCCGAACATGGTCAGCACCGCCAGGCGGTAGTCGGTCCGCATCCGTTCGAAGCGCATCGCAAGGTCAGCCCGTGTGCCGCAGTCATGATCGCGCCGCCCGGCCGGATCGGGCGTGAATGCAGCGTCCTCGCCAGGATTGCCGCCAGCCGCCGGCGCGTGCAGGCTGTCCGCCGCGTCCTGTCGAATCGCGGCTCCCGCCCTCGTCGCAGGACAATCCCACGGCCCCTCCGTGCCCGCCGCCCGCACCGAAAGGAACGCGCATGCCGCCGAGCGACGCCCCGCCCATCGTTTCCATCCGCAACGTGAGCAAGACCTACGCGTCCGGCTTCCAGGCCCTGAAGGACGTCAGCCTGGACATCCGCCGCGGCGAGATCTTCGCCCTGCTCGGCCCCAACGGCGCCGGCAAGACCACCCTGATCAACATCGTCTGCGGCATCGTCAACGCCAGTTCCGGCAGGGTGCTGGCCGACGGCCACGACATCGTGCGCGAGGCGCGCGCGGCGCGCGGCAAGATCGGGCTGGTGCCGCAGGAGCTGTCCACCGACGCCTTCGAGAGCGTGTGGGCGACGGTGCGCTTCAGCCGCGGCCTGTTCGGCCGCCCGCCGAACCCGGCGCACCTGGAGAAGGTGCTGCGCGCGCTGTCGCTGTGGGACAAGCGCGACAGCAGGATCCTGGCCCTGTCGGGCGGCATGAAGCGGCGCGTGCTGATCGCCAAGGCGCTGGCGCACGAGCCGTCGATCCTGTTCCTCGACGAGCCCACCGCCGGCGTGGACGTGGAACTGCGCCGCGACATGTGGCAGCTGGTGCGCGAGCTGCGCGACGCCGGCACCACCATCATCCTCACCACCCACTACATCGAGGAGGCCGAGGAGATGGCCGACCGCATCGGCGTGATCCGCAAGGGCGAGTTGGTGGTGGTGGAGGACAAGCGCGTGCTGATGCGCAAGCTCGGCCGCAAGCAGCTGACCCTGCAGCTGCAGGCGCCGCTGGCGCGCATCCCCGAGGCGCTGGCCGGCGAGCCGCTGGAACTGGTCGACGACGGCAACGCGCTGGTCTACACCTTCGACACCCAGGCCGAGCAGACCGGCATCGCCGCCCTGCTGCGGCGCCTGACCGAGCAGGGCATCGACTTCAAGGACCTGCATTCCAGCGAAAGCTCGCTGGAGGACATCTTCGTCAGCCTGGTCCACGACGACGCGCGCGCCGGCAGCACGCGCGCGGCCGCCGGCCGGGAGGCGCGGGCATGAGCGCGCGCGGCCTCAACGTCCACGCGATCGCCGCGATCTACCGCTTCGAGATGGCGCGCACCTTCCGCACCCTGATGCAGTCGATCGCCTCGCCGGTGCTGTCCACCTCGCTGTACTTCGTGGTGTTCGGCGCGGCGATCGGCTCGCGCATGGGCGAGGTCGGCGGGGTCAGCTACGGCGCCTTCATCATTCCCGGCCTGCTGATGCTGTCGCTGCTGAACGAAAGCATCTCCAACGCCTCGTTCGGCATCTACATGCCGAAGTGGGCGGGCACCATCTACGAGCTGCTGTCGGCCCCGGTGTCGCCGTTCGAGGTGGTGGTCGGCTACGTCGGCGCCGCCGCCACCAAGTCGGTGCTGCTGGGCGCGCTGATCCTGCTCACCGCGCGCCTGTTCGTGCCCTACGAGATCCAGCACCCGGGCTGGATGCTGTGCTTCCTGTTGCTCACCGCGCTCAGCTTCAGCCTGTTCGGCTTCATCATCGGGCTGTGGGCGGACGACTTCCAGAAACTGCAGGTGGTGCCGCTGATGGTGATGACCCCGCTGACCTTCCTCGGCGGCGCGTTCTACTCGATCGACATGCTGCCGCCCGTCTGGCAGAAGATCACCCTGTTCAACCCGGTCGTGTACCTGATCAGCGGCGTGCGCTGGAGCTTCTACGGCGTCGCCGACGTGGACGTCGCGGTCAGCGCCGGCATGACCCTCGGCTTCCTCGCGCTGTGCCTGGCGGCGGTGTGGTGGATCTTCCGCACCGGGTACAAGCTCAAGGCGTGACGGCGTGCAGCGGGTGCCGGCGCGCGTCAGCCGTACGCGATGTCGCCGCCGATCTCGATGCCGCCTTCGGGCAGCGCACGCAGGAACAGGGTTTCCGCGAAGCCCCCCTCGCCGACGAACTCCAGCGCCAGCGCGTGGCCGGGATGCTCCGCGGTGACGTCCCGGGTCGCGTGGTCGGCGCTGAACCGGCGCAGGATGCGGCGCCCCTCCTCCATCGACACGCCCGGCAGGCGCACTTCCCGCCGCGCGCCTTCCCAGCCCCCGATCACGAGCAGGCGCGCGCCCCCGGGCAGGAAGCGCACGGACAGCCGCCGCGTCGCCTCGCCCTCGTGCGGGCTGGCGAGCAACGCCAGTTCGTCGCCGAGCGGCGCGAGTTCCTCGACGTAGGCGGTCAGCGTGCGGCAGTCCGCCGAAGGCAGCGGCGGCCGCCCGGCCGCATCCGCGCGGGCGCCCGGCTCGCGCAGGATCCGCCCGTCCGGGCCGACGATCGCGTAGCGGTCGCCTTCCAGCAGGACGGGCGCCTCGCCGCCGGCGAATTCGCCCGCCGCCAGATAGCGCGGCGGGATCGCCCATTCTCCCGTCGGGGCGAGGAAGCCCCAGCCCGCGAGGTCGCCGGACGCCGCCTCGGCATCGCGCGGCGCGGGCGCGAACCACACGCGGGCGCGCCCCTCGCGGAACGCGCCGGCACTGGCGAAGCGCGGCGGCACCACCACCTGGCCCGCGGCGTCGCGGTAACCCCACAACGGCCCGTCTGCGGAGGGGACGCTGAAGGGCTGCAATCCCGTTGCCGCCGCGGCAGCCGGGGCCTCCGGTGCGGGCGCGGACGCCGACCGCGCGACGGCATTCCGGTCGCAACCCGCGGCCATCAGCAACACGAGCCCGCCCACCACGCACGACAAACGCATCCTGGACATCCTGGCTTCCCCCACCCGGCCCCGGGAACGTGGTCCCGCCACCGCGCGAAACTTACCCGGAAACCGGGCGCCGCGCGGGCAGGAAGCGCGGATTGCGCAGCAGCGCCGCCGACACCAGCGACACCAGCGCGCCCACCGGGAAGATCTCCACGAAGGTCATCGGCAGGCGGAACAGCGGGTCCGCGTACTGCAGCTTGAACGCCTCCAGCTCGGCGCGCATCGTCGCCAGCGCGTCGGCGCTGGCGCCCCTGGCGCGCGCATTCTCCAGCATCGCCTCCGCGTAGGTGGTGGCGAAGTCCATGTCGGTCAGCGCCTGCACCGCCTCCCACGCCGCGACGTAAAAGACGCCGGCGACCAGGCTGATCCCGACCCCGATCCCGAGCGCCTTCCAGAACCCGATCACCCCGCCGCCGGCCGCGTCACGGTGGCGCTTGATGCCGACGAACACCGCGCTGAGCGCGATCAGCATCGTGGTGTAGCCGATCACCATGCCCCAAGGCATGGGCGGGATGCCGTCGAAGCCGAGGAAGGTCGCGAACATGAAACCGCCGACGACCAGGCCGGCGACGACGCCGTACTTCAGGATGGTGCGCAGCATGGGTGCCCCCCGTTGGTTGGTGCCGCCATTGGCCGCCTTCCCCGCGGCCCGGGCAATCGCCCGAAAGGGTGATTCTGCGGCAATCGCCCGAACGAGGCGGCCTTCAGGGCACCAGCCCCAGCTCGCGCGCCCGCCGCACCGCCTCGGTGCGGCGCCGCGCCTCGAGCTTGGCGAACAGGTTGGCCACGTGCGTCTTGACCGTGTTCGGCGACACGTGCAGGCGCGCCGCCGCCGGCGCCCTTCGACGGCAATCCGCAGGCGCGCTCGCTCAAGCCCAGCGCCGCGCGCGCCTGCGGATTGCCGTCGAAGGGCGCCGGCGGCGGCGCGGCGAACACGCGCACGCCCAGCACGATACCCAGCACCAGGAAGGCGGCCGCCACCAGGAATAGCGTCAACTCGCCCGTGTGCAGGCGCGCCAGGCGCTGGTAGTCGAGCCATTGCAGGGCCGTCGTGCCCGCTGCGAGCAGCGCGCCGTAGCCGACCACCCGCTTCCACAGTCCCCCGTCCACGCCGGTCCTCGCTGCCGTCGTGCGCGATCTTACCGTCCGTTGACAGGTCCGGCGCTCGCCGATGCCTTCGCCCTATCCTGTCGTCCCCACCGGAGCCACCGCACGATGCGATCCCTGCTGCTCGCCGCCCTGCTCGCCGCCGCCCCGTCCGCCCTTGCCGCCGAACCGCCGCTGCCGCAGGCCGAGGTCTACACCACGCCGGACAGCTGGCGGCAGCCGGTCGCGCCGGTGCGCATCGCCGACCACACCTGGCAGATCGGCACCGCGCGCATCAGCGCGTTGCTCGTCCGCACCGATGCCGGGGCGATCCTGATCGACGGCGGCCTGCCGCAGGCGGCCGACATGCTGCTGGCGCACATGCGGACGCTCGGCGTCGCGCCGGGCGACCTGAAACTGATCCTCAACAGCCACGCCCACGGTGACCACGCGGGCCCGCTCGCCGCGGTCGCGCGCGCCACCGGCGCCCGCGTCGTCGCCAGCGCCGAATCCGCCTGGCTGCTCGCGCACGGCGGCAGCCATGACATCCACTTCGGCGACGAGATCCTCTACCCGCCGGTGCAGACCGACCGCGTCATCCACGACGGCGAAGTGGTCGCGCTCGGCGACATGCGCCTGACGGCGCACTTCATGCCCGGCCACACCCCGGGCAGCACCGCCTGGACCTGGACCGACACCCGCGACGGCAAACCGGTGCGCATCGCCTACGTCGACAGCCTCAGCGCGCCCGGTTACACGATCCACGACAACCCGCGCTATCCGCGCCTGGCGGAAGACTTCCGGCACAGCTTCGACGTGGTGCGCGCCCTGCCCTGCGACCTGCTGCTCACGCCGCATGGCGATGCGAGCGGCTGGGATTACGCCGATGCCGCGCATCCGCATCCGCAGCCTATGACCTGCGCCGCCTATGCCGACGGCGCGGCGGCGACGCTGCAGGCGCGGTAGGACGCGGGTACCGGGCGCGCGCCGCGCCGCGTCACGGCGCGACGTCGCCCGCCTTCGCCGCGAGCGGGCGCACCTGCTCGACCATCGTGACCAGGAAGCGGCCCGGTTCCTCGGTCATCACCTCGTGCGCGGAATGCTCGAACCACACGAACCGCTTCTCCGGCGCTTCGACGGTCTGGAACCATTCGTAGGCCACCTCGGAGTTCACCGTGCGGTCGTGGCGCCCTTCCAGCAGGATGATCGGGCAGTCGAAGCGGGTGTGCCGGCTGAGGTCCAGGCTCAGGATGGGCGAGAACAGGATTTCCTGCGAAAAATTGTTGCCGTCGTAGATGTGCGGCGCCTCCGCGTCGCTGTAGTCCGGCGACAGGCGCGCCGCCATGCCGTCCACCTGGCTGGTGCGTCCGGCCATCACCCCGCCGTAGAAGTCGGACCACTTGCGCTCGATGCCGACGTCGTGGACCGAAATGGGCTTGCCGGGCGCGGCGTAGGGCGCGATCGATTCGAGCTGGGCGACGGCTTCCGCGTTGCCGGCCTTCTTGGCGGCGGCGAGCGCATAGGCGTAGCCGCGGCGCTCGCTTTCGGGGATGTCGGTGGCCTGGCCCGTGCCGATGTACGCGTACAGCCACTCCGGCCGCCGGCGCGCGAACTCCAGGCCGATGTAGCTGCCCCACGAATGGCCGAGCAGGAAGATCTTCTGTTTGCCGAGGTCGCGGCGCAGGAAGGCCACCAGTTCCTCGGTGTCGTCGATGAAGCGCTCTGGCTTCATCGTCGGCGCGATGGCCTTCGGATCGTTGATCAGGTAGGTCTTGCCCGCGCCGCGCTGGTCCCAGTGGACGACGACGAAGTATTCCTCCAGCGCCCGCGTGTTCCACCAGGCGAGCGGCGCCTCGACGAAGCCGGGCCCGCCGTGCAGCACCAGCAGCACCGGATTGCGGCGGTCGGTGCCGCGGATGGTGACGAACTGCTCGATGCCGCCGATCCGCACGGTCTCCGCGCGTTCGATGCCTTCCGGCGTCACGATGCGGCGCAGCTCGCGGATGACCTCGGTGGCCTCGGCGCGGTTGCGCGGCTTCGGGCTGTCGGCCGCGTGCGCCGCGAGCGGCACGAGGGACACGAACGCCGCAAGGACGATGGCGAATGGCGCTTTCAAGGATCCTGTCTCCGGTCGACGGACGAACGAGGACAGCGCTGGCCGAGCCGCTGTGGGGGCGGCAATGGTATACCCGCGCCTTTTCCGCGCCGAACAGGTCGGCGGCAACGCGCTGCGGACCATCCGGCGCGCGGCGTGGTTGCCGTTGCGTGTCAGCGAGCCATTCGCGCGCGATCGCGAGGGGGCGGCAGCGGACGGCGGAACGACGGAGCCGCGTCAATCGCTTCCGTCTTCATTGCTCGGCGAAGTCGGCGCGTCACTGCGGACGCGTTGCCGCCTGGGCGATCAGGTCACCCGGAACAACGGCGGGCGCGGGCCGGCGCCCGGCAGGCGGGGACGGGCGCGATAGGTGGCGCCCACATAGCCGGCGGACGGGCGGCGGCGCGGCACGTGGCGGGCCAGCGCGGGGGCCGGGCGGGTCACCGGCACGGGGAGCAGCAGCGGGGCGGGAAGCGGCCGGGCGTGGACGTGCCGGGAACGGTGGCCGCGGGGAATCAGGCGGGACAACAGGTTCTTGATCATGGCCTCCAGAAAATCCAGAAATTACAACAACTTGCGAGAGCTATTGTAGCAGACGGCCGGCAGCATTGACAGGCCCGGCGAAGCTTGGGGCGCACAACTGCGATCATGGCGCATGACCAACGCGCCCCTCTTCTCCACCCTCCCGCTCGCCCCCGCCCTGCGGCCCGGGCTCGACGCGCTCGGCTACTCCGCGATGACCCCGGTCCAGGCGCAGGCGCTGCCGGCGATCCTCGCCGGCCGCGACGTCATCGCGCAGGCGCCCACCGGTAGCGGCAAGACCGCCGCGTTCGGGCTGGGCCTGCTGCAGGCGATCGACGCCACCCGCATCGCGACGCAGGCGCTGGTGCTCTGCCCCACCCGCGAGCTGGCCGACCAGGTCGGCAAGCAGCTGCGCACGCTGGCGGTCGGCATTCCCAACCTCAAGCTGTCGGTGCTGTGCGGCGGCATCCCGCTGGGGCCGCAACTCGCCTCGCTCGCGCACGCCCCGCACGTGGTGGTCGGCACGCCCGGGCGCATCCTCGAACTCGCGCAGAAGCAGGCGCTCGCGCTGAAGGACGTGCGCACGCTGGTGCTGGACGAGGCCGACCGCATGCTCGACATGGGCTTCGAGGACGCGATCCGCGCGATAGTGAAGCAGCTGCCGAAGACACGGCAGGGCCTGCTGTTCTCCGCCACTTTCCCCCAGCCGATCCGCGCGCTGGCCAACGCCATGCTGCGCGACGCGCTGGAGGTCAGCATCGACGGCGAGCTGCACCCGCCGACCATCCAACAACGCTTTTACGAGGTCGAGCCCGCGCGCAAGGCCCCGCTGCTGGCCACGCTGCTGCTGGAACACCGGCCCGCGTCCTGCGTGGTGTTCTGCAACATGCGCCGCGACACCGAGGAGGTGGTCGGCTCGCTCACCCACTACGGCTTCGCAGCGCTGGCCCTGCACGGCGACCTGGACCAGCGCGGCCGCGAGGAAGTGCTGGTGCGCTTCGCCAACCGCAGCTGCAGCGTGCTGGTCGCCAGCGACGTCGCCGCGCGCGGCCTGGACATCCACGACATCGGCGCCGTGGTCAATTACGAACTGCCGACCGACGCCGACACCTACCTGCACCGCATCGGCCGCACCGGCCGCGCCGGCCGCGACGGCCTGGCGCTGAGCCTGTGCGCGCCGGCCGAGATGGCGCGCGCGCGGATGATCGAGGAGCGCCTCGGCCAGCCGCTGCGCTGGGAGCGCGCCGCCCCACTGGCCGGCAAGCCGCGCGACGTGCCGCAGCCGGCGATGGCGACCTTGCGGATCGATGCCGGGCGCGGCGACAAGCTGCGCCCGGGCGACATTGTCGGCGCGCTGACCGGCGACGTCGGGTTGCACAAGGATGCGATCGGGAAGATCGACGTGTATGCGACGCGGAGCTATGTCGCGATCGCGCGGGCGCAGGCGTCGAAGGCCTTGGCCGGGTTACGCGCGCATGGGGTCAAGGGGCGCAAGCTGCGCGTCGCCGCGCTGTAGAAGGGAGACCCGCCCCGTTGGCCCCCTGCTGGCCGTCTGTCCCCGGGCTTGCATGTCGTTCTCATTTTGAGTACAAATGTTCGCGGATTGCGAACATGAAACCCCTTATCCACCACCTGCTGGGCGAGACCCGGACGGCGATCCTGGCGGCGCTGCTGCTGCGCCCGGACGAGGCGCGCCACGTGCGCGACCTGGAGCGGTCCACCGGCTTGTCGCCCGGCAGCCTGCACCGGGAACTGACCGCACTGGTGGCGCTGGAAATCCTGCAACGGGAACAGGTGGGCCGCCAGGTGTTCTATCGGGCCAATCCCGGTTGTCCCGTGCTGCCGGAGCTGACCGGATTGCTGCGCAAGACCGCTGGCCTCGTGGATGTGTTGCGCGAGGCGCTGTCGCCGCTGGCCGACCGGATCGACGGCGCCTTCGTCTACGGTTCGATGGCCAGGGGTACGCCGCATGCCCACAGCGATGTCGACCTGATGGTGGTCGGATCCGTCGGCTTCGCCGATGTCGCGCTGGCGATGGAGCCGGCACAGCGGGTCATCGGGCGCGAAATCAATCCGACGATCTTGAGCCGCGACGCCTTTTTCCAGCGGCGGGCACAGCCGGACAGCTTCGTGGCCACCATCTGGAAGGAACCGAAGCTCTGGCTGACGGGGGGATTGGATGAGCCTGGATAACCTGGTCAGGACCCGCCAACTCGCCCCGCATGCCGCGAGGCCCGTCGAGGTGCAGCGCCTGCTGGCCGCCGCGGCGCGCAACCTGGCGGACGCAGGCGCGAAGGGCATCAGCGACGAGACGCGCTTCGACTGCGCCTACAAGGCCATCATGCAGTGCGCGCTGGTCGGGCTTGCCGCGCACGGCTATCGCCCGGCCACCAGCACGCCGGGGCACCACCAGACCATGATCCAGGCGCTGCCGCTGACGCTCGGCGTCGAACGCAGCGAGTGGGTGATCCTGGATGCCCTGCGCAGGAAGCGCAACGTCAACGACTACTCGGGCGATCTGATGGACCCGGATACCGTGCGCGAATGCATCGAGCGGGCGCGAGCACTGCTCGCACATACCCACGCGTGGATCGAACAGCACAGGCCCGAGCTGTTGCGATCAGCGGAGTGACCAGCCTGTTGTGCGACCGCTGCTCGAAAGCGAACCTGACCCCGTTGGTGCGCCGTTGGTGCGGCACCCGCCCGCAGCGCGGCCACCCGCGCGGAGCCATCTGTCACGGGCGCCGCGCGTGACCGGCCACTACGACGCCATCGTCATCGGCGGCGGCGCCGCCGGCCTGATGTGCGCGCTGACCGCGGGCCAGCGCGGCAAGCGCGTGCTGGTCATCGAACACGCCAACCGCGTCGGCAAGAAGATCCTGATGTCGGGCGGCGGCCGCTGCAACTTCACCAACACCGGCGCCACGCCCGCCAACTACCTGTCCGCCAATCCGCACTTCTGCAAGTCGGCGCTGGCCCGCTACACGCCCTGGCACTTCATCGAGCTGGTCGAGCGCCACGGTATCGCCTACCACGAGAAGGAGCTGGGCCAGCTGTTCTGCGACGTGTCGTCCAAGCTGATCGTCAAGCTGCTGCTGGACGAATGCCACGCGGCCGGCGTGCGCATCGAGACCCATTGCAGCATCGAGCGCGTCGCGCAGGGCGACAGCGACGCCGCCCGCTTCCGCGTGCACACCACGCACGGCGCGTTCGCCGCGCCGGCGCTGGTGGTCGCCAGCGGCGGGCTCTCGATCCCCAGCATGGGCGCGAGCGGCTTCGGCTACGAACTCGCGCGCCAGTTCGGCCACGCGGTGCTGCCCACGCGCGCCGGCCTGGTGCCGCTCACCCTCAGCGGCAAGCACCAGGAGCGCCTGGCCGACCTCGCCGGCGTCGCCCTGCCGGTGACCGCGCGCTGCGACGGCGCCAGCTTCAGCAACCAGCTGCTCATCACCCACCGCGGCGTCAGCGGCCCGGCGATCCTGCAGATCTCCTC
>DASRZN010000250.1:0-2475 GCA_035686325.1 Lysobacteraceae bacterium
GCGAGCATGGCGATGCCGCAATCGCGATAGACCTGCACGCCGGCGGCGATCGTGCCGTGCGCCAGCGCGGGGCGGTCGGTCCACGCCATCAGCTCGGCGAGCAGCCGCTGCGCCTTGCCCAGCGCGTAGCAGAACAGCACCGCGGCCTCGCCGCGCGCCGCGCATTCGTCGCGCCAGGCGACGATGTCGCGCGCAACTTCGCGCGTGTCGGGCCAGCGGTACACCGGCAGGCCGAACGTCGCCTCGGTGATGAAGACGTCGCAGGTTACGACCTCGAAGGGCGCGCAGGTGGGGTCCGGCTGGCGCTTGTAGTCGCCGGACACCACCCAGATCTCGCCACCGCCCTCGATGCGGACCTGCGCCGAGCCCAGCACGTGCCCGGCCGGATGCAGCGAGACGCGCACGTCGCCGAGTTGGAAAGACTCGCCGTACGCGTGGGCCAGGTAACGCTGCTCGCCCAGCCGCCACTGCAGGATCGGCAGGCCCTCGCGCGCGAGGTGGTATTCGCCCATGCCCGGCCGCGCGTGGTCGCCGTGACCGTGGGTGACCACCGCGCGCGGCACCGGCAGCCAGGGATCGATGTGGAAGTCGCCGCGCGGGCAGTACAGGCCTTCCGGGCGCAGCACCACCAGGTCGTCCGCCCGCGCCGAGCCGTCGCCCGCACCATCGCGGAATGGCGCCTGCTGCCATTTCGGGATCTGGTCGGACAGGTGCGGATGCGGCATCGCCCGAGTGTCGCGGGCCCGATGTGAAGCAGGGGGAACGTATTGCCGAAGAGTCGATGCCCGAGGCGCGATGCCACCGTCCGGAGCCGGGGCCTGATCCGAGCGCGCCATGGATGGCGCGCGGCCGCGCATCGGGAGCAGGACAGCGCACCAAGCGGCGGGTCAGGCCCCGGCCCCGGGCGGTGGCCTTTCCGAAGCGGGTGTCTCGTTGGACGGCGGTTTGGGCCAGAATCGGATTGGACCGGAGGACCGCCATGCCCGACCTGCCGCCGTTCGAGACCCACGTGGTCGCCAACCAACCGCCGGAGTTCGCGCCGCGCGACCTGTGGGCGGACGACGCCGCACTGCGCGAGGGCGTGCGCCGCGAGGGCGCGCAGGACTTCGCCGCGCGCCTGGCGGAGTACGGCGCGCTCGCCGGCGATACGCTGTACGGCCTGTCCTTCGATGCCCACCGCGATCGTCCTCGCCTGCGCACCCACGACCGCTTCGGCCAGCGCATCGACCGGGTCGAGTTCCATCCCAGCTACCACGCGCTGATGCGCGCGGCGATCGAGCACGGCGTCGCCGGCCTGTCCTGGCACGATCCGCGGCCAGGCGCGCACGTCGCGCGCGCGGCGCTCAGCTACCTGCACCACCAGGTCGAGCCCGGCACCAGCTGTCCGCTGACCATGACCCACGCGGCGATGCCGGTGCTGCGCCGCGAACCGGCGCTGGCCGAATGGGCCGACAAGGCCGCCGCGCCGCACTACGACCCGCGCGAGCTGCCGGTCGCGGCGAAACAGGGCGTCACCCTCGGCATGGGCATGACCGAGAAGCAGGGCGGCAGCGACGTGCGCGCCAACACCACCGTCGCCACGCCGCAAGGCGACGGCCGCTACGCGCTGGTTGGCCACAAGTGGTTCTTCTCGGCGCCGATGTCCGACGGCTTCCTGGTGCTGGCGCAGGCGCCGGGCGGACTGACCTGCCTGCTGCTGCCGCGCCGGCTGGACGATGGCGCGAAGAACGCCTTCCGCCTGCTGCGCCTGAAGGACAAACTCGGCGACTGGAGCAACGCATCTTCGGAAATCGAGTTCACCGGCGCGCGTGCCTGGCGCATCGGCGAGGAAGGGCGCGGCATCGCCATCATCCTCGAGATGGTGATGCTGACCCGGCTGGACTGCATGCTCGGCGCAGCGGCGGAAATGCGCATGGCGCTGGCGCAGGCGATCCACCACTGCCGGCACCGGCGCGCCTTCGGCAAGCGCCTCGTCGAACAGCCGCTGATGCGCAACGTGCTCGCCGACCTCGCGCTGGAGGCCGAGGCGGCGCTGGCGCTGGCGCTGCGGGTCGCGCGCGCGGTGGACGCCGGGCCGCGCGACGCGCGCGAGGCCGCCTTCGCCCGCATCGCCACCGCGATCGGCAAGTACTGGACCTGCAAGCGCGCGCCGGCCTTCGTCAACGAGGCGCAGGAGTGCCTGGGCGGCGCCGGCTACATCGAGGAGTCGTTGCTGCCGCGCCTTTACCGGCAGGCGCCGCTGAACTCGATCTGGGAAGGCAGCGGCAACGTCCAGTGCCTGGACGTGCTGCGCGCGCTGGCGAAGGAGCCCGCGACCGGCGCCGCGTTGCACGCGGAACTGGAAGCCGCGCAGGGCCGCGACAGCGACTACGACATGGCGGTGCTGCCGTTGCTCGGCGGGCTGGAGCAGGGCGCCGGCGACGAGGCCGGCGCGCGCGCGCTGGTGGAATGGCTGGCGCTGGCGCTGCAGGCCAG
>DASRZN010000251.1:0-3548 GCA_035686325.1 Lysobacteraceae bacterium
GCGGGAGACGGGGTCGCTGCGACTGTCCATGCGGTGGTCCGGTTCGCGGAATGCGCCTGGGCGCAGTTTGACCCGGCGACGGCCCGATGGTTCGGCCGCCGGGCGCCGTGTTCAGCAGGGGGCCGGTCCGGGGCCGCAAACGCGGAAGGGGCCCGAAGGCCCCTTCCGACGACTGCCTGGTCGTTCAGCGCTGGGCGACGCGGATGATCCTTGGAGTCACGAAGATCAGCAGCTCGGCCTTGCTCTTGGTCTTGCCGCGCTTCTTGAACAGGTTGCCGATGACCGGGATGTCGGCGAGGAACGGGACCTTGGACATGTCGGAAGCGTCCTTGAACTCGTACACGCCGCCGATCACCACCGTCTGCCCGTCCTCCATCAGCACCGCGGTGTTGACCTCGCGCTTGGCGATGGTCGGCACCTGGCCGGCGCCGGTGTCGATGAAGCCGGAGACCTCGTCCTTGATCACGTCCATGTTGAGGAAGACGCGACCGTCGGCGGTGATGGTCGGGGTGACCTTCATCTGCAGCACGGCTTCCTTGAACTGCACCTGCGGCACCTGGGTGCCGCCGGCGGTGCCGGCGCCGGTCAGGGTCAGGTAACCGACTTCCTGGCCCTGCTTGATGATCGCTTCCTTCTGGTTGCTGGTTACGATGCGCGGGTTGGAGATGACCTCGCCGCGGCCTTCCGTCTGCAGCGCCGACAGCTCGACGTCGAGCGCGTAGCCGGCGTTGAGGATCGACAGGGCCAGCGAGCCGGCGGTATTGGCGGCCGGGAAGTTGGTCATCAGCCCGCGCACCAGGGTCGGCACGCCCGCCACCGGCGGCCGCACGCCGTCCGGGTTGGTCACCGGATCGTAGCGGTTCGGGTTCTGCAGCCACTCGTTGAACGCCTTCTCGTTCGCCAGGTTCGTGTTGACGATCGAGTTCTGGTTGGCGACGTTGTTCGCGATGCTGTTGCTGAACAGCGTGTTCTGCTGGGTGCCGGTCAGACCGAACTTGGCGCCGAGTTCGCGCGCGAACGATTCATTGGCGACCACGACCCGCGCCTCGATCACGACCTGGTCGACCGGCTTGTCGAGCTG
Source organism: Lysobacteraceae bacterium (assembly GCA_035686325.1). GTDB lineage: Bacteria > Pseudomonadota > Gammaproteobacteria > Xanthomonadales > Xanthomonadaceae > JABFWF01. Next base: position 1,082 of record DASRZN010000251.1, read on the forward strand.
CTGCACCAGGTCCTTGATCGCGGTGACGCGCTGCGGGATGTCGATCACCAGCAGCGTGTTGGTGCGACGGTCGAAGCTGATGCTGCCGCGCGGGGACAGGAACCCGCGGCTCTGCTGGCCGGCGCCGCCGCCACCGCCCTGGCCGTTCTTGCTTTCCTCGGTCAGCAGCTTGGCGATGTCCTCGGCGTTGCCGTAGCTGATCGGGATGTACTCCGTCACCATCTCGGTGCGGTTCTCGATCGCGATGCGGGCGTCTTCCCTGTCCTGCTCGTACTTGGCGATCTCGGACTGCGGCGCGACCCAGACGACGTTGCCGTTGCGGCGCTTGTCCAGGCCCTTGGCCTGCAGCACCAGGTCCAGCGCCTGGTCCCACGGCACGTTGATCAGGCGCAGGGTGACGTTGCCGGTGACGGTGTCGGAGGCGACGATGTTGAGGTTGGATTCCTCGGCGATCAGCTGCAGGACGGTGCGCACCGGCACGTCCTGGAAGTTGAAGGTCACCGGGCGGCCGCCGTAGCGCTTGGGAGCCGTGGCGTCGCTGGCGCCGGCCGCCGCGGTGGCGCCCATCGCCTTCGCGGCCGGCTTGCCCGCCGCGGCCGTCGTGGCCGCCGCGCGCGGCACCACTTCGACGATGTAGTCGCGGCCGGTCTGGTAGGCCAGCGGTTCGTAGGAGCCGCTCATGGTCAGCAGCACGCGGGTCCCGGTGCCGCTGCGCGATGCGTTCACGCTCTGCACCGGGGTGGCGAAGTCGCTCACGTCCAGGCTCTTGAGCATGCCATCGGGCAGGCTCGCGTTGCCGACCTGCACCACCACCGAGCTGCCCTCGCTGCGCATGTCGGGCAGGGCGCCTTCGCCGCTGAAGTGCAGGATCAGGCGGCCGGCGCCGCCGTCACCGCGCTTGAAGTCGATGTTGGAGAGGGTGACGGCCCCCGGCAGTTGCTTGGCCGGATCGCTGGTGTTGGCCGCCACCACCGGCGCGGCCACCGCCTGCGCCTGCTGCGGCGCGGCCTGGACGCCGCCGATCGCGGCCAACAGGCCGGCCGCGAGGCCGCACAGCGTCGCCCGCGTGGGCAGGGGGCGCCGGGCAGGCCGCTGGCTGTTCGCATTCAATACGGTCATCGTCCTTCTCCCCCAATCATTGATCTTCGAGCACGATCGACGCCGGGCGCTCCAGCCACCCGCCCGCGCCGTCCGGCACCAGTTCGACCAGCTCGATGCGGTCCTCGAACACGCCGGTCACCCGGCCGTCGTTCTGCCCCATGTATTCGCCCGGGCGCACCCGGTAGGTCACCTTGTCCGGCGCCATCACCAGCGCGACCAGCCCGGGCCCCTTGCCGATGCTGCCGACCATGTCGAGGCTGTCGAGCGGGAACTGCTCGAGCACCTGCTTGCGCCGGTTCGGGTCGGGACGCGGACCGCTGCCGCCGCTTTCGTCGCTGAAGGCGCGGCTGAAGGGGTCGCGCAAGTCCTGCGCGGCGTATTCGAAGGTCTCGAACTGCTGCATCACCGGCAGCGGATCGAGCGGCGGCGCCGGGCGGTTCTTGACGTCCGCCACCCAGTTTTCGAGGTTGGGCGCTTCGCCAGGCGTGCTGGTGATGCCCCGGCCGCAGCCCGCGATCAGCAGGGCGGTCGCGACCAGCGCGGCGGAACGCAGCAGGCGTCCGGGTTGGTTGATCGGCATGCGCATGTCAGCCATTCCCCCCGTTGCCAGTGGCCGCGGCCTTTTCCTGCTCCGCGGCCTCCTCCTCGTCGAGGTAGCGGTAGGTCTTCACCGTGCCCGACAGCACCAGCGGGATGCTGTCGCGGATGCCGGCGCGATCCGGGTTCTTGGGGCGCAGGGCGATGTCGTGCATGGTCAGGATGACCACGCGCGGCAGCGAAGCGACACCGCTCACGAACGCACCGAACTGGTGGTAGGTGCCGACCATGCGCAGCTGGATCGGCTTCTCCGCGTAGAACTCCTTGGGCGTCTCCGGCCCTGGCTGGAACAGCTCGTTGCTCAAACCGGTCGCCAGCGCGGTTTGCGAGATGTCGACGATCAGGTCGGGCATCTCGGTCTTGCTCGGCAGCTGGCGCAGCATCTGCTGCAGCTGCTGCTCCATCTGCGCCAGCTGCAGCTTGAGCGGCTCGAGGTTGGCGGCACGGCCTTCCTTGGTCTCGAACTCCGAGCGAAGGCTGGCTTCCTGGCTTTCCAGGCCTTCCAGCTCGTCGCCCTTGCTGCGGGTCAGCGCCCACCACAGCAGGCCGAAGATCAGCAGGCCGACGATCACGCAGAAGCCGAGCTTGAACTCGCGCGGCCACATGCCGATGTTGTTGAAGTCGAGGTCCTTCACGGACATCTTTTTCTTGCTCACGGCGCGGCTCCTCCCTGGGCGGGCGCGGCGGCGGCGCCGGAATCTGCGGGCGCTGGCGCGGCGGGCGTGGCCGACGCGGGGGCGGCGGCGGGCGCGGTTCCGCTGGCGGGCCC
>DASRZN010000252.1:0-16267 GCA_035686325.1 Lysobacteraceae bacterium
TTGCGCGCGAGGATGCGCTGAAGGACGTCGCTCATGGCGTGCCGCGCTCCCAGCCGTAGGCGCGCTCGACCTTCGCCACCCGGATCTCGTAGCGCGCGTACCACTCGGCGCGCCCGCGTTCGCGCGCCGCCGCGTGCTCGGCCTGCGCGCGCCAGGCGCGGATCGCGGCCTCGTCCTCGAAGTAGGCGACGGTGATGCCGAAGCCCTCGGCGTCGCGCGCCGACTCCGCGCCGAGGAAGCCCGGCTGGCCGGACACCAGCTCGAACATCCGCGCGGCGGTGTCCGCGTAGCCGTCGCCCTCGCCGCCGCGCCGGCGCGAACTGAAGATCACCGCGTAATACGGTGGCTGCGGCAACGCCGCGAAGCCGGTTCCACTCATGCCGTCGCTCCCGCGAGTTCCCTGGTCGTCGTCACGAACTGGTCCAGGCGCGCGCGTGCCGCGCCGGTGGCCAGCGCCTCGCGCGCGCGCGCGATTCCGTCGCCGATGCTGCCGGCGACGCCGGCCGCATACAAGGCCGCGCCGGCATTGAGCGCGACGATCTCGCGCGCCAGTCCCGGGCGGTCGTCCAGTGCCTCCAGCACCAGCGCCTTCGACTCCAGCGCGTCGGCCACGCGCAGGTTGCGGCTGGCGGCCATCGCGATGCCGAAGTCCTCCGGGTGCACCTCGTACTCGCGCACCACGCCGTCGCGCAGTTCGCCAACCAGGCTCGCGGCGCCCAGCGACAGCTCGTCCATGCCGTCGCGCCCCCACACCACCAGCGCGCGCTCGGCGCCGAGTTCCTGCAGCACCCGCACCTGGATGCCGACGAGGTCGGGGTGGAACACGCCCATCAGCACGTTCGGCGCGCCGGCCGGGTTGGTCAGCGGGCCGAGGATGTTGAACAGGGTCCGCACGCGCATCTCGGCGCGCACCGGCGCGACCACCTTCATCGCCGGGTGGTGGACCGGGGCGAACATGAAGCCGATCCCGGTGCGCGCGATGCAGGCGGCGACCTGTTCCGGTTGCAGGTCGATGCGCGCGCCCAGCGCCTCGAGCACGTCGGCGCTGCCGGACTTCGAGGACACGCTGCGGTTGCCGTGCTTGGCCACGCGCGCGCCGGCCGCCGCGGCGACGAACATCGAGGCGGTGGAAATGTTGAAGGTATGCGCGCCATCGCCGCCGGTGCCGACGATGTCGAGCAGGTGGCCGCGGTCGGCGACCTCGACCTTGCGCGCGAACTCGCGCAGCACCGACGCCGCGCCGGCGATCTCGCCCACCGTCTCCTTCTTGACCCGCAGCCCCGCGAGGATCGCCGCGGTCATCGTCGGCGACACCTCGCCGCGCATGACCTGGCGCATCAGGTCGACCATTTCGTCGTGGAAGATCTCGCGGTGCTCGATGGTGCGTTGCAGGGCTTCCTGCGCGGTGATGGGCATCATGGCCTCCGGCCGGTGGGACGGCGCAGGCGCCGCACGAGATCGAGGACGACGATCGCCGCCAGCAGCGCGACGCCCGCGCCGAGCATCCAGGCGACGTATGGGAACCGCGCCGGCGCCGGCAGGCCGTGCCGCTCGCACCACGCGACATGCAGCATCGGCAGCACGAACGGACCGCTGAACAGCAGGAACTCCAGTAGCACCAGCACCAGCCACAGCCGCCTGCGCTGCCGGCGGGTCGCGTCAGGCGCCACGGCCAAGGAAGTTCGCGAGCAGCGCGTGGCCGTGCTCGGTCAGGATGGACTCGGGATGGAACTGCACGCCCTCGACCGGGTGCTCGCGGTGGCGCAACCCCATGATCTCCTCGAACGCGCCGTCGGCATGGTCGGTCCAGGCGGTGACCTCGAGGCAGTCCGGCAGCGTCTCGCGCGCGACCACCAGCGAGTGGTAGCGGGTCGCCTCGAAGGCGTCCGGCAGGCCGGCGAACACGCCCGCGCCCTCGTGGCGGATCCGCGAGGTCTTGCCGTGCATGATCGACTTGGCGCGGACCACGTCGCCGCCGTAGGCCTGGCCGATCGCCTGGTGGCCCAGGCACACGCCGAGGATCGGGATGCGCGCGCCGAGCCGGCGCACCACCTCCAGCGAGACGCCCGCCTCGTTCGGCGTGCACGGTCCCGGCGAGATCACGATCCGCTCCGGCGCCAGCCGCTCGATGTCCTCCACAGTGAGGGCGTCGTTGCGCTCCACCCGCACCTCCGCGCCCAGCGCCTGCAGGTACTGCACGAGGTTCCAGGTGAAGCTGTCGTAGTTGTCGATCATCAGCAGCATGGCGACCTCACAGGCCCCGCGCCGCTTCGGCGACGGCATGGAACAGCGCGCGGCCCTTGTTCATGGTCTCTTCCCACTCCTTCGCGGGGTCCGAGTCGTAAACGATGCCGGCGCCGGCCTGGACGTGCAGCTTGCCGTCCTGGATGACGGCGGTGCGGATGGCGATCGCGGTGTCGGCGTCGCCGTGCCAGCCGATGTAGCCGACCGCGCCCGAATAGACGTTGCGCTTGACCGGCTCGAGGTCGCGGATGATTTCCAGCGCGCGGATCTTGGGCGCGCCGCTGACGGTGCCGGCGGGAAAGGTCGCGCGCAGCACGTCGGCGTAGCTCATGCCGGCCTTCAGCCGGCCAGTGACCTCGCTGACGATGTGCATGACGTGGCTGTAGCGCTCGATCACGAAGCACTCGCCGACCGCGACGCTGCCCGCTTCGCTGACCCGGCCAACGTCGTTGCGGCCGAGGTCCATCAGCATCAGGTGCTCGGCGCGCTCCTTCGGGTCGGCGAGCAACTCGGCTTCGAGCGCGACGTCCTCCTCCGGCGTGCGTCCGCGCGGGCGGGTGCCGGCGATCGGGCGCACGGTGACCTCGCCGTCCTGCAGCCGCACCAGGATCTCCGGCGAGGCGCCGACGACCTGGGTGCCGCCCACGTCGAGGAAGTACATGTACGGCGACGGATTGAGCGCGCGCAGCGCGCGGTACACGTCCACCGGCCGCGCCTGGAACGGCACCGTCAGCCGCTGCGACAGCACCACCTGGAAGATGTCGCCCGCGCGGATGTAGTCCTTGCAGCGTTCGACCGCGGCGATGAAGTCCTCGCGGCTGAAACCGGAAACGAAATGCGCTTCGTCCAGCGCCGCCGGCACCAGCGTTTCCGGGTAGCCGGCGCCGCCGTGCCGCAGCCGGTGGGCCAGCGCGTCCAGCCGGCGGTTGGCGCGCGCCAGCGCCTGCGGTTCGCGCGGGTCGGCATGCACGATCAGGTACAGCCGGCCCTTGAGGTTGTCGAACACCGCCAGCTCGTCGCTGAGCATCAGCAGGATGTCGGGCGTGCCCAGCTCGTCGCGGCCCGCGGCGCCGCCCTCGCGCAAGCGCGGCTCGATGTAGCGCACGCATTCGAAGCCGAACCAGCCGACCAGGCCGCCTGTGAAACCCGGCAGGCCCTCGATCCGCGGCACGCGGTATTCCCCGCGCAGGCGCTCGACCTCGGCGAAGGGATCGTCGACCTCACGCGCCTCGACCAGCTCGCCGTCCTCCGTCACGTACAACGTATTGCCGGCGAAGGCGTACACGCGCCGCGCCGGCAGGCCGATGATCGAGTAGCGGGCGAAGCGTTCGCCGCCCTGCACCGACTCGAACAGGTAGGTGTGCGGCCCGTCGGCGAGCTTGAGGTAGACCGACAGCGGCGTGTCGAGGTCGGACAGGACCTCGCGCACGACCGGGATCAGGGTATGGCCGTCAGCGGCGTAGCGCTGGAACTGTTCGGGGCTGGGCGTGGCGGGCGACATCGGGCGCGGGGTCCTTCGGCGGGGTGGCGGGCATGGCGGCGGCAAGGGGCCACCATCGCCAGCAGCGCGCGGTGCGGAAGGAGTGCGGGAAGGCCCGGATCGGCATGGCGGCCACTCTAGCGGGGCCGCCGGGGCCTGTACAGCTACGTCACGCCGCCGTCATCGCCGCTGCGGAGAATGGGCAGCCATCGCAAGGACGAAAGACGGAGGCGGGATTGCCTCCACCCCTCTCTCCGGGCGGCCGATGCGCCCTTCATCGGTCGCTTTTTTCTTGCCCGGAATCCGGCGCGGCGCGTGCTCAGCCGCGCGCGGCCGCGATCGCCGCCTGCATGTCCGCGATGACCCGCGCGTAGTCCGGGTGGCCGAAGATCGCGCTGCCGGCGACGAAGGTATCCGCCCCCGCGCGCGCGATCTCGCCGATGTTGTCCGGCTTGACCCCGCCGTCGATCTCCAGCCGGATCGGCTTGCCGCTCCGGTCGATCCGCTCGCGCACCGCGCGCAGCTTGTCCAGCGCGGAGGGGATGAAGGATTGGCCGCCGAAACCGGGGTTCACCGACATCACCAGCACCAGGTCGAGGTCCTCGAGGACCCAGTCGAGCACGTCCACCGGGGTCGCCGGGTTGAGCACCAGGCCGGCCTGGCAGCCGTGGCCCTTGATCAGCTGGATCGTGCGGTGCACGTGGCGGCTGGCCTCGGGATGGAAGCTCATCAGCGAGGCGCCGGCCTTGGCGAAGTCCGGCACCAGCGCGTCCACCGGTTCGACCATCAGGTGCACGTCGATCGGCGCGGTCACGCCGTGCTTGCGCAGCGCCTGGCAGACCATCGGGCCGATGGTCAGGTTGGGCACGTAGTGGTTGTCCATCACGTCGAAATGGACCCAGTGCGCGCCGGCGGCGAGCACCTCGTCGACTTCCGCGCCGAGGCGGGCGAAGTCGGCTGAGAGGATGGACGGGGCGATCACGACGGGTTGCATGGCGTCTTTCCTGTGCGGCTCAGCGCCGCTTGCGCAGCGCCTGGATGCGGTCGTAGGCGCGGTTGAACTCGCGGGTGCGTTCCTCCGCCTGGCGGCGCAGGTCCTCGGCGGCGCCGCCGAGGCGGTCCGGGTGGTACTGCGACACCAGCCGCCGCCAGGCCCGCTCGATCTCGGCGTCGGTCGCGTCTTCCTCGACGCCCAGCACGCGATACGGATCGTCGCGCCGGCTGCGGAACCAGCCCATGTCCAGCGCATGCCCGATCAGCAGCCCGACCAGCGCGCCGAACAGCGGGTTGGCGCGCATCAGCAGGGCGCCGGCGATCAGGCCGAGCAGCTTGCCGTACCAGGGCGTCTTCATCGCGCCAGTCTACAGGCCGGCATGGCGGCGGCGCCGTCGCTACACTAGCCGGCCCGCCATCCCCGCCGGATCGCATGGCCACCACCCTGTCCGCCGCCGACCTGCCCGGCCTGACCCTGCGCCACCGGGGCAAGGTGCGCGACGTCTTCGACCTGCCCGCCGCCTCGCTGCCGGCCGATGCGCAGGGTTTCGGCGACTGCCTGCTGATGGTCGCCACCGACCGCCTCAGCGCGTTCGACGTGGTGCTGCCCGACCCGATCCCGGGGAAGGGCGAGATGCTGTGCCAGATCAGCAACTTCTGGTTCGGCGAGACCGCGCACATCGTCCCCAACCACCTGACCGGGATCGAGGTCGCGCGGGTGCTGCCCGCGGGCGCGGACCCGGCGCTGTACGACAAGCGCGCGGTGGTCACCCGCAAGCTCAAGCCGGTGCCGGTGGAGGCGATCGCGCGCGGCTTCCTGATCGGCAGCGGCTGGAAGGACTACCAGCGCACCGGCCGGGTCAGCGGCATCGCGCTGCCGCCCGGCCTGCGCCAGGCCGAGCAGCTGCCGCAGCCGATCTTCACCCCGTCCACCAAGGCGGCGGTCGGCGACCACGACGAGAACATCGACTTCGACACGATGGTGCGCAGCGTCGGCGCCGAGCTCGCCGAGCAGGTGCGCGACGCCACCCTGCGGCTGTACGCCTTCGCCCGCGACTACGCGGCGCAGCGAGGGATCCTGCTGGCCGACACCAAGTTCGAGTTCGGCACCGACGCCGACGGCCGGCTGTACGTGATGGACGAGATGCTCACGCCGGATTCCTCGCGCTACTGGCCGGCCGACCAGTACGAGGTCGGCACATCCCCACCGAGCTACGACAAGCAGTTCGTGCGCGACTACCTGGAGACGCTGGACTGGGGCAAGACCGCGCCCGGCCCGAAGCTGCCGGCGGAGGTCATCGCGCGCACCCGCGCCAAGTACGCCGAGGCGCTGCAGCGGCTGGCGGGGATTTCGGTCGACTGAGCAGGCGGGCGGCGCTCAGCGCGCCGCCATCAGCGCCTCGGTCTCGTCGGCGCTGCGCGCGAGCTTGCCGGTCAGCACGCGGTGGCCGTCGGCGGTGATCGCGACGTCGTCCTCGATGCGGATGCCGATGCCGCGCCACTTCGCCGCGACCGAGCGCTCGTCCGGCGCGACGTACAGGCCCGGCTCGATCGTGAACACCATGCCGGGCTCGAGCAGGCGCGACTCGCCGTCGATCCGGTAGTCGCCGACGTCGTGCACGTCCAGGCCCAGCCAGTGCCCGGTCTTGTGCCGGTAGAAGCGCTTGTAGTGGCCTTCGGCGACGTTCTTCTCCAGCGTGCCCTTGAGCAGGCCGAGCCGCAGCAGCCCTTCGGTCAGGGTCTCGACCGCGGCCTGGTGGCCGGCGTCGTAGGGCACGCCCGGCCGCGCCTGCGCCAGCGCCGCGGCCTGCGCGGCGGCGACCAGGTCGTGCAGCGCGCGCTGCTCCTTGGTGAAGCGGCCGCTGGCCGGGAAGGTGCGGGTGATGTCGGCGGCGTAGCCGCGGTATTCGGCGCCGGCGTCCACGAGCACCAGCCCGCCGTCCGGCACGATCGCGTTGTTGGCGACGTAATGCAGCACGCAGGCGTTGGCGCCGGCGCCGACGATGCTGCCGTAGGCCGGCACCGCGTCGTGCGCGCGGAACACGTATTCGAGCTCCGCCTGCAGCGCGTATTCCGGCATGCCGGCGCGCACCGCGCGCATCGCCGCCTCGTGGGCCGCGACGCTGATGTCGGCGGCGCGCTGCATCAGCTTCAGCTCGTCGCGCGACTTGAACAGGCGCAGCTCGTCGAGCAGGTGGCCAAGCTCCAGGAATTCGTGCGGCGGCTGCGCGCCGAGCCGCACCTGCGCGCGCACCCGGTTGAGCCAGCCGATCAGCTGGATGTCGAACTCGGTGTCGCGGCCGAAGTGGTAGTAGACCCGCGAGCGGCCCTCGAGCAGGCCGGGCAGGATCTCGTCGAGGTCGGCGATCGGATAGGCGTCGTCCATGCCGTAGCCGTCGACCGCGCCCTCGGGGCCTGCGCGCGGGCCGTCCCAGCCCTCGCGCTCGGGGTCGCGCTCGCGGCAGAACAGCAGGGCCTCGCCGTGCGCGCGGCCGGGCACCAGCACCAGCACCGCGTCCGGTTCGGCGAAGCCGGTGAGGTACCAGAAGTCGGAGTCCTGCCGGTACGGGTAGTGGGTGTCGCGGCTGCGGATGCGCTCGGGCGCGGCCGGCAACACCAGGATCGCATCGTCGCCGGCCATGCGCATGAGCTGGCGGCGGCGGCGCGCGAACTCCTTCGCGTCGATCCCGGTGCGCGCCTTCAGGCTCGCGGCGGGCATGCGGGACGGATCGAGCAGCATCGCGGCGCCCTCGCGTCAGTGGAACTGCTGGCGGTGGCGCGGCGCGAGGACGCAGTCGCCGTGCAGCAGCAGGGCGGCGACGCGGACGAACTCCTCGAGCTCGGCCAGCGCGTCTTCGTCTTCCTCGTCGCCCTCGTCCTGCGGGCTGGCGGCGGCGAGGCGGGCGAGGTCGGCGAGCGCCTCGCGGCTTTCCTCCGACAGCGGCGGCTCCGCGCCCGCGGCCAGGCCGAAGCCGCCGAGGAAGCCGCGGCACCAGTCGAACAACGCGCCGCTGCGCTCGGTCAGCGAGGCATCGGCGTCCGGCAGCAGCAGGTCGAACTCGAAGTCGCGGTCGTCGAACTGGGCGGAACTCGCCTGCTGCAGGCGCGCGAGCGGGCTGCCCTCGGCCAGCGGTGGCATCGCGGGGTCGGCGAAGACCTGCGCCGGCCAGCCGGGACCGGTGGCGCCGCCGCCCGCCAGCCAGCCGCACAGGCTGCCGTGCAGTTCGGCGGGAGTGACGGTGAGGCCGAGCGCGCTGGCGGCAGCGGCGACCTCGGCGGGCGCTGGCAGGGAAAGTGACACGGGCCGCAGAAAGTCGCCTGGAGGACCGCAGTGTACGGCGACCGCTGGCCCCGACGCGAGCCGGCCATGCCCTACACTGGCCCGGTCGCCCGCACGGTGCCCTGCCTTGCCCTCGTCCGTTTCCGCCAACGCCGTCCTGCGACGCTGCGCCGGACTCGTGCTGGCGACGTTGTGGATGGCGGGCGCGGCGCACGCGACGGCACGCGACTACTACTTCGAGCGCATCACCGGCGACAACGGCCTCGCCCAGCGCACGGTCACCGCATTGGCGCAGGACGAGGCCGGCTTCGTCTGGATCGGTACCCAAGGCGGGCTGCACCGTTTCGACGGGCAGCACTACACCCTGTTCCGCGAGGACGCGCGCGACCCGGACGGCTTGCCGGACAGTTTCGTCACCGCACTGTCGAACGACCGCGCCGGCCACCTGTGGATCGGCACCTACGCCCACTCGGTGGCGCGCCTGGACCTCGCCAGCGGAGACATCCAGCGCTTCGATCCGCCCCCCGACACCAGCGAGCGCTGGCTGCAGGTGCTGGCGGTGCTGGCCGAGCGCGATGCGGTCTGGATCGGTACCGCCGCCGGACTGGAGCGCCTGGATCCGGCCAGTGGCGGGCGCAAGCCGGTGCTCACCCTGCCGGCGGGCGCGGTGCCACCGTCGATCTCGCTGCGCCAGGCGCTGGTGCGCGACGCCCGCGGCGTGCTCTGGTACGGCACCAGCGCCGGCCTCTACCGACTCGATCCACGCACCGGCAGCGTCGTGCGCGTGGCCGACGAGCCGTTGCGCAGCGCGCTGCGCGACCGATCGGGCCGGGTCTGGCTGGGCGGCACCCATGGCCTCTTCCTGCTGCGCGATCCGACCGTGGAGGCGCACGCGCTGCAGCGGGTGTGGCCGCGTCCGGGCGAACACGCCGGCAGCGTGCGCGCGATCGCCCAGGCCCCGGACGGCCAGCTGTGGCTGGCGGTCGAGGCCGACGGCCTGCGCCGGGTCGATCCGGCAAGCGGTGCCAGCCGCGCGCTGCGGCAGAACGACGCCCTGCCCGGGGCGCTGCCCGAGGACGGCGTCAATGCGTTGATGGTCGACCGCTCCGGCCTGTTGTGGGTCGGCGGCCAGCTGCACGGCGCGGCCGTTGCCAACCCGGCCGGCGCCCGCTTCCGCCTGGTCGCCGACCTCGCCCATCCCGACAGCATCCGCGCGATCTGGCAGGGGCCCGGCCATCAGTTGTGGCTGGGCACCGACAACGCGCGCCTGCTGCGTTACGACCAGCAGACCCACGAGTTCGCCGACGCGAGCGCGCTGTTGCCGGCCGCGCCGGGTGGGGTGCGGGTCATGGCCTTCGCCGACCCCGGCGACGGCCGGCCATGGGTGGCGACCAGCGCCGGCCTGTTCCGCCTGGACGCCGGCGCCGCGCGGCTCGCGCCGGTGCCGGTGCCCGGCTATCCGGCGCTGCCGCTGCGCAGCCTCGCGGTGGCGCCCGACGGGCGCCTGTGGCTGGGCACCAACGGCGACGGCCTGCTCCGCTTCGACCCGGCGCGCCCGGACGCGGTGCTGCATGTCCGCAGCGGCGACGGCGCCGCCGGCGGGCTCGCGCATCCGACCGTGCACGCGGTGCTGGTCGCCCGCGACGGCCGGATCTGGGTCGGCACCGGTCGCGGCCTCGACGTCGTCGATCCGCGCAGCGGTGCGATCGCGCATTACCGCGTGCGCGACGGACTCGCCGGCGACCTGGTGCGCGCGCTTTGGCAGGCGCCGGATGGCGCGGTGTGGATCGGCAGCCATGGCGGTCTCAACCGCGCCACCCGCGACCGCAGCGGCGCGCTGCGCTTCGAGCGGCCGCTGCTGACCGTGCTCCGCGACGAGCCGATGCCGGTGGTCTACAGCCTGCTCGCCGACAGCGCGGGCCGCCTGTGGCTGGGCACCGACCGCGGCCTGCTCCGTTTCGATCCGCGCAGCGGCGGACTGCGCCGCTACACCCAGGCCGACGGTCTGCAAAGCCTGGAGTTCAACGGCGGCGCGGCGGCGCCAATCGCGAACGGCCGGTTCGCCTTCGGTGGCGTCAACGGCCTCAACACCTTCGATCCGTTGCGGGTCGAGGACAGCCGCTACCAGCCCCCGCTGCGCCTGCTCGACGTGCAGGCCGGCAGCGATCCGCGCGGCCTGCGCCCGGCGTGGGACATGCAGTCGCTGCGCCTGCCCGAGGAAGCGGGCCTGCTGCGCCTGCGCATCGGCGCGCTCGACTACCTCGGCAACGCACGGGTGCACTACCGCTACCGGATCGACGGCCTCGACCGCGACTGGATCGACAACGGCACCCGCAGCGAGATCACCTACACCCTGCTGCCGGCCGGCCGCTATGTGTTCCGCGCGCAGAGCACCAACCACGACGGCGTGTGGAGCGCCAACGAACTGCGTATCCCGCTGGTGGTCACGCCGCCGGCCTGGCGCAGCGCGCCGGCACTGGCGGCCTATACGCTGGCGGCGCTGCTGCTGCTCGCCTTCGTGCTGTGGCGCTGGCGGGTGCGGCGGGCGCTGGAACGCAGCTACTTCGCCCGCATCCGCGACCGCGAGGAGCGGCTCAAGCTGGCGTTGTGGGCGTCCCGCGACAACTTCTGGGACCTCGATCTCGCCACTGGCCGCATGCTGCGCATGCGCACCCGCGACGACATCCGCAGCGCTTCGGACATCGAAGTCGAGACCGAACTGCAGCAGGACCACCGCATCCACCCCGACGACCAAGCCCAGGTCCGCGAGCGCCTGCGCCAGCACCTGCGCGGCGAGACCGCGCTGTTCCTGTCCGAGCACCGGGTGCTGGAGGACGGGCAGTGGGTGTGGATGCGCGCGCGCGGCCAGGTGGTCGAGCGCGACGCTGACGGCCGCGCCCGCCGCATCGCCGGCACCGCGCGCAACGTGACCCACAGCCGCCAGGCCGAGCGCGAGCGGCGGATCGCCGCCGAGGTCCTGCGCAGCATGACCGAGGCGGTGTCGGTGCTGGACCGCAACTTCGTCTTCGTCTCGGTCAACCCCGCCTTCACCCGGACCACCGGCTATACCGACGTGGAGGTGCTGGGCCGCAACGGCAGCCTGCTCGACAGCGCCCAGCACGACCCCGCGTTCTACCGCCAGGTGCGCGAGCACCTGGAACGGCACGGGCGCTGGTCCGGCGAGATGTGGCAGCAGCGCAAGGACGGTGAGGAGTTCCTGTGCTCCTACGAATGCAGCGCGGTGCTCGACGGCAACGGGCAGCACCAGCTGTACGTCGCGGTGCTCAGCGACATCACCGACCAGAAGCGGGCCGAGCAGGAACTGCGCTACCTCGCCAACTACGACACCCTGACCAACCTGCCCAACCGCACCCTGCTCGCCGAGCGCCTGTCGCGCGCGATCGTGCGTGCGCGCCGCCAGGACGACCGGGTCGCGGTGCTGTTCCTCGACCTCGACCGATTCAAGGACATCAACGACTCGCTCGGCCATGCCGCCGGCGACCGCATCCTGCGCGCGGCGGCGGTGCGCCTGCAGGAGACCGTCGGCGCCCAGCACACGGTCGCGCGGCTGGGCGGCGACGAGTTCACGGTGGTGCTGGAGAACCTCGCCGCGCCGGAAGACGCCGACCGGGTCGCACGCGAGATCATCATGGCGTTCGAGGCGCCGCTGCTCACCGACGACCGCCAGGAGGTCGCGATCTCGCCCTCGATCGGCATCAGCCTGTACCCGGACCACGCGCAGGTGCCGACCGAGCTGCTCAAGCAGGCCGACACCGCGATGTACCAGGCGAAGGCCGCCGGCCGCCGCACCTTCGTGCGCTACACCGAGAGCATGGACGTGTCGATCCGCCGGCGCGCGATGATCACCGGCGCGCTGCGCAAGGTGCTCGACCGCGGCGAGCTGCGGGTCGCCTACCAGCCGCGCATGGCGCTGGCCAGCAACCGCATCATCGGCGTGGAGGCGCTGCTGCGCTGGCACAGCCCCGAGCACGGCGACATCCCGCCGTCCCAGTTCATCCCGCTGGCCGAGGAAGCGGGGCTGATCCTGGAAATCGGCGAATGGGTCCTGCGCGAGGCCTGCCTGACCCTGCGTCGCTGGCACGAGCACGGCCTCGCCGACCTGCGCATGGCGGTCAACGTCTCCGCGCTGCAGCTGCTGCGCGGCGACCTGCCGGCGGTGGTCGAGCGGGTGCTGGCCGAGACCGGACTGCCGCCGCCGTCGCTGGAACTCGAACTCACCGAAAGCGTGGTCATGGCCAACGCCGAGCAGACCGCCGGCACCCTGCAGGCGTTCCGCCGGCTGGGCATCTCGCTGGCGATCGACGACTTCGGCACCGGCTATTCCTCGCTGGCCTACCTCAAGCGGCTGCCGATCAACACGCTCAAGATCGACAAGGAGTTCGTCGACGACCTCAGCCTCGGCTCGGAGGACGCGGCGATCACCACCACCGTGATCGCGATGGCGCGCGCGCTCGGCCTGAACGTGGTCGCCGAGGGCGTGGAGACCGAGGCCCAGGTCCAGTTCCTGCGCGAGCACCAGTGCGACGAGATCCAGGGCTTCTGGCTGTCGCCGCCGCTGGAGGCGCACCGCTGCCTGGCCCTGATCCGCAACTGGTCGCCCGCCGCAAGCACGGCCGCCCCGCCGGCGCCGACCCTGCCCTGACCCGCCTTCCTTGACCGCGGCAGGCGCCCTGCTATCGTGCCGCCATGGAACCGTCCGAGCTGCTCGCCCAGCTGCGCGCCCTGGCCGCCCGCGTGGACACGCTGGGCGAGCGCGTGCAGCGTCTCGCCGAGGAAAACCGCAGCCTGCGCCAGCAGCAGGAGCAACTGGCCGGAGAACGCGCGCAGCTGCTGGCCAAGAACGAGCAGGCCCGCTCGCGGGTGGAGGCGATGATCGCGCGGTTGAAATCGCTGGAGCAGCACACGTGAGCGCCCCCAGCGAAGCGGTCAGTGTCCGCCTCCTCGACCGCGAATACACGGTCGGCGTCGCTCCGGAGGAGCGCGACAGCCTCGCCGCGGCGGCGCGCCTGCTCGACCAGAAGATGCGCGAGGTACGCGGCGCCAACCGGATGGCGGCGGTCGACCGCGTCGCCGTGCTGGCCGCGCTCAACCTCGCCCATGAGCTGCAACAGTTGCGCGACGAGCGCGGCGGCAACGAACGCGAGGTCGCACGCGCGCTGGACGACCTGCAACGCAAGCTCGACGACGCACTGGCGGCCTCTTCACGGTGAAGCAGTTGCACGTGAAGCGCTGAACCTGCGCCATCCCGCCCCGACGGACGGATGGGCCACCGCGGGCGCGCTGGCTATACTTCGCCTGCGTCCTCTGCCGTGTCCGACGGCGTGTGCAAACATTCGCCTTGTCCCTTAATGACGACCACGGGGGCATGACGGGAGCCCGGAGTGCATGTCCGCCACGAGCGGGAAGCCCGACGGCTTCCAGGTGCCTCCACTTGAACCCCGGGTTCAAGGTCGTTTCGCACGCATCGCCATGGCGGAGGATGCCTCCCTTTTCCAGGCCCGCACCAGCGCGGGCCGCGTCCACGAAGCGGCACGCGCGCCCTGTAAGATCGCGCCATGACCGACCGCTCCGTCCTGCGCCGCGACCTGCGCGCCATGCGCCGCGCGTTCCCAGCCGCCGAACGCATCGCCGCGGCCGAAGCACTCGCGCACCGCCTGCTGGCGCTGCCGTTCGCGCCCGCCGCGGGCCACGTGGCCGGCTACTGGGCCACCGATGGCGAGATTGCGCTGCACGCCTGGCAGCTCCGCCTGCCGCCCGCCTGCCGCTACTGCCTGCCGGTGCTGCACGACGACGGCCGTCTGCGCTTCGCCCCGTGGCGGCCGGGGGAAGCGCTGCGCAACAACCGCTACGGCATCCCTGAACCCGACGTCGCGGAGAACGTCCTGCTACCTCCCGACGCGATGGCGCTCGTGGTGGTGCCGCTCGCCGCGTTCGACGACCGCTGCCACCGGCTCGGCATGGGCGGCGGCTGGTACGATCGCAGCTTCGCGTTCCGCCACGCGGGCGGCGCCCCGCCGTGGCTGGTCGGCGCCGGCTTCGCCGCGCAGCAGGTCGACATGCTGGACGCCCAGCCTTGGGACGTGCGCCTGGATGCCGTGTGCACCGAGCGCGCCGTCCACCTCTGCAACGAAGCCGCCGCATGAGCACGCGCACCCGCCACTGGCTGATGAAGTCCGAACCGGGCGATTTCTCGATCGACGACCTCGCCCGCGTCGGGGTCGAGCCGTGGACCGGCGTGCGCAACTACCAGGCGCGCAACTTCATGCGGCAGATGCAGGTCGGCGACCGCGTGTTTTTCTACCATTCCAACACCGAGGTGCCGGGCGTCTACGGCATCGCCGAAGTGGCGAGCGACGCGTATCCCGACCCGACCCAGTTCGACCGCAAATCGAAGTACCACGACGAGAAGGCCACCCGCGAGGAGCCGCGCTGGTTCCTGGTCGACGTTCGCTACGTCCGCAAGCTGAAGCGGCCGGTGTCTCTGGACCAGATCCGCGGCCAGGCCGATGCGCTGGGCGAGGACTTCGCCCTGATCCGCAAGGGCAGCCGCCTGTCGGTGCTGCCGGTCAGCGCCGCGCAGTGGAAGACCATCCTGTCCCTGGAGTGAGCATGTCCGAAGGCAAGCGCCTGGCCGGCGAAAAGGCGATCGAGTTCATCGAGGACGGGATGGTGGTCGGGGTCGGCACCGGTTCGACCGTCGCGTTCTTCATCGACGCACTGGGGCGGATCCGGCACCGGATCGCCGGCGCGGTCTCGAGCTCCGAGCAGAGCACCGCGCGCCTGCGCGGCCACGGCATCGAGGTGCTGGACCTCAACGACAGCGGGCCGCTGGCCCTGTACGTGGACGGCGCCGACGAATGCGACCCGCAGCGCCGGCTGATCAAGGGCGGCGGCGCGGCCCTGACCCGCGAGAAGATCATCGCCGAGGCCAGCCGCCAGTTCGTGTGCATCGTCGATCCGAGCAAGCAGGTCGAGGTGCTCGGCCGTTTCCCATTGCCGATCGAGGTGATCCCGATGGCCCGCAGCCTGGTCGCGCGCGAACTGGTCGAGCGCACCGGCGGCCAGCCGGTCTGGCGCCAGGGCGTGGTGACCGACAACGGCAACTGGGTGCTGGACGTGCACGGCCTGCGCATCGCCGATCCGGTCGCCCTGGAGTGCGAGCTCAACCAGATCCCGGGCGTGGTCAGCGTCGGCTTGTTCGCGCGGCGGCCGGCGGACGTGGTGATCATCGGCGGCGAGCCGCCGCTGGTGTTGCGCGGCTAGCAGAAACCGTCCCGTGGTCGGACTTCGCGTTTCGCAACCGACCGAACGTCGCCCTGCGGCGGACCGTCCGCGACCGGTGGCCGGCGCGCCATTCCTTTCGCGATGACGGGCCGGCGCGCGACGCCGCGCCCGCAGGCCCACCTTTTCGCCGCGCAAAAAGAAAACCCCCAGCCGCAGGCTGGGGGTTTTGGGATAAAGACCCTGGCGATGACCTACTCTCGCATGCGGATGCACACTACCATCGGCGCGTGCGCGTTTCACTTCCGAGTTCGGAATGGGATCGGGTGGGACCACGCAGCTATTGTCACCAGGGAGAGGGTGGAGGGTCGCGGTCCGGGAATCCCGGTCGCGCCACGCTCTCGCTCGGTTGCTTCCGGCAGACCCATGGGGCCCGCCTTCGGCGAATAAGTCGGAATGTAGCGAACGATGGTCCGAACGTCGACGCGTCGTCGAGTCCAAGGCCACTTGAGGTTATATGGTCAAGCCACACGGATCATTAGTACAGGTTAGCTCAACGCATTGCTGCGCTTACACACCCTGCCTATCAACCACCTGGTCTTGATGGTTCCTTCAGGGGAGTCAAGCTCCCGGGAGATCTCATCTTGAGGCGCGCTTCCCGCTTAGATGCTTTCAGCGGTTATCGCTTCCGAACATAGCTACCCGGCAGTGCCACTGGCGTGACAACCGGAACACCAGAGGTTCGTCCACTCCGGTCCTCTCGTACTAGGAGCAGCCCCTCTCAAATCTCCAACGCCCACGACAGATAGGGACCGAACTGTCTCACGACGTTCTGAACCCAGCTCGCGTACCACTTTAAATGGCGAACAGCCATACCCTTGGGACCGACTACAGCCCCAGGATGTGATGAGCCGACATCGAGGTGCCAAACACCGCCGTCGATATGAACTCTTGGGCGGTATCAGCCTGTTATCCCCGGAGTACCTTTTATCCGTTGAGCGATGGCCCTTCCATACAGAACCACCGGA
>DASRZN010000253.1:0-33951 GCA_035686325.1 Lysobacteraceae bacterium
TCGGCCTGTCCGGCGACGATCCGCAAACGCTGGCCGCGCAATCGCGCGCGCTGCGCGCACGGCTGGCCGTCTCGCCGCTGTTCGAGGTGGTCGCCAACGGCGGCGACGACACGCTGGCCGCGATCCCCGCGCGCCTGCGCCCCTACCGCTACCTGCTCACCGACCGCTACGACGCGCGGCCGCTGGACGCGGACACCCTGCGCGACGCGCTCGACGCGCGCGTGCAGGACCTCGGCTCGCCGGCGGCCGCGCTGGTCGAGCCGCTGCTGCCGGCCGACCCCACGCTGGAGACGCTGCACCTCGCCGAGCGCTGGCAACCGGCGAACGCGCCGCGGCGCCTGCACGGCGTGTGGTTCGACCGCGCCGGCCGCGAGGCGTTGCTGGTCGCGCAGACGGTGGCGCCGGGTTTCGATCCGACCGGGCAGGAGCGGGCGGTCGCCGTGATCAACGACGCCTTCGCGCAGACGCGCGGCACCGGCAGCGCGCGCCTGACGCTGACCGGCCCCGGCGCGTTCTCGGTCGAGATCAGCGGCCGCACCCAGCGCGAGGCGAGCTGGATCGGCATCGTCGACACGGTCAGCCTGGTGCTGCTGTTGTGGGTCGCCTACCGCAGCTGGAAGGCGCCGTTGCTCGGCGCGCTGCCGCTGGCGACCGCGGGCCTGGCCGGGCTCGGCGCGGTCGCGCTGCTGTTCGACGGCGTGCACGGGATCACCGTCGCGTTCGGCTTCACCCTGATCGGCGTGGTGCAGGATTATCCGATCCACCTGTTCAGCCACCAGCGCGCGGGCGTCAGCCCGCAGGCCAGCGCGCGCGCGCTGTGGCCGACACTGGCGACCGGCGTCGCGTCCACCTGCATCGCCTACCTGACCTTCCTGCTGTCGGGCGTGGACGGGCTGCAGCAGCTCGCGGTGTTCACCATCGCCGGCCTCGCCGCGGCCGCGCTGTCCACCCGCCTGCTGCTGCCGGCGCTGATCGATCCGTCGCCACGCGATGCCGCCGGTTCGCGACGGCTGGCGCGGATGTGGCTCTGGCTGGAGCGGTTGCCGCGCTTGCCGGCGTGGGGCTTCGCCCTGCTCGCGTTGCTGGCGCTGGGCGTGGCCGCAGTGGCACCCGGCGCGTTCTGGCAGAACGATTTGTCGAAGCTGACCCCGGTGCCCGCCGACGCGCTGGCGCAGGACGCGCGCCTGCGCGAGGCGCTGGGCGCGCCCGACGTGCGCTACCTGATCGCGCTGCCGGCGCGGACCGCGGACGCCGCGCTGGCGGCGGCCGAACGGCTGCAGCCGGCGCTGGACCGGCTGGTCGCCACCCGCAAGCTCGCCGGCTACGACATCGCCAGCCGCTACCTGCCCAGCGCCGCCACCCAGCGCGCGCGCCAGACGCGGCTGCCGGACGCGGCGCGCCTGCAGGCGATGCTCGACCAGGCGGTCGCCGCGACGCCGTTCCGCGGCGATGCCTTCGCGCCGTTCGCCGCCGACGTCGCGCGCGCGAAGCAGGCGCCGCCGCTGGCCGCGCGCGACCTCGCCGGCACGCCGCTGGCGACCACGCTGGCCGGCCTGCTGCTCGTCGGCGACGACCACGCGACCGCGCTGGTCTCGCTCAGCGGCATCGCCGACGTGGCGGCGGTCGCGCGTGTCGCCGAAGCCCACGGCGCGCGCCTGCTCGACCTCAAGCAGGCCTCCGAATCGCTGGTGGTCGCCTACCGCGACCGCGTGCTGCTGGCGCTGGCGCTGGCCGCGGTGCTGCTGGCGGCGACCGTGTGGATCGCGCTGCGCACGCCGCGGCGGGTGCTGCGCGTGCTCGCGCCGATGGCGCTGACCACCCTGCTGATCCTCGCCGTGCTGCGCGGCGCCGGGGTCGAGCTGACCCTGTTCCACCTGGTCGGCCTGATCCTCGCCGCCGGCCTCGGCCTGGACTACGCGCTGTTCTTCGACCACGCCGGCGACGACCACGCCGACCAGCTGCGCACCCTGCACGCGGTGATCGTGTGCAGCCTGACCACGCTGCTGGTGTTCTCGCTGCTGGCGGCGTCGAGCATCCCGGTGCTGCGTGCGATCGGCGGCACGGTCGCGCTCGGCGTCGCGAGCAATTTCGTGCTCGCGTTGCTGATCGTGCGCGAACGGGCGCGCCCCGCGGAGGCCGCGTGAGCGCGCCGCCCGTCGACCGCGCGGCGATCCTGTCACTGGTCCCGCACCAGGGCGCGATGTGCCTGTGGGACGAGGTCGTCGACTGGAGCGCGGACGCGATCCGGCTGCGCGCGCGCAACCACCGCGATCCCGCGCATCCGCTGCGCCGCGGCGGCCGCCTGCACGCGCTGCACCTGTGCGAGTACGGCGCGCAGGCAATGGCCGTGCACGGTGGCCTGCTCGCGCGCGAGCGCGGCGGCGTCGCCGCGCCGGGGATGCTGGTGGCGCTGCGCGGCGTCGCACTGCACGCGTCCCGCATCGACGACCTGCCCGGCGCGCTGGAATGCGAGGCGCGCGAGCTGGTGCAGGGCGACACCGGCCAGCAGTACGCCTTCCGCATCAGCCACGCCGGCACCCTGCTCGCCGAAGGGCGGGCGGCGGTGGTGCTGGCATCCTGAGCCCTCCGCGCGCATGGACCACCACGAGGACGCAGCATGAACACCACGCCGACGACGATCCGCCGCGCCCTGGTCACCGGCGGCAGCGGCGACCTCGGCGGGCCGATCTGCGCCGCGCTCGCGGCCGCCGGCTGCCACGTCATCGTCCACGCCAACGGCAACCTCGCGCGCGCGCAGGCGGTGGTCGACGCGATTGCCGGCGCCGGCGGCAGCGCGCAGGCGGTGGCCTTCGACGTGTCCGACGGCACGGCCACGCGCGCGGCGCTGGACGCACTGCTCGCCGATGGGCCGATCCAGGTCGTGGTCAACAACGCGGGCGTCCACGACGACGCGCCGCTGGCCGGGATGAGCGACGCGCAGTGGCGGCGGGTGATCGACGTGTCGCTGCACGGCTTCTTCCACGTCACCCAGCCGCTGCTGCTGCCGATGGCGCGCACGCGCTGGGGGCGCGTCGTGAGCGTGTCCAGCGTGGCGGCGGTGCTCGGCAACCGGGGCCAGGCGAACTACGCGGCGGCCAAGGCGGCGCTGCACGGGGCGACCAAGTCGCTGGCACGGGAGATGGCCTCGCGCGGGATCACCGCCAATGTCGTCGCGCCCGGCGTGGTGCAGGGGCGGATGGCCGCGGCGGCGTTCCCGCCCGAGGTCGTGAAGCAAATGGTGCCGGCGGGCCGCGCCGGCACGCCGGAGGAGGTGGCGGCGCTGGTCGCGTTCCTGTGCTCGGACGCGGCGGGCTACATCAACGGCCAGGTGATCGGCATCGACGGCGGGATGAGCTGAGCCGCCGGCTGACGGGCGGTTCATGCGAAAAGGGGGAAGATCGCCCGGGTCCACCGGAGGAAGCCGCCATGCGTGCCACCGCCCAGTCCGCCGTCCTTCTCGCCGCCGTGCTGCTCGCCGGCTGCGCCAGCACATCGCGCGTGATGATCGGCCATGCGCGGCCGGCGATCGCGCCCGAGCAGGTGCAGGTCTACGCCGTCGCCCCGCCGCGCTACCAGGAAATCGCGCTGCTGGAGACGCAGAGCGGCTCCTTCACCTACGGCGAGCAGAACAAGATGAACTCGGTGCTCGCCAAGCTGCGCAAGGCGGCGGCCGAACTCGGCGCGAACGGCGTGCTGCTCACCGGCCAGGGCAACGAGGCGCGCGCCGGCGGCGTGGGCATCGGCGTCGGCGGCGGCCGCTTCGGCGGGCACACCCACGTCGGCGGCGGTGTCGGCATCGACATCAGCCCGTCGCAGAAGCACGCCAGCGCGATCGCGATCTACGTCGAGCCCGGCGACGCGCCGGTGCCCTAACACCCCTCCACGTCACTCGCCGAAAAAGCGGCGTCCCGGGCCCGCGCCCGGGAGGGCGGGGGTATTGCTTTTCCCTTAGCTGGGCATCCATGCCCAGATGCGGGCGCGCGCCATCCATGGCGCGCTGACGCAACACCCCCGCCCTCCCGGTCGCTCGGACAGATCCTCGCGGCTTGCCGTAGAGCGGAGCTTGCTCCGCTCTACGAACGCGAAACACCCGATCGCGGGAGTGGTGGGGGCGTGTCGGGTGGGAGAGGTGGGCAGGACCGTATGCGCCATGGATGGCGCATCCGAGCCTCCATGGACGGATTCACGGCGTGTCCTGCCTGCCTCTCCCGCCCGGCGCGCTCGCATGAGACTCACCCCCACCGCAGCTCCCCCGCACGCGGGGGAGGGAGCCGAATAGCGGAGCTCTACGAGTGGGAGGTGGGCCCTGCTCAGGCCACCGCTTCGGCGTACCACGCCGCGGACAGCGACGCCTGCGTGGCCTGGCCGGCGAGCAACGCGTCGAGGCCGTGGTCGGCGAGCGCGGGGTGCGCGGCGCGGGCACGCTCGAGGATTTCCGCGGCGAGCCAGCGCATGCGCGCGACGTTGGCGCACAGGCGGGCGTACAGCGCGGCGTCGTCCAGCTTGTCGCCGAGCGCGCGGTTCATCTCGTGGAACCAGTCGATCCGGTACTGGTCGAGCAGGCGGCCGTCGGGCGTCAGCGGGCCGGCGTTGCGCGCGCCCCACTCGCGCAGCAGCGCCTGCATGGCCGCGTTGAGCGCGGCGGCGTCGGCGAACTGCGGGCGCAGGCGGCCGAGCAGGCCGATGTCGGTCAGCTTGCCGGCGTAGTACAGCGGCGCCAGCAGCGCCCAGTAGAAGGTGTAGTCCCAGATCACCTTCACCGGCATCACCCGCGCGTCGCCGAACAGCGCGTACTGGCCGCGGTACAGGGTCATCATCGCGTCGTAGAACGAGCGCAGCAGCTGCTGGTAGATGTCGGCGTGCGCGGCGAAGTCGCGGCCGGCGCGGTCGCGGGCGACGAGCTCGGCGATGTAGTCGTTGGAGATCGCGATGAAGTCGCTGCCCGGCGAATAGAAGGGATCCAGGAACAGCCCCGCCTCGCCGGTGATCGCCCAGCGCCGCGCCGAGAACAGCTCGCGGCAGCCGTGCGAGAAGTGGCGCAGGAAATGGAAGTCGAGCAGCCGGTGGCGCGGGTCGTCGAGCGCCGCGGCGAGCGCCGGCTGGTGCGCGCGCAGCCAGGCCATGGCCTTCTCGTGCGTGTCGAGCGTGGCGAGCGGATGCGTCGCGCCGTCGGCGACGATGCCGATCGAATGCGTCTGCGACGCCAGCGGGATCATCCACGCCCAGTAGCCCGGGCCGCACAGGTGGTTGGTCGAGCGCCAGCGGTCGGGCGGCGTGCAGCGCGCCAGCCAGTCGCCGTCGGCGCTCCAGGCGTGCGGGTCGATGATGCCGTCCACCCGCCACCAGACCGCGTTGACGTCGTGGTCGTTGGTTTCGGCGAGGCCGAGCTTGCGCTTGAGCAGGCCGGCGCGGCCGCTGGCGTCCACCAGCCAGCGCGCGGACAGCGCGTGGGTCGCGTCGCCGCGGGTGAATTCCACCCGGTGCGCGTCCTCGCCTTCGCCGAGCGCGATCGCGCGCACGCTCGCGCCGTCGAGGAATTCGATCCCGAGCGCGCGCGCCCGCTCGCCGAGGAAGTTCTCGAAGCGGCCGCGGTCGATCTGCCACGACGGCGTGGGCAGCAGGCGGCTGACGCCGAGCTCGGTGCAGCGGGCGATGTCCGCCTCGCCGTCGGAAAAGAAGAAGCGGAAGCCGAACTTGCGCACGTGGTCCTGGTCGAGGTGCGCGCGCAGGCCGAGCACCTCGGCGAAGTAGTGCGCGCCGATCTCGACGGTGGATTCGCCGACCTTGAACGCGGCCTCGGCGACCGGGTGCGCGCGTCGCTCCAGCACGGTGACGCGCAGGCCCGGGTCGCGCCCGCGCAGCTGCAGGGCGAGGGTCAGCCCCGCGAGGCCGCCGCCGAGGATGAGCACATCGCGGTCGGCGGCGGGAACGGCGCTCATCCCGCGCGCTGGACCCGTGCGTCGGCGTAGACGGTGCCGAACTCGCCGCTCGGATCGTCGATCACCGGCGGCGTGGCGCGGGTGCGGAAGTACTCGCGGACCACGTCGCCGTGTTGCCACACCTGCCGCACCACGTGCGAGGTGATCCGCCACAGGTCGCGCAGCGGGCGGAAGTGGCTGGGGCGGAAGACCTGGCCGACCTCGGCCGGGGAGGCGCAGTAGCGCGATTCGATCGGCACCGAGACGATGTTGGCGCCGGTCCGGCGCACCGCCGAGATCAGGATCTGCGCCTCGAACACGAAGTCCTCGCCGGGCACGTCGTCGAGCGCCGCGACGAGCGCCGGATACAGGCGCTGGCCGCTCTGCGAGTCGGCGATGCGCAGGCCGCAACCCCAGCCGATGCCCCAGTCGCCGAACTCGTTGGCCAGGCGCCGGTACAGCGGCTGGCGCGCCCGCTTGCGCAGGCGCGCGCCGATCACCACCGCGCCGGGATGGCGGTTGCCGGCGGCGATCAGGCGCGGGATGTCCTCGGCGGCGTGCTGGCCGTCGCCGTCCATCGTGACCACCGCCAGCGCGCCGGCGCGCAGCGCGGCGCGGAACCCGTCACGCAGGGACGCGCCCTTGCCCATCCGGCGTTCGTGGCGGAGCAGGGTGACCGGCAGGTCGGCGATGCGTTCGGCGGTGGCGTCGTCGGAGCCGTCGTCGATCACGATCACCCGCTCGCACTGCGCCAGCGCGCCCTGCACGACCTCGCGGATGCGCAGTTCCTCGTTGAGCGCGGGGATCACCACCGCGATGTTGTGGCGATCCAGCAGCGGCGGATTGTGTTCAGCCATGCGCGATCTCCACCCGCAGGGTCCGGCGCG
The DNA here is from genome assembly GCA_035686325.1 of Lysobacteraceae bacterium. GTDB lineage: Bacteria > Pseudomonadota > Gammaproteobacteria > Xanthomonadales > Xanthomonadaceae > JABFWF01. The sequence continues at coordinate 6,806 of DASRZN010000253.1, forward strand.
GCCCGGCATGCAGGCCGAGCAGATCATCGCCCGCCGCCAGCGCCTGGAACAGCGGCAGCATCGGCGCCATCGCGTTGCCCCCGGCCAATTCGGCCAGCGGGCCCTGCGGCGGCGGGGCGTCGCCGTCCACCAGGGTCGCGCGCAAGCGTGGCCGATCCGCGCGTGAAGGACGCGCCAGCACCAGCGCGCCCCCCAGCAAGCCATCGCTGGTGTAGGCCGAGGCGAGCGCGCCGGTGGTCGCGGTGTCGTAGCCGACCAGCAGCACCGCCTCGGCGCCAGCGTGCAGCTGCGCCAGCGCCTCCAGCAGGCCCTGGGCGAAGGTCGCGTCCCACGCGCTGAGCGCGGTGGCCGGCCGCACGCAGCCGGCGCCGATCGTCCAGTAGCCGGCGGCGGCGTTGTGCACCGAGTTGTGGAAGCGGGTCGGCGACAGGCTGGCCGGCTCGCCGGCGAGGGTCGTGCACATGTAGTCGGTGATCGCGAGGTCGCCGTGGGTGGAGGCGAACACGCTCGGCAGCGACGCCGGATCGCGGCCGGCGGCCCGGCAGGCGGCGAGCGCGACATCCAGCGCGACCGCGACGCTTTCGGGCGCGCGCCGGCGCTCGTTGGGTGCGAGCAGTTGCGGCGACGGCCGCGGCGGCGTCGCCTCCGGGCGGGTGCCCTCGCGCACGAGGGCGCGCGCGTCGGCCCACGACGGCAGGCCGCGGCACCAGAAGCCGATGCCCTCGATCGCCGCTTCCAGGCTGGTGCGGGTGGACGTACTCATGCGCGGCCGAACACCAGCGAGCAATTGTTGCCGCCGAAGCCGAAGGAATTGTTCATCGCGTAGCGGGGCGCGCCCTCGGCATCGGCGAAGCGGATCTGCGGCCCGCAGGCCGGATCCGGGTCGCGGCTGTTGAGGGTGCCGGGCAGCCAGCCGTGTTCCAGCGCGAGGAGGGCGAACACCGATTCGACGATGCCGGCCGCGCCGAGGGTGTGCCCGGTCCAGCCCTTGGTCGAACTGGCGTGCAGGCTGGCGGGGAACAGCGCCGCGACCGCCGCCGCCTCGACCGCGTCGTTGGCCGGCGTGGCGGTGCCGTGCAGGTTGAGGTAGCCGACCGCGCCGGCGTCGATGCCGGCGCGCGCCAGCGCGTCGCCCATCGCGAGCCGCGCGCCGAGGCCTTCCGGGTGCGGCGAGGACATGTGGTGGGCGTCGCTGGATTCGCCGTAGCCGCGCAGCGCGAACGGCGCGTCGCCATCCGCGCGCACCAGCAGCGCGAAGCCGCCGGCCTCGCCGAGCGAGAGTCCGTCGCGCGCCGCGTCGAACGGCCGGCACGGCTGCGCCGACACCAGCCCGAGCGCGTTGAAGCCGTACAGCACGCTGCCGCACAGGGTGTCCACGCCGCCGACCAGGGCCGCGTCGGCGAGCCCGGCGCCGATCAGGCGCGCCGCCTGGGCGAACACCTTGGCGCTCGACGAGCAGGCGGTCGCCACCGTCACGCAGGGGCCGGCGAGCCCGGTCGCGGCCTGCAGGAAGTCGCCGAGCGAGTGCGGCGTGTGCAGGATCGGGCGCCGCAGGTCGGGCGGGAAGGCGCCGTCGACCTGGCGCGCGTAGGCCTCCTCGGTGGCGCCGATGCTGGCGGTGGAGGTGCCGACCACCAGCGCGACCCGCGCCGGGCCGACCCGGTCGCGCACCACCCGCACCGCGTCCGCCATCCCGTCCTGCTGCAGGGCCAGCCAGGCGAGGCGGTTGTTGCGGCAGTCCCAGTGCGCCAGGCGGGCCGGCAGCGGTGCGTCCTCGAGGCCGTCGACGCGGCCGATCCAGGTGGCGAGGCCGGCGTCGCCGAAATCGTTGCGGCGCAGCCCGCTGCGGCGCGCGCGCAGCGCCTCCACCTGGGCGGCGAGGCCGCGGCCGAGGGCGGTAGTGGCGGTGTGGGCACGGATGGCCAGCGGCGGCATCGGCTGCGTCGTCGTCGTTGGCGGCACTCGGGACTCCGGGCTTGCGGGACGCCGGTCCCCACCGGCGGTGCCGCGTGGGCGGCGTTGCGCGCATCGCGCGTCGGACGAGTATAGCGGCGTGCCCGCGCCGATCGCGGCGATCGCGGCCGGTGGCGCCATCCTGGGCACGGCGGACGCTCAGGCACATGAACGGCGCGTTGCACGGCTGGCGCCGGAGGCAGAGCGGATTGCCGCTTCCCGATCCCGATCACGTTTTCCCGGCTGCATCGTCTTCACGCCGTCTCTACACTGCGCGCCCATGTCCAGTCGCCATGCCCACCGCCTGTCCCTGTTCGGCGACCGCGACGTCCTGCACGCCGGGCTGGTCGCGGCGGTGGCCTGCCTGCTCAGCGCGGGCCTGGTCTATTGCGGATACCTGGTCCACGTCTGGCGCACCGCGCGGCGTGCGCCGGTGCGGCCGGCGCGCGCCGACTGCCTGCTGCTGTTCGGCAAGCACGCGCCGCAGGGGCGGATCGACGACGATTTCGACGCGCGCCTGGCGCGCGCGGTGTCGCTGTGGCGGGAAACGCCGCCGCGCACGCTGTTGTTGCTGGGCGGCGGCGCCGCGCACGAACCGACCGAGGCCGAGGTCGCGCGCCGCGAGCTGCTCGCCCGCGGCGTGGCCCCCGACGCCCCGCTGCAGCTGGAAGGCAAGTCGCGCGACACCCTGCAGAACCTGCGCAACGCGCGCGAACTGTTGCGCGCGACGGCCGCGCTGCCGCGCGTGGCCCTGCTCAGCAACCGCTACCACCTCGCCCGTTGCGCGCTGTTCGCGCGCCAACTCGGCTTCGACTGGGAGCTGTGCGCGGCCGAACCGCGCCTGCGCCTGAGTCCGCGCATGGTGCTGCGCCTCGCCGGCGAGGCGGCCTACGTGTGCTGGATCGACCTCGGCACCCGCTGGGCGCGCCTGATCGGCCACCAGCGGATGCTGGCGCGGGTGAGCTGAGCGTTTGCTCCCCGCTCCTTGCTCCCTCCCCCGCGGAGCGGGGGAGGGTCGGGGTGGGGGTGAGTCTCCAGCGGAAGCCGCATCATCACCCTCGCGCTGCGCGCTCGACCTCTCCCGCTTGCGGGAGAGGTGAAAGCCCTGCTGGCGGCCGTTCCCCCTCCCCCGCGGAGCGGGGGAGGGTTAGGGTGGGGGTGAGTCTCCAGCGGAAGCCTCACCCTCGCGCTGCGCGCTCGACCTCTCCCTCAGGCGGGAGAGGGTTGGCGTGAGGGCGCTCTTCGCTCAGCCCTTCGCCTTCGCCTGTTGCGCCGGCACGAACACCTCGCGCACCGCCTTCGCCAGCAGGTCCGGCGGCAGCAGGCCCTGGTCGAGCAGGAAGTCGTTGAAGGCCTTGCGGTCGAAGCGGTCGCCGAGCGCGAGCTCGGTTTCCGCGCGCAGCTGCTGGATCCGCGAGTAGCCGTAGAAGTAGCTGCCGGCCTGGCCCGGCGCGGTGACCGTGTAGCGGTCGACCTCCTGCCGCGCCATCGCCTTCGACAGGCCGACCTCGTCGGTCAGCACCCGCAGCGCGGTCTCGCGGTCGGTCAGGCCCAGGTTGAGCATCGGATCCAGCATCGCCCGCGCGGCGCGCTGCAGGCGCAGCTGCAGGGCGATCAGCTGGCCGTCGATCGGCTCGTAGGGCAGCGCCTCGGCTTCCGCGTACAGCGCCCAGCCTTCGACGTTGGTCGAGTTGAACGCGAACAGCGTGCGCGCCAGCGACACGCCGCGCTCGACCATCGCGGTGAACTGCAGCTCGTGGCCGGGCCGGCCCTCGTGCGCGGTCAGCGTCCACGCCGCGGCCGGGTAGTTGAAGTCGTCGTAGGCGCCGTCGCCGCTCGCGTTCGGGTTGCCGACGGTGAGCACGAAGGTGCCCTGCTGGCCGGTGTTGCCGACCAGCGGCGCCGGCAGGAAATGCGGCGCCGGCTGCGCCGCGCTCTCCGCCTCGCTGGCCAGGCGCATCCGCATCGGCCGCTGCGGCAGGCTGACGATGCCGTTGTCGGCGATGATCCGGTCCAGCGCCGGCATCACCGTGTTGCGGTAGTAGGGCTCGATCTCGTCCTTGCCCAGCTGCGGGTGCTTGAGCGCGCGGATCACGCCGACGTAGTCGGTCGCGGCGATGCCCTTCTCCTTCGCCACCAGCGGCGCCAGCTGGCGCATCATGCCGCGCAGCTCCATGAACTCGAACTGGGCACGCTCCATCAGCACCCGCGGATCGATGTCGATGCCGTAGTTCTTCAGCTGCAATGCGTACAGTTCCGGCGGCAGCGAATAGGTCGTGCGCGCCTGCGGCAGCACCGTCGCCTTCGTCCACGCGGCGTAGTCGGCGAGCTGCGCGTCGAGCGCATCGAGCGCGGCGCCGGCGTCGATGCCGTACTGGGCGAACAGCGCGCGCAGGCCCTCGACGTAGGTCGGCAGGTTGTCGAGCGACTGCTGCACCTCGATCCGGGTGGGCTGCAGCAGCTTGGGATCGGTGCGTTCCTCGTAGCGCTGGCGCGCCAGCGTCGCCAGCGGGGTGCTGCCCGGCGCGATCCCGGCATAGCGCTGCAGCCGTTGCAGCGCCAGCGCGCGGCGCTCGGGCGGGACCTGGTCGGAGAGCAGGCCCTGCAGGCCCTGGAACACGGTCTGGCCGACGTCGGCGAACGGCCGCACCATGCGCTCGTTGACCGCGCTCGCCTCGATCGCGTCGTCGGCCGCCTTGGCCAGGATCGCGAGGTCCTGGCGCACGTCCGGGTCGGTCTCGCCGGCGGATTTCGCGAGCAGTTCGGCCTTCGCCCGCTGCATCGCCGCCCGGTAGCGCTGCTGGTAGCCCGGGCCGAAGTCGAACACCTGGTCGTCGTAGCCGGGGATGCCGAGGAAGGACAGCTGCTCCGGCTGGAACGGGCCCTGCGCGCGAACCAGGATCTGCGCGTAGGCGTTGCTCTTCGCGACCCAGGCGGGCGCGGCGGAAGCGGCGGGGGGCGCCGACGCGTCGGCCTCCTGCGCCAGCAGCGGTGCGGGCGCGGCGAGCACGGCGGCGATCGACAGTGCGAGCAGCAACGGGCGGGGATTCATGGCGGTCTCTTCCCTGGAAAGCGGCGAGCATCGCCCGCGGGAACGCGGGCGCCATCCGCCGAAGGTCACGCGGGCGCCTGGAAGGGCGCCAGCAGCTGTCGCGCGAAGTCGGCCGCCGCCAGCGGGCGTCCGAGCAGGTAGCCCTGCAGCACGTCGCAACGCAGCAGGCGCAGCAGCTTGGCCTGCTCCTCGTCCTCAACGCCCTCCGCCACCACCCGCAGCGCCAGCGCGTGGGCAAGGCCGATGATGTTGGTCACCAGCGCCAGCGTCTCCGGGCTGTGGGTGATCTGGGCGATGAACGACAGGTCGATCTTGATCTCGTCTGCCGGCAGCCGCGCGAGGTAGTTGAGCGAGGAGTAGCCGGTGCCGAAATCGTCGATCGCGACCTGGCAGCCGAGCGCGCGCAGGCCTTCGAGCACCCGCACGCAGTGGCCGATGTCGTGCATCAGCAGGCTTTCGGTGATCTCCACGTCGATCGGCTGCGCGGCGCTGTGCGGTTCGAGCAGCGCGCGGCAGCGCTCGAGGAAGCCGGCGTGGCGCAGTTCGCGGGCGGAGACGTTGACGGCGATGCGCAGGGCCGGATGCAGTGCGCGCCATTCCAGCGCGGTCGCCAGCGCGGTCCGCATCACCCATTCGCCGGCGGGCACGATCAGGCCGGTCTCCTCCAGCACCGGCACGAACTCGGCCGGCGACACCAGCCGGCCGTCGGCGCGCCGCCAGCGCAGCAGCGCCTCGGCGCCGAGCAGGCGGCGGCTGCCGGCATCGAACTTGGGCTGGTAGTGCAGCTCCAGTTCGCCGGCGCCGACCGCGCGCCGCAGGTCGCGCTCCAGCTCGACCCGGCGCGCGGCCAGGTCGCGCAGCGATTCGTCGAACGGACGCACGCGCGCCTCGCGCGCGGTGGCGTCGGCCAGCGCGGCGACCGCGCTGCGCTCCAGCTCTTCCGGTTCGACGCCGTGCAGCGGCGCGAAGGCGAGCCCACAGCGCAGGGTCGCGTGGACTTCCTCGCCTTGCACCTGCAGCGGCTGCCGCTCGAACTCGGTCAACCAGTGTTCGAAGCCCGCCTGCGCGCCGGCCGCGTCGCCTTCCAGCGGACTCGCGAACAGGTAGGTGTCGGCTTCCGGATGGGCGACCAGCGAACCGGGCGCGCGCGCCTGCAGGCGTTCGCCCAGCTCGCGCAGCAGGGCGTCGCCGAACGCGCGCCCACGCGATTCGTTGATGTAGCGGAAGCGCACCAGGTCGAGCGCCGCCACCAGCACCGGGCCCCGGTCGAGCAACTCCCGCAGCCGCAGGACGAAACCGCTGCGGTTGGGCAGGCCGGAGACCGGGTTGTGGTAGGCGAGGTATTCGAGGCGCTCGCTCTTGGCGATGAAGTCGGTGGCGTATTCGACCTCGCTCGCCAGGCGTTCGATCAGTTCCATCTCCTCGGGGTCGTTGGACTGCTCCGCGTCGGAGAACAGCACCAGCAACGCCCACGCCGGCCTGCCGATCGGCAGGGCGATTTCCGAGCGCACGCCCACCGCCGCCATGTCGGCGCGGACCTCGGCGGGCACGCCCGCCTGCTGGAAGTCGTGGACCTCCACCCGCCGTCCTTCGCGGAAGGCGCGGATGCCGGGGTGGCGGGCATACGGACTGTCCGTCCCCGTCGGGATCGGCGCGAGCGGGGCCACCACGTCCAGCGCCGCCGGGTCGCCATGCCGGGCGACCACCCGCAGGACCTCTTCGTCCCGGTTGCCGACGCCGATCGCGGCGGCCTTGAAGCCGCCCTGCTCGACCGCGATCCGGCAGATCGCCTGCAGCAACTGGTCGCGGTCGCGCACCCGCAGCACGGCCTTGCTCACCGCCCCGAGCAGCGACCGCATGCGCGCGAGTTGGCGGATGCGCTGCTCCTGGCGGATGCGGCTGGTCAGGTCGCGCACGATGCCGCGATAGCCGCGCACGGTGCCGTCGGCCGCCAGGATCGGCGAGGAGGAACTCTCGAGCACCCGCAGCGAGCCGTCGCGGTGGCGCGCGCGGACCTGCCACTGGCGCCAGCCGCTGCCTTGCGCGAGGTAGTTTTCCAGCTGTGCCGCCACCGCGGCGTGGTCGGAGGCTTCGACCAGGTCCACCGCGCGGGTGCCGATCACCTCGTCCGGGCGCAGGCCGAGGATGCGCTCGATCGCATGGTTGCTGTAGGTGAGCATCAGCCGCTGATCGGATTCCCAGATCCAGTCGTGGCTGCTCTCGACGATGCTGCGGAAGCGCTCCTCGCTCTCGCGCAGGGCGCGTTCCATGCGGTCGCGCTCGGAACGGTCGCGGGCGATGTCCAGCGCGCGCCGGACTGCCGACGGCAGGCGCCGCAGGTTGTTCTTCAGCACGTAGTCGGCGGCGCCGCGCTGCAGGGCCTGGATCGCCAGTTCCTCGCCGATCGTCCCGGACACGAACAGGAACGGCACCTCCGGCCAACCCTCGCGCACGATCTCCAGCGCGGCCAGGCCGTTGAAGCCGGGCATCGAGAAGTCGCTGAGCACGACGTGCGGGCGGAACCCCGCCAGCGCCTCGCGCAGCGTGGCCTCGCTGCTGACCCGCCGGTGCTCGAGCGGTTGTTCCAGTTCGCGCAGGGCGCGCAGCACGAGTTCCGCGTCCGGCGCGGAGTCCTCGATCAGCAGCACCCGCAATGGATCGACGCGCGCGTCCATCCGTTCACACCGGCGCTTCGTTGGCGAGCATCCAGTACATGCCGACCTGGGACACCGTCTCGGCGAACGCGTGGAAGTCGACCGGCTTGACCACGAAGCTGTTGACTCCCAGCTCGTAGCTGGCCAGCAGGTCCCCTTCCTCGCGCGAGGAGGTCATCATCACCACCGGGATCGCGCGCGTGCGCGGATCCTGCTTCATCTTCGCCAGCACCTGCAGGCCGTCCATGCGCGGCATCTTCAGGTCCAGCAGGACCATCTTCGGGTGGCCGCTGTCGCGGTCGGCGTAGGCGCCGGTACAGAACAGGTAGTCGGTCGCCTCGATGCCGTCGCGCACCCAGACGATGTGGTTGGCGATGCCCTTCTTGCGCAGCGTGCGCTGGGTCATCTCGGCGTCGGCGGCGGAATCCTCCACCAGCAGGATCTCGACTTGTTGCAGCGTCATGCGGGAAGGTCTCCGTCTGCCGCGTCCGGCAAGGTGAAGGTGAAGGTAGCGCCGGCGCCGGGCGCGGCGGTGAAGCCGACCTCGCCGCCGTGGCGCACGATGATGCGCTGCACGATCGCCAGGCCCACGCCGGTGCCCTCGAATTCCTCGGCCGTGTGCAGCCGCTGGAACACGCCGAACAGCTTGTCGGCGTAACGCATGTCGAAGCCGACGCCGTTGTCGCGCACGAAGTAATGCAAGCTGCCGCCCTCGCGCCGGCCGCCGACCTCGATGCGTGCCTCGCCGCCGCGTGGCGTGCTGTACTTGTAGGCGTTGGACAGCAGGTTGACCCACACCTGGCGCAGCAGCACCGGGTCGCACCAGGCCTCCGGCATCGGCTCGACGGCGACCTGCGCCGGGTTGCGGCCGGCGCCCGCCTCGGCGAGCGCGGTTTCGGCGAGCGCGCGCATGTCCACCCGCGCGCATTCCAGCGGCTTGCGGCCGAGGCGCGAGAAGGCGAGCAGGTCGTCGATCAGCATGCCCATGTGGCGCGCGCTGTCGCTGATCACGTCGAGCTGGCGGCGGCTGTCGGCCTCCAGCGCCGGCCCCGCGTCCTCCTGCAGCATCCGCGCGTAGCCGTCGATGTGGCGCAGCGGCGCACGCAGGTCGTGCGAGATGCTGTAGCTGAACGCCTCCAGCTCGGCGTTGGCGCGGGTCAGGGCGAGGGCCTTGTCCTCGAGCTCGGCGTTGAGCGCGCGGATCGCGTCCTCGGCATGCCGGCGCCGGGCGTCCGCTCGGTGCAGCGTGCGCGCGTTCCAGATCACCAGCGCCGCGAGGCTGGCGATGAAGGCGAAGGTATACAGGGTCACGCCGACGTCGGCGTCGTACAGGCCGCGGCGCTCGCCCTGCAGGCGCAGCCAGCCCAGCACCATCATCGCCAGCGCGATCACGAGCAGGGCCCGGCGCGCCGTGTGCCCCGAGTCGTGGCGCCCGGCGATGGCCGTCATCACGCCGCGGTCGGGACGCGCCCACAGCGTCCCGAGCGCGAGCAGCAGGAACGCGCCGGCGGTGAAGGGCGGCATGAACGTCGCGCGGCGGTCGCCCAGGTCGATGCCGTACACCCGCGCCAGCAGGGCGAGGAAGGCGATCAGCACCAGCAGGAAGGCCAGCAGCTCGGACGGACGCACGAAGCGGCGCGGGGTCCAGTCCAGCCACAGCAGGGCAAGGCCGAGCAGCGACGCGTTCTTGGCGATGTTGAGGGCGACCGGCGCGGCCTCGCCGAGGGCGCGCGCGCGCATCGCCAGCACGACGCCGGCGATGCCGCAAACCACCACCAGCAGCGCGATCGCGCGCCCGGGGGTGCGCTGCGCGGCCGGGGCGCGCCGCAGCCACAGCGCCAGCGCGGCGAGCGCGAGCAGCGCGGACGCCAAGGGCGTGGACGGGGCGGGCCAGGTCCCGGGCCGCAGGGCGGGCCACCACCAGGACAGCAGCGAACAGGCGACGAGCGCCAGCGCGCCGAGCGCGCAGGCGCCGGTCATGCTTCGCCATGCAGGCACGTGCTGGTCCATGGCGTCCTGCCTTCCCCCCCAAACCACTGCAAATAGCCCATGCGGCTGCCGAGCGCAAGCGCGGCGGGCACAACCGTGACCCGCGGCACGGATGAACGCGGCGTGCGATGGCTTAGCATGCGGCCTCCCTTCACGCACACCTGCCCAATGGCCGACCTCCGCCCGCGCCTGCTCGGCGCCGCCCTGTCCTGCATGGTGTTGCCCGCCCTCGCGGCCGCCCCGATGTCCGTCACGCTGACCCCAGACCATTACACGCGCGCCGAGCGCTTCGTCGGCCACAACGCCAACCCGCTGGTCGACCACGCGGTGCAGAGCGTGACCTGGCTGGATGCCGGCAACTTCTGGTACCGCGACCACGACGCGCGCGGCGACCGCTTCCTGCGCTACGACGTGGCGACCGGCCGGGCGTCGCCGCTGGTGGATGCCGCCAGGCTCGCCGATGCGCTGGCGCAGGCCGGCGGCAAGCCGGTGGACGCGACCAAGCTGAAGATCACCGAGGCGCGGATCGCCGAGGACGGCGGCTACGAGGTCGTGGTCGGCAAGGACCGCTACCTGTGCGGCAGCGCCGGCAAGCCGGAGTGCGTGCCGGCGCAGAAGCCGGCGAAGACCGGCGCGGAGCCGGGCGTGCGCTCGCCCGACGGCCGCGCGGAAGCCTTCATCCGCGACTGGAACCTGTGGGTGCGCGACCTCGCCAGCGGCGCGGAGACGCGGCTCACCACCGACGGCAGCACCGACTACGGCTACGCCACCGACAACGCCGGCTGGACCCATTCGGACCGCGCGATCCTGGTGTGGTCGCCGGATTCGACGAAGATCGCGACCTTCCGCCAGGACCAGCGCCGCACCGGCAGCATGACCCTGGTCGGCACCGCCGTCGGCCATCCGCCGGTGGAAACGTGGAAGTATCCGCTGGTCGGCGATGCGCACGTGACCATGATCGAGCGCGTCGTGATCGACGTGCCGGCGCGCCGCGTGCTGCGCCTGGACACGCCGCCGGATCAGCACCGCTCGACCCTGTGCGACGACGTCAGCTGCAACGGCGGCTGGGAGGACGTGCAATGGGCGGAGGACGGCAGGTCGCTGGCGTTCGCGTCGGTCTCGCGCGACCACAAGGACGTCTGGATCCGCCTCGCCGACACCGCGACCGGCAAGGTGCGCACGGTCCTGCACGAGCACGTGCCGACCTACTACGAGAGCGGCACCACCGGCGTCAGCTGGCGCTACCTGCCACAATGGGGCGAGCTGCTGTGGTTCAGCGAGCGCAACGACTGGGGCAACCTGTACCTGTACGGCCTGGACGGCAAGCTGAAACACGCGGTGACCACGGGCGAAGGCAACGTCACCGAGGTGCTGCGGGTGGATCCGGCCACGCGCATGGTCTGGTTCCGTGGCGTCGGCCGCACGCCGGGCGTGGATCCGTACTACCAGCAGCTGTTCCGGGTCTCGCTCGACGGCGGCTCGCCGGTGTTGCTGACGCCGGAGGCCGCCGACCACACGATCAGCCTGGCGCCGGACGGCGCCCACTTCGTGGATGCGTATTCGACGCCGGCGGAGCCGCCGGTCACCGTGCTGCGCGACGCAATGGACGGCCGCGTGCTGGGCGAGGTCGCGCGCGCCGACATCGGCCGCCTGCGCGCGATCGGCTGGGTTCCGCCGGAAGGCTTCACGGTCAAGGCGCGGGACGGCAAGACCGACCTGTACGGGCTGATGTTCAAGCCGACGCGCTTCGATCCGGCGCAGAAGTACCCGGTGGTGGACTACGTCTATCCCGGCCCGCAGACCGGCTCGGTCGGCAGCCGCAGCTTCAGCGCCGCGCGCCGCGACCACCAGGCGCTGGCCGAACTCGGCTTCATCGTGGTCGCGATCGACGGCATGGGCACGCCGTGGCGGTCCAAGTCCTTCCACGACGCGTTCGGCGGCGACATCGGCGACAACACGCTGCCCGACCAGATCGCCGGATTGAGGCAGCTCGCCGCGCGCCATCCGTGGATCGACCTCGACCGGGTCGGCATCTGGGGCCACTCCGGCGGCGGCTACGCGACCGCCGACGCGATGTTCAGCTACCCGGACTTCTTCAAGGTCGGCATCAGCGAAAGCGGCAACCACGACAACCGCCACTACGAGGACGACTGGGCGGAGAAGTGGCAGGGCCTGGAAACCTTCGACGACGCGGGCCGCAGCAGTTACGCGGCGCAGGCGAACGCGGCGAAGGCGGCCAACCTGAAGGGCAAGCTGCTGCTCGCCCACGGCCTGATGGACGACAACGTGCCGCCGTCCAACACCTTCCTGGTGGTGGACGCGCTGGTGAAGGCGAACCGGGACTTCGACCTGGTCGTGTTCCCGCACGCCCGCCATGGCTACAAGGGCGCCGACGGCAGCTACATGATGCGGCGGCGCTGGGACTACTTCGTGCGCTGGCTGCGCGGCGCGCAGCCGCCGAAGGAATACGCGATGCGGGTACCGGAGGAATGAGGCCGGCCCGGATCAGCGCCTGCCGAACAGGTTGCGCCGCTCCTCCTCGCCGAGCGGCTTGCCGGCGTCGGGGTTGACCTGCTGCGCCAGCGCGTAGGCGCGCTGCGTCGCCGGGCGCGCGGCGATCGCCTCGCGCCAGCGTCGCACTTCCGGGTAGGACGCCAGGTCCAGCGGCGCGCCCGCATAGGGATCGATCCACGGGTAGCAGGCCATGTCGGCGATCGTGTAGGCGTCGCCGGCGAGGAAGGCGCGGCCGGCGAGCCGGCGCTCGAGCACGCCGAGCAGGCGGTGCGCCTCGTTGGCGTAGCGCTCGCGGGCGTAGGCGATCGGTTCCGGCGCGTAGACGTGGAAATGCCCGTACTGGCCGGTCATCGGCCCGAGGCCGCCGACCTGCCAGAACAACCATTCCAGGGCCGCCGCGCGCCCGCGCAGGTCGTCCGGCAGGAAGCGTCCGGTCTTCTCGGCGAGGTAGAGCAGGATCGCGCCGGACTCGAACACGCTCAGCGGCGCGCCGCCGTCGGCCGGCGCGTGGTCGACGATCGCCGGCATCTTGTTGTTGGGCGAGATCGCGAGGAAGGCCGGCGCGAACTGCGCGCCCTTGCCGATGTCGACCGGTACGATCCGGTAGGGCAGTCCGCTTTCTTCGAGGAAGAGGGTGATCTTGTGGCCGTTGGGCGTGGGCCAGTAGTGCAGGTCGATCATGTCCGGCGCCGTGCAAAGTGGGGGCCGTCACTGTAGCGTGGCGGGCGTCGACGCCGGGGCGGGCGCGCGCTTCAGGATCCGCGGGCGCGGCCGATAAGCGGAGACGGAGAGGTGCCCCGCGACGGCGGCGCACGGCCCGGATCGCGTTCCGCGGGAGCGCTCCGGCACAACGGGAGACGTGTTGATGGGCAGGCGCCTGGTGCACCCACCGCAGGCGTCGCCGGGGCGCGGCCGCGTCCTGGTGACGGCGCTGCTGCTGTGCTGCCTGCTGTCCGCGATCTCCGGCCTGTGGCTGCTGCAGGCGCGGCACGGCACCGCGCCGCCGCTCGCGTTGCTGTCGCTCGGCCTGCTCGCGCTGGCCGGGCTGGTGGCGCAGGCCGCGCGCCAGTGGCGGCAGGCGCGCGCGGTGGACCAGCGGGTCGCGCTGCTCGGCGCGACCCAGCGCTTGGCCGGGATCGGCGACTGGTGGTGGGACGTCGCCAGCGACCACCTGCGCTGGTCGCCGGAAAGCTTCGCCATCTATGGCCGTCCGCCGCGCGAATCGCTGGCGCGGCGCGAGGCCATGGAATGGGTCCACCCCGACGACCGCGACGTGGTCGAACAGCACCTCCAGCGCCTGCTGGCCGGCGAAGGCCAGCTGCTGGAGGTGGAGTACCGGATCGTCCGTCCCGACGGCGAAGTGCGCACCCTGCATGCGCGCGGCACCTGGCAGGAGGAGGACGGCCGGCGCGTCGTCGGCGGCACCCAGCAGGACGTCACCGACTATGCGCGCACCCGCGCCAAGCTGGACGCGGTGCGCGCGCAGTACCGGTTCCTGTTCGACCACAACCCGGTGCCGATGTGGGTGTTCGACCGCGAGACCTACCGCTTCCTCGCGGTCAACGACGCGATGCTGCGCCACTACGGCTACAGCCGCGAGGAAATGCTGGCGATGACGGTGCTGGACATCCGTCCTGCCGCCGAGCGCGACGCGGTGCGGGCGACCGTGCGCATCCCGGGCCCGCAGCGCGCGCAGGGCGAGGTGTGGACGCACCTGCGCCGGGACGGCAGCACGATGCGGATGGCGCTGTACCTGCACGACCTGGATTTCCACGGCCGCTCCGCGCGGCTGGCCGCGGGCCAGGACGTCACCGAGCGCGAGCGGGTGGAGGAACGCTTCCGGATGGTCGCCAGCGTGACCAGCGACGCGGTCTACGATTTCGACGTCGGCACCGGCGCACTGTGGTGGAGCACGTCCTTCTACAGCCTGTTCGGCCACGCGCCCGAACGCATGCCGCCGACGCTGGCAGGCTGGGAGGAACTGATCCACCCCGAGGACCGCGAGCGCGCCAGCGCCAGCCTGCAGGCCGCCTTCGACGCCGGGGACAGCGAGTGGGAGTGCGAATACCGCTTCCGTCGCGGCGACGGCAGCTGGGCCGACGTGGTCGACCGCGGCTTCCTGCAGCGCGACGAGCTGGGCAAGGTCGTGCGCATGGTCGGCGGCATGCTCGACGTCACCGACCGCCACCGCGACCAGGCCGACCTGCGCCTGCTGCGGCGTGCGGTGCAGGCCACCGAGAACGGCATCGTGATCGCGGACGCGCGCGACCCGGCGCACCCGGTGGTCTACGCCAACGCCGCCTTCGAGCAGATCACCGGCTACGCGGCGGCGGAGATCGTCGGCCGCAATTGCCGGATCCTGCAGGGCGGGGACGGCGACCAGCCCGGCGTCGCCGAGATCCGCCGCGCGCTGGCCGAGCAGCGCGAGGCGCGCGCGGTGCTGCGCAACTACCGGCGCGACGGGCGCATGTTCTGGAACGAGTTCCGGCTGGCGCCGGTGCGCGACGACGCGGGCACGCTCACCCACTTCGTCGGCGTGCTGGCCGACGTCACCGAACGCCAGCGCCAGGAGCAACAGCTCGCCTGGCGCGCGACCCACGACGACCTCACCGGCCTGCCCAACCGGCAGCTGCTGCACGACCGCCTGCAACAGGCCATCGCCGGCGCGGGGCGCCTTGGCGCGGGCGTCGCGGTGGTGTTCGTCGACCTCGACGACTTCAAGCTGATCAACGACAGCCTCGGCCACAGCGCGGGCGACACCGCCTTGAAGGAGTGCGCCCGCCGCCTGCACGCGATCGTGGGCGACGCCGACACGGTCGGCCGCTTCGGCGGCGACGAGTTCGTGGTGGTGCTGACCGGGCAGGCCGACGAGGCCGGCCTGCAGGCGATGGTCGGGCGGATCGGGGCGGTGCTGTCCGAGCCGATCGAACTGGCCGGCGTGCCGCACCAGCTCACCCCCAGCATCGGCCACTGTCGCTATCCGGAGGACGGGCGCGACGCGGAAACCCTGCTGCGCCACGCCGACCTCGCGATGTACCAGGCCAAGCGCCAGGGCCGGAACCGGGCGATCGCCTACCGCGCGGAGTTCGACGGCACCGTGTCGCAGCGCCTGCAGCTGGTCTCGCAGTTGCGCGACGGGTTGCAGCGTGGCGAGTTCCCGCTGTTCTTCCAGCCGCTGTGGGGCCTCGACGGCCGTCCGCTGGGGCTGGAGGCGCTGGTGCGCTGGCACCACCCGGAGCGCGGGCTGCTGCCGCCGGCCGAGTTCATCGCGGTGTGCGAGGAAAGCGGCCTGATCGTCGACCTCGGCCGCCACGTGCTGCGCGAGGCGGCGCGCCACCACGCGCTGCTGGTCGCCGCCGGGCTCGGCCACCTGCGCATTTCGGTGAACGTGTCGGCGGCGCAGTTCGCCCACGACATCGATCGCGAGGTCGCCGCGGTGGTGCAGGAGTTCCTGCTGCCGCCGGGCGCGCTGGAGCTGGAGCTCACCGAGAGCGTGATCATGGACAGCACCGAGCGCGCGATCGAGACCATGCGCCGGATCGCCGGGCTCGGCGTCGGCCTGTCGCTGGACGATTTCGGCACCGGCTACTCCAGCCTCGCCTACCTCAAGCGGCTGCCGCTGGACCGGCTGAAGATCGACCGCTCGTTCGTGCAGGACCTCGGCCACGACCTCGACGACGCGGCGATCTGCGCCTCGATCATCGGCCTCGGCCACCTGCTCGGCCTGCGCACCGTCGCCGAGGGCGTGGAGACCGAGCAGCAGCGGGCATGGCTGCAGGCGCGCGGCTGCGACGAGCTGCAGGGCTTCCTGCTCGGCCGCCCGCAGCCGTTCGAGGACCTGCTGCCCTACCTGCTGGCGGAGGCGCCGGTGGTGTTCGAACGCGAAGCCTGAGCCGCGCGCAGGCTATCCGCCCTTGCGCTTCGCCCGCGGGTGCGCCGCGTCGTAGACCTTGGCCAGGTGCTGGAAGTCCAGGTGGGTGTAGATCTGGGTCGTCGCGATGTCGGCGTGGCCGAGCAGTTCCTGCACGCCGCGCAGGTCGCCGGACGATTCCAGGACGTGGCTGGCGAAGGAATGCCGCAGCAGATGCGGGTGCACGCGCTTGAACAGGCCCTGGCGGCGGGCCAGCTGGCGCAGCCGCAGCTGCACCGCGCGCGGCGTGATCGGGCCGTTGCGGCCGGGGAAGACCGGCGCGTCGGCGGCCGGCCGCTGCTCGCCGCGCCAGGCGGCGAGCGCGGCGCGCGCGTGCGAGCCGACCGGCACCGTGCGCTGGCGGCTGCCCTTGCCGAGCACGGTCACCAGCCCGTCGTCGAGGTGCAGGTCGCGCCAGCGCAGCGCGCACAGTTCGGACAAACGCAGACCCGACGAATAGAACAGCTCCAGCAGCGCGCGGTCGCGCAGGCCGAGCGGCGCGTCGGTCGGCACCTCGACCAGCTGCTTGGCCTCGTCCGGATCCAGCACCTGCGGCAGCTTGCGCGGCGCCTTCGGCGCGCGGATCGCGGCGGCCGGGTTGGCGGCGATGCGGCCGTGTTTCAACAGCCAGCGGTAGAAGCTGCGGCAGGCCGAGAGCCGGCGCTGCAGGCTCTTGGGCGACAACCCGCGGCGGTGCTCGGCGGCGACGAAGGCGCGCAGCTGCGCATCGGTCAGCGCGCACGGGTCGGTGCCGGCGTCGTCCGCCCAGCCGCCCAGCGCGGCGAGATCGCGGCGATAGCCGTCGAGGGTGTGCGGCGACATCGCCCGCTCGACCTCGAGGTGGTGCAGGAATTCGGCGGCGGCGGGCGCCAGCGGCGCGTCCGTCGCGCGTGGCGGGTCGAGCGGCGTGGCGGCGGAGCGGCGGTTCATCGGCAGGTGCGGGACGCCCGCCCGGGCGGGCGCGAAGCCTTGCGTTGCGCGCTAGCCGGCATACCGCGCCAGCGCCGTGACCAGCGCCTCGCCCATCATGCGCAGGAACAGCGTGCCCATGCCGGGGAAGAAGCGGTTGGGGTCGTGGCTGCCGACCGCGAGCAGGCCCAGCGCGGCGCCGTCGCCGTCGCGCAGCGGCAGCAGCACGCTCGACTGCACCTCCTCCGCGCGCGCGCCGTACAGCAGCACGTGCTTGTCCGGATGCAGGCGGCCGGTGATCGGCTCGCCGGCGGCGAGCGCGTCGCGGAACGGCGCCAGGCGCGCGTCGGCCGCCGGAATCACCTGCAGCCAGTCGGTGTCGCCGAGGCCAGCGACCGGCGCGAACAGCACGATCCGCACCAGGTCGCCCTGGAAATCCTCGGCCAGCGACGCCGCCATCGCGCGCAGGGTGCCCGCCGCATCGTCCTGGCGCAGCAGGGCGAGGGTCAGCTGGTGGGTGCGCACCGCCAGCCGCTCGTTCTCCTGCGCGTTGGCGTACAGCTCGTGCAGGCGGCGCGAGAGTTCGCGGTTCTTGTCGCGCAGCACTTCCAGCTGGTAGCTCGCCAGCGACGCCGCCGGGCCCTCTTCGCGCGGCACCACCAGGCTCAGCGCGAGGTCGGGGAACTGCTGCAGGAACTGCGGGTGGCGTCGCAGCCAGGCGGCGATCTCGTGCGCGCTGAGCTTCTCGCTGTCGCTCATGCGTGAACGCTCATACGTGGAATTCTCCCTCGAAGACGAATGCCGCGGGCCCGGCCAT
The DNA here is from genome assembly GCA_035686325.1 of Lysobacteraceae bacterium. Taxonomy (GTDB): domain Bacteria; phylum Pseudomonadota; class Gammaproteobacteria; order Xanthomonadales; family Xanthomonadaceae; genus JABFWF01. The sequence goes on from DASRZN010000253.1 coordinate 24,604, forward strand.
TGTGATCGGCGCGTCGTCGCCGCGCCAGCCGATCACCAGTTCGCCGCCCGCCAGTTCGACCGCGACCTCGCGCTCGACGCGGCGCCGCCGGGCGAGGATCGCGACCGCCGCGCAGGCGCCGCTGCCGCAGGCCAGCGTCTCGCCGACGCCGCGTTCGTACACGCGCAGGCGGATGCGGTCGGGCGCGAGCACGCGGGCGAAGCCGACGTTGACCGACTCCGGGAACGCGGGGTGGCGTTGCAGCGCCGCGCCGACGCGGGCGACCGGCGCCGTCTCGACGTCCTCGACCTCGACCAGCGCGTGCGGGTTGCCCATCGACGCCGCGCCGAAGTCCACCCGCGCGCCGTCGAGCGTGAGCGTGTAGCGATCCTGCTCGGCGTCGAAGCCGCGCAACGGGATCCGCGCCGGCTCGAACACCGGCACGCCCATCGCGATCCGGTAGCGGCCGCCGCCGAGCACTTCGACCTCGTGGCGCCCGGCCGGGCTGTCCAGCGCGAAGCCGGTCGCCGGCGCGGCCCCGTCGCGCACCAGCCACGCCGCGACGCAACGCGCGCCGTTGCCGCACTGCTGCGCGGCCGAGCCGTCGGCGTTCCAGATCCGGTAGGCGGCGGCCGCGCCCGCCGAGCGCGCGGCCTCGATGGTCAGGATCTGGTCGCAGCCGACCCCGACGTGGCGGTCGGCGAGCCGCCGGCACAGCGCGGGCGAAAGCGGCGCGGTGCCGTCGCGCAGGTCGAGCACGACGAAGTCGTTGCCCGCACCGTGCATCTTGGTGAAGCGCAGCGGCGGGCGCGGCGCGGGCGTCATGGCCTCAACCGTTGCCGTCGCCGGCCGGCGGCGCCGCGTCCTGCACTTCCTCGGGCGCGGGCGGCGGCAGCTCGGCGGACGGTTCCAACGGTGCCGGCGCGACCTCCGGGGCCGGCGCGGCCTGCGGGGCGGGCGCCGGCATCGGGCGCACCAGCGGCCCCTTGTTGCCGCAGGCGGCGAGCGCCAGCGTGGCGGTGGCGAGGAAGGCGAGCGGCAGGAGGCGGTTCATCGCCGCAGTGTAGCGCGGGCGGGCGCGCTCAGGCGCGCGGTTCCGGGCGCATCCACAGCCAGGTGGCGACCACCGCCATCACCGCGCAGCCGGTCGCCGCCATCCACCACTTCGGCGCGGTCGCGAACAGCAGCGCGCCGCAAGCCGCCATCATTCCGCTGGCCAGCCACTTGCTGCGACGGCTGACCGCGCCCTGCGCCTGCCAGTCGCGGATCATCGGTCCGAACTGCCGGTGCGCGAGCAGCCACCGGTGCAGCTTCGTCGAGCCGCGTGCCGCGGCCCAGGCGGCCAACAGCACGAACGGCACCGTCGGCAGCCCCGGCACGGCGATGCCGACCAGGCCCAGCGCGAGGCTGGCGTAGGCCAGCAGCCACCAGGCCCATCGGAAGCGCGTCGGAGCGGAAGCGGGGGTTGTCATCGCGTGCTGTCGCCGAGCGTGCGTGCAGCCGCGTGGCGCAAGAACCGCCACGCGCCAGGAGGTTGTCAGCGCGTGGCGCCCACGCCTAGCTGGTCGAGCAGGAACGCGTACATCTCCGCCAGTTCGCGGTAGCGGCGGAAGCGGCCCGACTTGCCGCCATGGCCGGCGTCCATGTTGATCCGGAACAGGATCGGTTGCGCGCCGGTGTCGAGGTCGCGCAGGCGGGCGACGTACTTCGCCGGTTCCCAGTACTGCACCTGCGAGTCCCACAGGCCGGTGCCGATGAACATCGCCGGATAGGCCTGCGCCTCCAGGTTGTCGTACGGCGAGTACGACAGCATGTAGTCGTAGTAGTCCTTCTGCTCCGGGTTGCCCCACTCGTCGTACTCGTTGGTGGTCAGCGGGATCGACGGGTCGAGCATGGTCGTGACCACGTCCACGAACGGCACCTGCGACAGGATCACCCGGTACTTCTCCGGCGCCATGTTGCTGATCGCGCCCATCAGCAGGCCGCCGGCGCTGCCGCCGTACGCGGCGACGCGGTCGGGCGCCGCGTAGCCTTCCTTCACCAGGAAGTCGGTGACGTCGATGAAGTCGGTGAAGGTGTTCTTCTTGTGGAACAGCTTGCCGGCGTCGTACCAGGCGCGCCCCATCTCCTGGCCGCCGCGGATGTGCGCGATCGCGTAGACCATGCCGCGGTCGAGCAGGCTGACCACCGGCAGGTTGAAGTTGGGGTCGGTGGATGAACCGTAGCTGCCGTAGGCGTACTGCAGCAGCGCCGCGCTGCCGTCCTTGCGGAAGCCCTTGCGGTAGACCAGCGACACCGGCACCCGGGTGCCGTCGCGCGCGGTCGCCCACAGGCGCTCGGTCTCGTACTTCGCCGGATCGTAGCCGAGCACCGGCTGCTGCTTGAGCTGGCGGCGCTCGCCCGTGCGCACGTTGAGTTCGTAGGTGGTCGCGGGCGTGGTCAGCGAGGTGTAGCTGTAGCGCAGCCAGTCGGTGCCGGGCTCGGAATTGACGTCCAGGCCCATCGAATAGGCGGGTTCGTCGACCTTGACGAACTCCTCGCCGCCGCCCTTCAGCAGCCGCAGGCGCTCCAGTCCGCCCGAACGCTCGGCGACCGCGGTGAAGCCGTCGAACAGCTCGAAGCCGTCCACGAACACGTCGTCGCGGTGCGGCACCCACTCGCGCCACTGCGCGCGCGAGGTGGCGCCCGACGGCGCGGTCATCAGCTTGAAGTTGCTGGCCGGCTTGCCGTCGGCGCCGGGCGCGTTGGTGCGGATCACCCAGCGGTCGCCGAGGTGGTCGGCCTGGTACTCGACGTCGCGCTCGCGCGGCGCCAGCACGGTGAACGCGCGCGGGTCCGCGGCCGGCGCGCAGCGCATCTCGCTGGACACCGTGCTTTCGACCGAGATGCAGATGTAGCGGTCGTCGCGGCTGCGGTCGATTCCCATGTAGAAGCTGTCGTCGTGCTCCTCGTACACGAGCGCGTCGGCGCTCGCGGACGTGCCCAGCAGGTGCTTCTTCACCCGCTTGGTGAGCAGCGTCTCCGGATCGTTTTCCACATAGAAGATCGTGCGGTTGTCGTCGGCCCAGACGATGTTGGGCGACACGCCCCGAATCACGTCGGGATAGACCTCGCCGCTCACGAGGTTCTTCACCCGGATCGTGTACTGGCGGCGGCCGACATCGTCCTCGGCCCACGCCAGGAGGGTGTTGTCCGGGCTCACGTCCCAGTCGCCGACGCTGAAGTAGTCCTTGCCGGCGGCCATCGCGTTGACGTCGAGCAGCACCTGCTCGGCGCCCTCCAGCTCGCTGCCGAGCGTGGGTGTGCGCGCGGGCTGGCCCTGCCGGCGCGCGTACACCGGATAGTCCTGGCCGGTCTCGAAGCGCGTGTAGTACCACCAGCCGCGCTCGCGGTAGGGCACCGAACTGTCGTCCTGCTTGATGCGGCCGACGATCTCCCCGTAGAGCTTGTCCTGCAGCGGGCGCAGCGGCGCCATCAGCGCGTCGGCGTAGGCGTTCTCCGCGTCCAGGTAGGCCAGCATCTCCGGGTTCTCGCGCCTGTCGTCGCGCAGCCAGTAGTACTCGTCGGCGCGCGCGGCGCCGTGCGGGGCGGTCACGGTGTGCGGCTTCTTCGCCACGTCGGGTGGCGCGGGACGGTCGGCGGCGGAAGCGGTGGAGGTCATCAGCAGCAGGCTCGCGAGCAGGACGGTGGGCTTCATGGGGTCCGCCGGGTGGAGGCGCAATGGGCGCGCGGCGACGGGCGCCGCGCGGGCGCCAAGGTAGCAGCAAAGCGGCGCCGCGGCGCGCCTGTCGGGCGGGCTACATCACGTGCGCCAGCCACAGCAGCTCGGGCTGGGCCAGGCGCTCGAACTCCGCGTAGGGCATGCACACCACGTCGGTGTGCGAACCGGCGTTGAAGGCGATCTCGTCCTGCTCGGCCAGGCGCGCATCGATGTAGACGGGCATGCCGTAGAGGTGGCCGAAGGGCGGCATCGCGCCGACCTCGCAATCGGGGAAGGCGGCGCGGAACTCCTGTTCCTCCGCCAGTTCCACCTCGGGGCCGCCGAGCGCGCGCGACAGCCGGGTCAGGTCGATCCGGTACGCCGCCGGCATCACCATCATCGCCAGCTTGCCGTCCACCTTCAGCATCACGGTCTTGGCGAAGTGGCGGTGGCCGATGCGGGAGGCGCTCGCGGTTTCCTGCGCGGTGATGGTGCGAGGGTGTTCCAGCGCGGTGTACGGCGCGTGCGCGTCGTCGAGGAAGTTGTGCAGGCGCGGGGCGAGCATGGTCGGCTCCTCCGGCGCCCGCCTTCGTCCGCTCCGGCGGGCGCCACGCGGTGTTCGGGCGCGCGTCGTGCGCCGCCGATGCCGCCGTGGCATCGGCTCCGACTCTACTCCGCAGCGTGTTCGACCCGGCTTGACCTGGCTGAACCAGGAACGGGAGGCGGGAGACGGGAGACGGGAGACGGGAGACGGGAGACGGGAGACGGGAGACGTAGAGCGGAGCTTGCTCCGCTGCCGGACAGCCACGCAGCGGAGCAAGCTCCGCTCTACGGGCTGGGCCACTTCGGCAGGCGCGCGCCGTCGAGGCCGCCGACCTCGAACACCGCGGTGCGCGTGCCGCCGGCCTTCACCGGGAAGGTGACCGCCAGCGTCTTCGCCGCGCGCGCCTTGCGCCACAGCGCCTTCTCGTCCTCGATGAACATCGCGATCGCCTCGTCGGTCTTCGGGCGTGAGGCGGCCATCGGTTTCGCCGCCTCGTCGTCGACCTGCACGCGCACCTTGCAGCCGCCGTAGCAGTCAAAGTCGCCGGCCTGCAGCACGAGGTAGCTGCTGGTGCCCCACGACGGATGGTCGCGGAAGATCAGGCGCACTGGCTTGGCGCCGCTGCCGTCGGTATCGAGGTCCTCCTTCGCGTAGATCGCCGCGGACAGCTGGTGGCCGCCCTCGACCGGCTCGTCGTTGTACGACCACAGCCGGGCGAGGCGGACCTGCTCGCGCGCCGCCGCGTCCTTCGCCTCGACCTCGTCGTAGCGCGCGCGCACCCGTTGCGCGGCCTCGGTCTGCGGGAACCTGGCCAGCAGCACGTCGGCCTGGGCGCGGGCGAGCCGCCAGTTCTCCTTCGCCACCGCGTCGTCGAAGGTCGCCGCCATCTGTCGCGCCTGCTGTTCCTGCGCCGCGGCCCGCGCCGCCGCGGCGGCGGCCTCGGCCTGCGGGTCGTGGCGCTGGCAGGCGCCGGCGAGCAGCCCGGCGGCGAGCAGGAGCGGGAAGGCGCGGGCTGCGTTCATGGCCTCGTCCTCACTGCGCCGGCGCGGCCGGCGTCGCGGTCTTTTCCGCCTTGGCGATCAGCGCGGCGACGGTGGCTGTGGTGATCGGGTGGTAGCCCGGCTTCGCCTGCGCGAAGACCTGCTTCGCGAACGCCAGGCCCTCGGGCGTCTTCACCAGCGCTTCGTAGGTGGGGATGATCAGCTTGCGCCGGCCCACGCGCTGCAGGAACGCCGCCATCGGCGCGTCGCCGGCGTGGTAGCCGCTGCGCACCGCGAGCGGATACCAGCGCTGGGCGATCTCGCCGTTGGGCGTCTCGCTGAAGCGGTAGGCGGCGTCCAGCGCGGCGAGCTGCTCGAGCGGCAGCTTGTCCGGCAGGCCCTCGACGAAGTGCACCCACTCCTGCGTGCTCCACTGGCCGGTCAGCGCGGGCGGCGGCAGCTGGCCGCTGCCGAGCCAGGCGATCCGCGCCGAGTCGACGGTGGAGAAGCCGCGCGAGCGCGCGCGCTCGGCGAACGGCGGGATGCCCGGCTGGTTCAGCCAGGCGTCGAGCTCGGCATCGGTGACCGCGTGCGGGTGCTTGGCCAGCAGGTGGCTGCGCAGGTAGGCGACGAATTCCGGGGTCGCCACGCTCCGGAACGCATGGTCGTCGAACCAGCCGCGCAGGAACGGATCGAACACCTCGCGGCCGACGCGCTGCTCGAGGAACTGCAGGAACCACGCGCCCTTGGTGTAGGCGATGTCGCTGAGCGCGTCGTCGGCGTCGCGGCCGTCCAGCGGCGGCAGCGCCAGCACCTGGTCTCCCGGCTTGATCTCGTTGTCGGCGATCTCGCGCAGCAGTTCCTGCTGGTCGATCTGGCGCTCCATGTCCGCCAGTTCCTTGCCGTACAGCGCCTCGGTGATGCGGCCCTGGACGTAGGTGGTGAAGCCCTCGTTGAGCCAGATGTCGCGCCAGCTCGCGTTGGTGACGAGGTTGCCCGACCACGAATGGGCGAGTTCGTGCGCGACCAGCGACACCAGCGACTTGTCGCCGACGATCACGGTCGGGGTGGCGAAGGTCAGGCGCGGGTTCTCCATGCCGCCGAACGGGAACGACGGCGGCAGCACCAGCAGGTCGTAGCGGCCCCAGCGGTACGGCCCGTACAGCTGCTCGGCCACCGCCATCATCTTCTCGGTGTCCTCGAATTCCTTCGCCGCGCGCCCGACCATCGCCGGCTCGGCCCACACCCCGCTGCGCCCGCTGATCGGCTGGAATACGAGGTCGCCGGCGGCGATCGCCAGCAGGTAGGACGGGATCGGCTGCGGCATCTTGAAGCTGTAGTCGCCGTCGCGCGGCGCCTGCGGATCGTTGTCCGCGCTCATCAGCACCATCGCCTCCTTCGGCGACGTCACGTGCGCGGTGTAGGTGAAACGCACCGCCGGGGTGTCCTGCAGCGGCACCCAGCTGCGCGCGTGGATTGCCTGCGACTGGCTGAACATGAACGGCTGGCGCTTGCCCTCGGTCATCGCCGGCTCCAGCCACTGCAGGCCGGAGGCTTCGGGCGCGGTGCGGTAGTGCACGCGCACGCTGGCGTTGCGGCCGGGCACCTGCACGGTGAGCTTGCTGCCGAGGATCGGGTCGCGTTCGGCGAGCGCGTACTGCAGCGGCAGCCACTGCCCGGACAGGTCGGCGCCCTCGATCTTCTCGATCGTGAGGTCGCGGGTGTCGAGCACCAGCGCGGTGGCTTCGGGATCCTTCCAGTCGAGGGTGTAGGTGGCGGTGCCGGCGAGCTGCCTGCGGTCGAAATCCAGCGCCAGGTCGAGCGCCAGCGCGGTGATCCGCACCTTGCCGGGCTCGGCGTAGGACTGGTGGTCGCGGATGTCGTCGGCGTCACGCATGGCAGGGCTTGCGGCGGGGGTGGGCGCGGCGGCCGGCGCCGGCGCGGTGGCTTCGCGCGCACAGCCGGCGGCGGCGAAGGCGAAGGCGAACAGCAGGAGGCAGGCGCGCAGCGCGGGCAACGAAAGGGAACGCGGCATCGGACGGTCGCAACGTGAAGGAGCGGCGAGTGTACCGGCGCGCGCGCGGACGCGCCCGGCCGGAAACGGCGGCGTTCATGCGCGCGTGCGGCCGGGATGGCGCTGGTGCACGGCGTTGCGGCCGGCGCGCGCGCGGTGGTTGCGGTTGCCGGGCTCCTCGTGCAGCAGGCGGCGGGTGACGCCGTTGGTCCAGCCGAAGCCGTCCTGCAGCGGGTACTCGCCGCCGCCGCCGCCGACCGCGCCTTCCGGCGTCGGTTCCAGCACGTATTTCTCGACCAGCTTGCATTCGCGTTCGTACAGGCTGCCGACCGTGTCCAGCCAGCGCGCCGCGATCTCCGCGGCGAGCGCCGGCTGGCCGCTGCGGCGCAGGCCGGTGATCGCCATCCATTGCAGCGGCGCCCAGCCGTTCGGCCGGTCCCACTGCTGGCCGCTGGCGCGGCAGGTGGTGGCTAGGCCGCCCGCTTCGAGCAGGTGCGCGCGCAGCGCCTCGGCGATGCGCGCCGCCTCCGCGTCCTCGGCCAGGCCGACGAACAGCGGCACCGCGATCGCGGCGCACAGCGCATCGCGGCGGCGTTGGCCGCGCCACAGGTCGAAGTCGAGGAAGGCGCCGCTGTCGTCGTCCCACAGCCAGCGCCGCATCGCGTCGTGCCGGGCGTGCGCGCGCCGGCCGAAGTCGCGCGCGGTGGCGTCGTCGCCGTCGACGTGGGCGAGTTCGGCGATCTGCGCCTCCAGCTTGTACAGGAAGGCGTTGAGGTCCACCGGCACGATGCGGGTGGTGTGGGTGGTGCACAGGTCGTCCGGGTCGTCGCACCAGCGTGAGCTGAAGTCCCAGCCGGAGGCGGCGGCGGCGCGCAGGTCGCGGTAGACCTCGGCGGCCGGGCGCGCGCTGCCGCGCGCGGTGGTCACGTCCTCCAGCCAGGCTTCCTCGCGCGGGATGTCGCGCGTGTCCCAGTAGCGGTTGAGCAGCGCGCCGTCGGGCAGGCGCACGCAGTGCAAGCGCGCGGCGTCGCGTTCCAGGCCGTCCGCGCCTTCCATCCAGAACGCGTGCTCGCGCTTCAGCCGCGGCAGGTAACTCACCGCGCGGCACAGGTCGTGCGCCTCGAACAGCTCGACCATCAGGCTGAACACCGGCGGCTGCGAGCGGCTGAGGTAGTAGCTGCGGTTGCCGTTGGGGATGTGGCCGCAGGTGTCGATCAGCCAGGCGAAGTTGTCGGCCATGCAGCGCAGCAGGTCCCGCCGCCCGCTCTCCGCCAGCCCCAGCATCGTGAAATAGGAATCCCAGTAGTACATCTCGCCGAAGCGGCCGCCCGGCACCACGTAGCGGTTGGGCAGCGGCAGCAGCGAGGAGTGCGGCGGGTGCTCGCGCGGCTCGCGCGTGAGCACGTCCCATAGCGCGTCGATGTGCGCGACCAGCGGCTGGTCGGGGTCGGAGACGTAGTGCGAGACGGGGATCCGCTCCTCGCGGAAGTGCGCATGCACGAAGCGGGCGAGGTCGAAACCGTCCATCACGCGCTCTCGCCGCCAGGCGGTGAGGATGGCGTCGGGTTCGCCGACCGGCGCGCAGTCGACGAAGGTCTTGCTGTCGGGAAAGACGCGCGCTTCCTGCACCGCCGCGAACAGCTCGCCGTAGCGGTCGGCCGGGCTCAGCGGGTCGGCGGGCGCGACGCGGGCGACGCGCTCGGCGTTGCGCTCGGTCTCGCGGCGTTCCTGCTCGTGGGCGGTTTCGCGCATGCCACGGTCCACTGTAGCGGCGCCGGCGTCAACGGGGCGGGAGAAGGGAGACGGGAAGCGGAAGACGGAGAGGGGAGACGCGGGAATGCCGGGGGGCGTGCCGGGTGGGAGAGGTGGGCAGGACCGTATGCGCCATGGATGGCGCATCCGAGCCTCCATGGATGGATTCACGGCGTGTCCTGACTGCCTCTCCCGCCCGGCACGCTCGCGCAGCCCGGACGGCATTGGCTGCTGGAAACAGGAAGCATCGTGGGCCCGCGCCCGGGAGGGCGGGGGTATTGCTTTTCCCTTAGAAGGGCAATCCTGCCCTTATGCGGGCGCGCGCCATCCATGGCGCGCTGACGCAACACCCCCGCCCTCCCGGTCGCTCGGACAGATC
>DASRZN010000254.1:0-7985 GCA_035686325.1 Lysobacteraceae bacterium
TCCCGATGTTCGAGTGGGACGCGGAGGAGGGTCGCTACGTCGCCCTGCATCATCCGTTCACCGCGCCCGCCGTCGACGACGAGGCCGACCTGCGCGCGAACGCCGCCACCGCGGTCAGTCGCGGCTACGACATGGTGCTCAACGGCAACGAGATCGGCGGCGGCTCGATCCGCATCCACGATCCGCGCATGCAGTCGGCGGTGTTCGACCTGCTCGGCATCGGCGCGGAGGAACAGCAGGCCAAGTTCGGCTTCCTGCTGGAAGCGCTGCAGTACGGCGCGCCGCCGCACGGCGGCATCGCCTTCGGCATCGACCGCATCGCCGCGCTGATGGCGGGCACCGAGTCCATCCGCGACGTGATCGCCTTCCCCAAGACCACCAGCGCGCAGTGCCTGATGACCGGCGCGCCGTCGCCGGTGCCGGACACGCAGCTGGCCGAGGTCCACGTCGCGGTGCGCGCGAAGGACGACAAGAGCGCGTCCGCGCCGCCGCTGGTGGCGAAGCAGGGATGAGCCTGGCGATCCGCCGCGCCACGCCGGCCGACGCCGACGCGCTGTCGCGGGTCGGCGTGCGCACCTTCGTCGAGACCTTCGGGCACCTTTATTCGCAGGAAGACCTGCAGGCCTTCCTCGCCGAAAGCCATGCGCCGGAGGCCTACGCCCGCTACCTCGCCGACCCGGCGTGGGCGCTGTGGCTGCTCGAGGACGCGGGCGGCGCGCGCGGCTATGCGATGGCGGGCCCGGCCGGCCTGCCGCACGCGGAACTCGGCCCCGGCGACGGAGAGCTCAAGCGCCTGTACGTCGACCGCGACCTGCACAACGGCGGCTGGGGCGGCAAGCTGTTCGCGCAGGCGCTGGCCTGGCTGGAGCGCGACGGCCCGCGCACGCTGTGGATCAGCGTGTGGTCGGAGAACCTCGGCGCGCAACGCTTCTACGCGCGCCACGGCTTCGCCTTCGCGGGCGAGTACGCGTTCCCGGTCGGCGCCCAGCGCGACCGCGAGTTCATGTTCCGGCGCCTGCCGGCCGGGTAACGGATCGTTAACCGTGGCGGCCGGACACTCGGCGGGCGCCGGTCGGGCGCAACCAGGAAAGGAGACCGCCATGAGGATGAGGATCCCGCTGCTGTGCGCCGGGCTGCTGCTGGCCGGTGCCGCCCTCGCCGCGCCGCAGGACGCGCGCACGCTGCCCGCCGATGGACCGGTGAGCGTGTCGTGGAACGATCCGGCCGGCTTCACCGAGGTGCGCGCCAGCCTCGACCGCGCCGAGGCGCTGAAGGGCGACTGGGTGCGCGAACTCGCGACCTACCTGCGGCAGGAAGCGGCCGACCGCCTGCCGGTGGGGGAACGCCTCGAGGTGCGCATCGAGGACGTCCGCCGCGCCGGCGACTACGTCACCCACCGCGCGCCGACCCGGATCGCCAGCCCGCTGAGTGCGCCGGAAATCCGCCTGCACTACGTGCGCACCGACGCCAGCGGCGCGGTGCTCGCCGAGGGCGAGCGCACCCTGAAGGACCTCAACTACCTCGCCGGCCCGGCCACCCGGGACCGCGATCCGCTGCGCTACGAAAAGCGCCTGATCGACCGCTGGCTGCGGGACCTGCCTTCGGCTTGAACGCCACGTCCCTGCGTCCACGGCGGCCGGCGTGCGAGCGCCGGCCGCCTGCCATCCGGCCGCGCCGCGCGCGCCGCCAGCCCGGTCACGCCCGATGAACGCCGCCCCGCGCCGCGTGGTCCTGCTGCACGGCCTGTGGATGCCGGGCGCGGTCATGCACTGGCTGGCGACGCGGCTGCAGGAGGCCGGGTTCGCACCGCAGACCTTCTCCTACCAGGCCGTCGCGGAGGGGCCCCAGCTGGCCGCGACCGGGCTGGCGGAATACATCGGCGACACCGACGCCGACATCGTCGCCCACAGCCTCGGCGGTCTGGTCGCGCTGCAGGCGCTGTGCGACGCGCCGGCGCTGCCGGTGCGGCGGGTGGTCTGCCTGGGCTCGCCGCTGGCCGGCAGCGGCGCGGTCAATGCACTGCTGCGCTGGCCGCCGGCCGCCAGCCTGTTCGGGCGCAGCGCCGAGCTGCTGCAGCACGGCTTCCCCTGCTGGCAGGGCCGCGCCGAGGTCGGCGTGATCGCCGGGCGGGTGCCGCACGGGCTGGGCGCGCTGTTCGGCCAGTTCCCCGGCGAGCACGACGGCACGGTGGCGGTCGCCGAGACGCGCCTGCCCGGCCTGGCCGACCACATCGTGGTCGACGCCAGCCACAGCGGCCTGCTGTTGTCGGAGGAGGCGGCCGCTCAGACCGTGGCCTTCCTGCGCACTGGCCGCTTCCGCCACGCGGGCGAGGCGGAAGCGGGCATCGGGTAGAATCGCGCGCCTCGCAGCACCGCCGGACATCGCCATGGGCCGTGGTCCCTCCATCGAAGCGCGCAAGAACGCCGCCGACGCCCAGCGCGGCAAGATCTTCACCAAGGTCATCCGCGAGATCGGCGTCGCCGCCCGCGCCGGCGGCGGCGATCCGGCGGGCAATCCGCGCCTGCGCGCGGCGATCGACCGCGGCCTGCAGGTGAACATGTCCAAGGACGTGATCGAGCGCGCGATCAAGAAGGCGACCGGCGAACTGGAAGGCGTCACCTACGAGGAGATCCGCTACGAGGGCTACGCGCCCGGCGGCGTCGCGGTGATCGTCGACTGCCTCACCGACAACCGCGTGCGCACCGTGGCCGACGTGCGCCACGCCTTTTCCAAGTTCGGCGGCAACCTCGGCACCGAGGGCTCGGTCGCCTTCATGTTCCACAAGACCGGCGTGCTGTCCTACGCCGCCGGCGCCGACGAGGACAAGGTGACGGAAGCGGCGATCGAGGCCGGCGCGGACGACGTGGTCGTGTACCCGGAGGACGGCGCGATCGACGTGCTGACGTCGCCCGAGGCCTTCGCCGAGGTGCGCCAGGCGATGGAGGCCGCGGGCCTCGCCCCCGACCTCGCCGAGGTGACCATGCGCGCCGACAACGACACCGACGTCTCCGGCGAAACCGCCGAGCAGGTCGCCAGGCTGCTGCGCTGGCTGGAGGACATGGACGACGTGCAGAACGTCTATTCCAACGCCGCCGGGCTCGGCTGAGCGGACCCGTCGCCGCCCGGCCCGCGCCGGCATCGCTGTTGTCATTCCGCGCGGAAGCGAGGACTCTGGTTTCCATGGCCAACAGGCACGCGTTCCGCGCCCGCACGGGCGCCAGGTGTCGTCGCGCATGATTCGCGTGCTCGGCATTGATCCCGGCTCGCAGCGCACCGGCGTCGGCGTGATCGACGTCGCCGACGACGGCCGCTGCCGCTTCGTCCACGCGCAGGCACTGGTGCTGCTGCAGGCGGAGAGCTTCGCCGAACGCCTGGGCTTGCTGTGCGAGGGGCTGGAGGCGCTGCTGGACGCGTGGCGGCCGCAGGAAGTCGCGATCGAGACCGTCTTCATGGACAAGTCGGCGACTTCCGCGCTCAAGCTCGGCCACGCCCGCGGCGCCGCGCTGGCGACCGTGGTGCGCCGGCGGCTGCCGGTCAGCGAATACGCGCCGCGGGTGATCAAGCAGTCGCTGGTCGGCCGCGGCGCGGCCGACAAGCCGCAGGTGCAGCACATGGTGCGGCTGCTGCTCAACCTGCCCGACGCGAAGCTGCAGGCGGACGCCGCCGACGCGCTCGCCGTCGCATTGACCCACGCCCACATGAGCGCCACCGCGCGGCGCACCGGCGCCAGCGTCGCGGCGCTGCGGAGGAGATGACGTGATCGGTCGCCTGAAGGGCATCCTGGTGCACAAGCAGCCGCCGTGGCTGGTGGTCGACGTCCACGGCGTCGGCTACGAGCTGGAGGCGCCGATGAGCACGTTCTACGACCTGCCCGACGTCGGTCGCGAGGTCGCGCTGTTCACCCACTACGCTACGAGGGAGGACAGCGTGTCGCTGTACGGCTTCCTGCGCGAGGGCGAGCGGCGGCTGTTCCGCGACGTGCAGAAGGTGTCCGGGATCGGCGCGAAGATCGCGCTGGCGGTGCTGTCGGGCGCCAGCGTCGAGGAATTCGCGCGGCTGGTTCAGACCTCTGACGTCACCGCGCTGACCCGCATCCCCGGGATCGGCAAGAAGACCGCCGAGCGGATGGTGGTCGAACTGCGCGACCGCGCCGCCGACTTCGGCACCGGCGGCGGGCCGCTGGCGGCGGGCGCCGCCGGCGATGCCCAGTCCGAGGCGACGGTCGCCCTGCAGCAGCTCGGCTACAAGCCGGCCGAGGCGGCGCGGATGGCGCGCGACGCCGCGGCCCCTGGCGACGACGCCGCGACGATCATCCGCAAGGCGCTAAAGTCCGCGCTCCGCTGAGGGGGCGTTCCGCACACCATGGCCAAGAGCACCTCCACCGCGCACGCGTCCCCCCATGGCCATGCCGGCGCCGGCCTGGCCGGGCTGGTCGTCGCCGCGATCGGCGTGGTCTTCGGCGACATCGGCACCAGCCCGCTGTACACCATCAAGCAGGCCTTCGGTCCGCACTACGGCCTGGTGCCCAACCACGACACGGTGATCGGCCTGCTGTCGCTGGTGTTCTGGGCGCTGACCCTCGTGGTCACGATCAAGTACGTGACCATCATCATGCGCGCGGACAACGAGGGCGAGGGCGGCATCATGGCGCTGATGACGCTGGCCCAGCGCACGCTGCGGCCGGGCTCGCGCTCGGTGTACGTGGTCGGCATCCTCGGCATCTTCGGCGCGTCGCTGTTTTTCGGCGACGGGGTGATCACGCCGGCGATCTCGGTGCTGTCCGCGGTCGAGGGCCTGGAGGTGGTCGCGCCGGCGCTGCACAGCTGGATCGTGCCGATCGTGGTGGTGGTGCTGGTCGGGATCTTCCTCGCCCAGCGCCACGGCACCGAGAAGGTGGGCAAGGTGTTCGGGCCGGTGATGCTGCTGTGGTTCGCCGCGCTCGCCGTGCTCGGCGCGATCAACCTGCTGCACGCGCCGGAGGTGCTGAAGGCGATCAACCCCTGGTGGGCAGTCAACTTCTTCCTGGTGCACAACTTCCATGGCGTGTTCATCCTCGGCGCGGTGGTGCTGGCGGTGACGGGCGGCGAGGCGCTGTACACCGACATGGGCCACTTCGGCGCGCAACCGATCCGGCGCGCCTGGTACTTCTTCGTCCTGCCCGCGCTGATGCTCAACTACCTGGGGCAGGGCGCGCTGTTGCTGGAGGACCCCGCGGCGGTGCGCAACCCGTTCTACTTCGGCGTGCCGGACTGGGCGCGCTGGCCGATGATCGTGCTCGCGACCGGCGCCACCGTGATCGCCTCGCAGGCGGTGATCACCGGCGCCTATTCGATCGCGCGGCAGGCGATGCAGCTGGGCTACATCCCGCGCATGGCGATCAAGCACACCTCCAGCGAGACGATCGGCCAGATCTACATCCCGGCGGTGAACTGGACGCTGATGGTGCTGGTGGTCGGGTTGGTCCTGACCTTCCAGACTTCGACCGCGCTGGCAACCGCCTACGGCATCTCGGTGTCGGCGACGATGCTGATCGACACCCTGCTGCTGGCCCTGGTCGCGCGCGCGCTGTGGCCGAAGGGGCGGCGCTGGGTGCTGCCGCTGTGCGTGCTGTTCCTGCTCGCCGACGTCGGCTTCCTGATCGCCAACGGCGCCAAGATCCTCGACGGCGGCTGGTTCCCGGTCATCCTCGGCATCGTGCTGTTCACCCTGCTGCGCACCTGGCGGCGCGGGCGCGAGCTGCTCGCCGCGGAGATCCGCAAGGAGGCGATCCAGCTGGACACCTTCCTGCCCGGCCTGATGCTGGCGCCGCCGGTGCGGGTGCCGGGCACGGCGGTGTTCCTGGTGCCGCAGACCGGCATGGTGCCGCAGGCGCTGCTGCACAACCTCAAGCACAACAAGGTGCTGCACGAGCGCAACGTGTTCCTGACGGTGGAGACGCTCAACGTGCCGTACGCGGCGAAGAGCCAGCGCATGCGCATCGAACCGATCGGCGGCGAGGACTTCTACCGGGTGCTGCTGCGCTACGGCTTCATGGAGACGCCGGACGTGCCGCTGGCGCTGATGCGCTCCTGCGACCAGTGCGAGCTGACCTTCAACCCGATGGACACGACCTACTTCGCCAGCCGCGAGACCGTGGTCGCCGCGCACCGCCGCGGCATGCCGATCTGGCGTGACAAGCTGTTCGCGGTCATGCACCGCAACGCCGCGCCCGCGACCAACTTTTTCCGCATCCCGGGCAACCGGCTGGTGGAGCTCGGCGCGCAGGTCGAGATCTAGGCCGGAAACCGGAAACCGGAAACCGGAAACCGGAAGCTGGAAGCTGGAAGCTGGAAGGCGGAATCGAGGAAGCATGGAGCGCGCCGGGCGGGAGAGGCGGGCAGGACACGCCGTGAATCCGTCCATGGAGGCTCGGATGCGCCCTCCATGGCGCATACGGTCCTGCCCACCTCTCCCGCCCGGCGCGCCCCCACCTCGCCCGCGATCGGGTAGGGCGGAGCAATTCCGCTCTAGCAAGCCGCCAGGATCTGTCCGAGCGACCGGGAGGGCGGGGGTGTTGCGTCAAGCCGGCCATGGATGGCCGGCGCCCGCATAAGGGCAGGACTGCCCTTCTAAGGGAAAAGCAATACCCCCGCCCTCCCGGGCGCGGGCCCGGTAGGCTGCTACACGCAGCTGTCCGCTGCATCCGCCGCGCCCCGCGTGCGACCATAGCGGCATGACCGAAGACCGTCTGATCGCCGCCGGCGCCACCCGCGAGGACGAGGCCGTCGAGGCGTCGATCCGCCCGCGGCGACTGGAGGAATACCTCGGCCAGGCGCCCGTCCGCGAGCAGATGCAGATCTACATCGACGCGGCCAAGCAGCGTGGCGAGGCGCTCGACCACGTTCTGATCTTCGGGCCGCCCGGCCTCGGCAAGACCACCCTCAGCCACGTCATCGCCAACGAGCTCGGCGTCGGCCTGCGGGTCACCTCCGGGCCGGTGATCGAGAAGGCCGGCGACCTCGCCGCGCTGCTGACCAACCTGCAGCCGCACGACGTCCTGTTCGTGGACGAGATCCACCGCCTGTCGCCGGCGATCGAGGAAATCCTGTATCCGGCGATGGAGGACTTCCAGATCGACATCATGATCGGCGAGGGCCCCGCCGCGCGCTCGATCAAGCTCGACCTGCCGCCGTTCACCCTGATCGGCGCGACCACCCGCGCCGGCCTGCTGACCGCGCCCTTGCGCGACCGCTTCGGCATCGTCCAGCGGCTGGAGTTCTACACCCCCGACGAGCTGACCCGGATCGTGCGGCGATCGGCGCAGATCCTCGGCATCGCCTGCGCGCCGGAAGGTGCCGGCGAGATCGCCCGGCGCTCGCGCGGCACCCCGCGCATCGCCAACCGCCTGCTGCGGCGGGTGCGCGACTACGCCCAGGTGAAGGCCGGCGGCGCCATCGACCGAGAGGTCGCGGACGCCGCGATGCGCATGCTGAAGGTCGATCCCGAGGGCTTCGACGAGCTCGACCGGCGCATGCTGCGCACGATCGTGGACGCCTTCGACGGCGGCCCGGTCGGCGTCGAGTCGCTGGCCGCCGCGCTCAGCGAGGAGCGCGGCACGCTCGAGGACGTGATCGAGCCCTACCTGATCCAGCAGGGCTATCTGGTGCGCACAGCGCGCGGCCGGATGGCCACCCCCAAGGCCTACCGCCACCTCGGCCTGAAACCGAAGGCCGGCGCGCCCGACCTGTTCGCCGGCGGCGAAACCCCGTCCGCATGAACCAGCCGTTCATCCACCCGGTGCGGGTTTACTGGGAAGATACCGACGCCGGCGGCGTGGTCTACCACGCGCAGTACGTCGCCTTCCTCGAACGCGCGCGCAGCGAGTGGCTGCGTGCGCTGGGCAAGGGCCAGGACGCGCTGCGCGCGGAGCACGACCTGGTGTTCGCGGTGCGGGCGATGCGGGTGGATTTCCGCGCGCCCGCGCGGCTGGACGATGCGCTGTCGGT
>DASRZN010000255.1:0-6421 GCA_035686325.1 Lysobacteraceae bacterium
CTTGCGGGCGGCATCGAGGAACTGCTCGTGCGGCGGCGGCGGGACCTGCTGGCCTTGCCGGGCGGCCTGGCTGGCGACCTGCTGGGCCATCTGCTTGGCCTCGGCCTCGACCAGCCGCGGCGGCATCTCGACCTGCCCGTAGGCGGCGGCGAGCTGCTCGCCGACCTCGCGGCGCAGGCGGGTCATCAGGGCGCCCTTGAGCTCGCGCTCCAGGTTGCTGCGGATGTCGGCGCGGAACTGGTCCATCTCGCCGGACTTGACCCCGAAGCTGCGGATGAACTCGGCATCCACCTCCGGCAGCACCGGCTCGGCGACCTGCTCGGCGGTCAGGTGCACCTGGGCGGTCTTGCCGGCCAGGGCCGGCACCCGCCAGTCGGCCGGGAACGCGATCTCCAGCACCTTCTCCTCGCCGCCCGACATGCCCGCCAGGGCCCGCTCGAGCTCGCCGAACAGGCTGCCGGCGCCGACCACCGCGACGCTGCGCTCGGCGCCCTCGGCCGGGATACGCTCGTCGCCCACCTGCGACCAGATCGCGATGCTGACCGCGTCGCCCTGCTGCGCCGGACGGTTCACCACGGTCCAGCTGCGGCGCTGCAGGCGCAGGTTCTCGATCATGCGGTCGATGTCGGCGCCTTCCACCTGGGCGGCGTGGCGCACGACCTGCAGCTTGGCGACGTCGATGTCGCCGAAGTCCGGCACTACCTCGAAAGTGGCGACGTAGGCGAGCTGGCCGCCCTCATCCGCGCCGGGCTCGATGCGCGGGCTGCCCGCAACGCGCAGCGCGTTCTCGCGCACGGCGTCGTCGAAACCGCGGCGCAGCAGGTCGTCCAGCACCTCGGCGCGGACCTGCGCGCCGTAGCGCTGCTCGACCACCTTGGCCGGCACCTTGCCCGGACGGAACCCCTTCAGACGCACCGTGCGCGAGATCTCGCGCAGGCGGCCGCCGATCTGGGATTCGACGTCCTGCGCCGGCAGGCGCAGGGTCATGCGGCGTTCGAGGTTGCCGGTGGATTCGACCGAAACTTGCATTGCGTAAGGCTCCTGCGCCGCGTCCACGCGGCCCCTGCTGCGTTCGTGTTGGATGGGGCTGCCCGGCCGGCGGGCCGGCGGGCAGAACGCCATAGTTTCCCCGATCGGGCCCGCGTCCGCCAGCCACGCGCCCGCTCGCGTTGACAGTCACGGGCACGCTCCGGACAATAGCCGTCTTTCGCAGCGCAGGCGCGCCGCGGAGGCGGACCGGTTCCATCGGCGGGGTATAGCGCAGTCTGGTAGCGCGCCTGCTTTGGGAGCAGGATGTCGGGGGTTCGAATCCCTCTACCCCGACCATCCGGGAAGGGCGATGCGACAATCCGGACCGGGCGCCCGTAGCTCAACCGGATAGAGCACCGGCCTTCTAAGCCGGTGGTTGCAGGTTCGAGTCCTGCCGGGCGCGCCACGTCTGCAACGTTTTTCCGTGGTGGCTGTAGCTCAGTTGGTTAGAGTACTGGATTGTGATTCCAGTTGTCGGGGGTTCGAGTCCCCTCAGCCACCCCACCCTCGCGTCACCGCCGGCGACGAAGCGCTTGCCGGACGGTGTGGATCTGCTAGAATTTCGCGCTTCGGGCCGTTAGCTCAGTTGGTAGAGCAGCTGACTCTTAATCAGTAGGTCCAAGGTTCGAATCCTTGACGGCCCACCAGCATCGGAAAGGCACCTGCGCGAGCAGGTGCCTTTTTTCGTTGCGACGCCGGACTCCCGCGATGCGACCCGGGGCTTCGTGCCGCCGCGGCCGCGGCGCTACACTTCTTCCTTTCCGCAACGCACCGCCGCCATGCCCTTCGTCGTCACCGAGAACTGCATCAAGTGCAAGTACACCGACTGCGTCGAGGTGTGCCCGGTCGACTGCTTCCACGAGGGCCCGAACTTCCTGGTGATCGACCCGGACGAGTGCATCGACTGCACCCTGTGCGAGCCCGAGTGCCCGATCAACGCGATCTACCCCGAGGACGACGTGCCCGCGGGCCAGGAACACTTCGTCGCCCTGAATGCCGAACTGGCCAAGGCATGGCCGGTGATCACCACCCGCAAGGAGCCGCCGGCCGACGCCGCCGAGTGGGACGGCAAGCCGGACAAGCTGCCGTTGCTGGAGCGCTGAGCGCGGCGATCGTCCGCAACGAGAACGGGCGCCTCGCGGCGCCCGTTCCGTTTTCGTGCCGTGCCGCGCGGCGATCAGCTGCCGAGCGCGGCCTTCAGCGCGGCGATCAGCTTGACCGGCGCCGCGGCGGTGGCCGGGGTGCCGCGCGGATCGATCGCCGAGACGTAGACGCCGGCCGGCACCGCGGTGACGCGGACCAGGAAGTTGCTGCCTTCGTAGCTGACGTCGTAGGTGCCGAGGATCTGCGCCTTGCTGGCGATGCTCGCGCCCTCGATGCCGGCGAGGGCCTCGCCGACCCGGGCGAAGACCGCGTCGCGCTCGCCCGCCACGGTGAAGCCGCTCTGGTTCGCCGCCGGCGCCGCCATTTCCGAACGGGACACCGAACGGGTGCCTTCCGGCGGCTGCATCGCGCCCTGGGTGTTGGGCAGGTCGAGGTCCGGCGGCACTTCCAGCGGCCGGTTCTCCGGGGCCTGCCGGTAGGCGCTGTCGCGCTTGAACCAGTGGCAGCCCGTGGCGGCGACCAGGGTCGCGGCGGCGAGGGCGAAGGCGAGCGGGCGCAACGTGGCGGACAGGCGCATCGGGATCTCCGTAAGGTCAGGCCGCGGCGGATGCGCGGCAGGTCTGTTCGATGGAACGTACCGCGTCGGCGACCGCGTCCGCCTGCGCGCCGTGCGCGGGCGACAGCGGCGTCAGCGGCAGGCGCAGGCCGGCGCCGATGCCGAGGCGGGCGAGGATCGCCTTCACCGGAATGGGGTTGGGCTCCACGCCCATGAAGGCGACCGCGGCCTGCAGCTCGCCGTCCAGCGCCCGCGCCTCGTCCGCGCGACCGGCGCGGGCCAGGTCGCACAGGCGACGGAAGGCGCGCGGCAGCACGTTGGAGGCGACGGAGACGACGCCGTCGGCGCCGGCCAGCATCGCCCGGCACGCGGTCGGATCGTCGCCGCTGAGTACGGCGAAGCCGGCATCGCGCAGCGGCAGCAGCGCGGCCATGCGTTCGGGTTCGCTGCGCGCTTCCTTGATGCCGACGACGTTGGGATGC
Source organism: Lysobacteraceae bacterium (assembly GCA_035686325.1). Lineage (GTDB taxonomy): Bacteria > Pseudomonadota > Gammaproteobacteria > Xanthomonadales > Xanthomonadaceae > JABFWF01. The sequence goes on from DASRZN010000255.1 coordinate 3,172, forward strand.
GCGGCGAGTTGCGCGGCGGTGTCGGGCAGCAGGTCGCAGCCGGTGCGCGGCGGCACGTTGTAGAGCACGACCGGCAGGTCGCCCTCCTCCGCCACGGCGCGGAAGTGCGCGACCAGCCCCGCCTGGGTCGGGCGCACGTAGGGCGGGGTCACCACCAGCGCGGCATCGGCGCCGAGGCCGGCGACGCGACGGGTCAGCGCGATCGTCTTCGCGGTGTTGGACAGGCCGGTGCCGGCGAGCACCGGCACGCCGGTGCCGGCCGCGGCCTCGACCGCGAGGCGCAGCAGCACTTCGTATTCGGCGTCGGCCAGCGCCGCCGCCTCGCCGGTGGAACCGGCGACGACCAGCGCCTGGGTGCCGCCTTCCAGCTGCAGTCGCAGCAGCGCGCGCCAGCCGTCCAGGTCGAGCGCGCCGGACGGCGTGAAGGGGGTGGCAAGGGCGGTGATGCTGCCGGCAATCCGCAAGGGAACAGGGCCTTCGGCTGGGCCGGCGCGCGCGGGCGCGCCGGCTGAATCGATGATCCGGCGATGGTACCCGCGGCGCTCGCGCGCCGTCCATCGGCCGCCGCGGCCCGCGGCGCACGTTCGCTTGCGGCGCGAAACGGGCGGCCGGTATCCTGCCCGCGGCAGCGCACCGCTGCCCTCCCCGTGCAGACCTGCCTTGACCGACCCCGACGCAACCCGTCCCGCCCCGCAGGAAAACCACCTGCTGATCAACGCGTACACCACGCACCCGCGTTCGCCCCTGCTGGCGGTCACGCGGCGGATCGCGGACAGCGGCTGCAACCTGGTGGACACGCGCCTGAGCACGGTCGGCCGCGACGTCTCGGTGATCGCCCTCGCCACCGGTTCCTGGGACGCGGTCGCCAAGCTGGAGGCGATGCTGACCCGGCTCGAGCGCGAGGAAGGCCTCAAGCTGATGTGGTACCGCACCGGGGCCAAGCCGGTGCAGTCCAACCTGCTGCCCTACGTGGTCGAGGTGGTGGCCGCGGACAAGCCGGGCATCCTGTACCAGCTCGCCGACTTCTTCGACCGCCAGTCGATCACCATCGAGAGCCTGCACTGCTCGCGCTACCGGGCGATGCAGACCGGCGCGGACATGTTCTCCGCACAGGTGACGATCGGCATTCCCTCGGACATGCACATCGCCGCGCTGCGCGACGACTTCCTCGAGTTCTGCGACCACCTGAACCTCGACGCGATCATGGATCCGATGAAGTTCTGACCCCGGCGTCGAATTGGAGATCCGCACCTTGTCCGAAGCCGGCAAGCCCCTGAGCAAATCCACCCTCGCGCTGCCGCTGTCGCTGTCCGACGGCGGCGACGCGACGCTCGCCGACTTCGCCGGCCGCTGGCTGGTGCTGTACTTCTATCCGAAGGACAGCACGCCCGGCTGCACGGTCGAGGGCAACGACTTCAACGCGCTGCTGCCGCGCTTCCGCAAGCTCGGCGCCGAGGTCCTGGGCGTCTCCCGCGACTCGCTGAAGTCGCACCGGAACTTCTGCGAGAAGCAGGGCTTCGCCTTCAGGCTGGTCAGCGACGGCGACGAGGCGCTGTGCCGCGCCTTCGACGTGATCAAGCCGAAGAAGCTCTACGGCCGCGAGTACGTCGGCATCGAGCGCAGCACCTTCCTGATCGATCCCCAGGGCCGCGTCGCCGAAGCCTGGCGCGGGGTCAAGGTGCCCGGCCACGCGCAGGCCGTGCTGGACGCGCTGCAGGCGGCGCAGTCGGGCAACCGCCCGCCCCGGTGACGCCCATTTCCCCTTCCCTCCGCCACTGCCCCGCCCCGCGGGCCGCGGTGGCGTCGCCCTTTGCGCCGCGCGCACGCCGCGTCGCCCAGCCTCGTCCTCTTCGCAGCCGCCGGAAGCCCGCATGACCCGCAGCAAGCGCATCTACGTCCTCGACACCAACGTGCTGATGCACGACCCGACCGCGCTGTTCAAGTTCGAGGAACACGACGTGTACCTGCCGATGCAGGTGATGGAGGAGCTGGACAACGCCAAGAAGGGCACGTCCGAAGCCAGCCGCAACGCACGCCAGGTCAGCCGCTTCCTCAACGAACTGATCGAAAGCGACGCCGACAGCGACATCACCAACGGCATCGTGCTGCAGCGGCCTCGAGGCCTGCAGCTGCGCGGCGCGCAGAGCAAGGGGCGGCTGCGTTTCCAGACCGGCAATTTCGATTCCGGCAAGCGTTTCGGCGCGGTCATCCCGGACAACCACATCCTCGGCGCGATCCTGGCGTTGAAGGAGGCGGAACCGACGGCGGCCGTGGTGTTCGTGTCCAAGGACATCAACCTGCGGATCAAGGCCTCGATCGCCGGCATCGTCAACGAGGACTACGAGAACGACCGCGCGCTCGACGATTTCAGCCTGCTCTACACCGGCGCCACTGCCCTGCCCGCCGACTTCTGGCAGCGCCACGGCAAGGACCTGCGCTCCTGGACCGAGAAGGGCCGCACCTTCTACGAATTCGCGCGCATCCCCGGCGCGGCGCCGGAGGACGATAGCTGGTATCCCAACCAGTTCCTGTACCTGCCCGGCGACGAGGAAGCCGAACTCAAGGTGGTCAAGGTCGGCGAGGCCAGCATCACCCTGCAGATCGTCGACGACTTCCGCCACAACCAGCACGCGGTGTGGGGCATCACCGCGCGCAACCGCGAACAGAACTTCGCGCTGAACGCACTGATGGACCCGGAAATCGACTTCGTCTCCCTGCTCGGCACCGCCGGCACCGGCAAAACCCTGCTGGCGCTGGCGGCGGGTCTGGCGCAGACCATGGACCAGCAGCGCTACCGCGAGATCATCATGACCCGCGCGACGGTCTCGGTCGGCGAAGACATCGGCTTCCTGCCCGGCACCGAGGAAGAAAAGATGACGCCGTGGATGGGCGCGCTCACCGACAACCTGGAAGTGCTCACCCACAACCAGGAAGGCGGCAGCTGGGGGCGCGCGGCGACCAACGACCTGCTCGCCGCGCGGATCAAGATCCGCTCGCTCAACTTCATGCGCGGACGCACCTTCCTCAGCCGCTGGCTGATCCTGGACGAGGCGCAGAACCTGACGCCCAAGCAGATGAAGACCCTGATCACCCGCGCCGGTCCCGGCACCAAGATCGTGTGCCTGGGCAACGTCGAGCAGATCGACACGCCCTACCTCACCGAAACCACCTCCGGCCTGACCTACGCCGTGGACCGCTTCAAGGACTGGGCGCACAGCGCGCACGTGACCCTGCGCCGCGGCGAGCGCTC
>DASRZN010000256.1:0-7203 GCA_035686325.1 Lysobacteraceae bacterium
AAGAAGGCCGGGCGCTCGAACCAGTGCAGCGCCTGCGCCACGCACACCGCGTCCACGCTGGCGTCGGTCAGGCTGCAGCGCTCGCCCGGCTCGACCGCGAAGCGGACGTTGGCCGGTGCGCGCGCCTGGGCGACCTGCGCCGCGCTCGGGTCGGTCGCGTGCACCGCGTCGAAGTGCGCGGCCAGCCCGCGGCTGGCCTGGCCACTGCCGCAACCGGCTTCCCACACGCACGACGTGGCGGGCGCCACCGCGGCGATCCAGGCGAACAGCGCGTCCGGATACTCCGGCCGGGCGCTGGCGTAGTCGGCGGCGACCGCGGAGAAGTGGTCCTTGAAGCCGGTCGTGTCGGTGCTCATTCCGGCCGCAGCAGGACCCGGATGTCGTCGCCAATCCGCCGCGTCTCCACCAGCCGCATTTCCAGCTTCTCGGTCATCGCGTCGATGTGCAGGCCCTCGAACAGCGGCCGCGCGCGCTCGCCGAGCATCACCGGCGCGACGTACAGCAGCAGCTCGTCGACCAGGCCGTGGGCGAGGAAAGCGCCGGCCAGGGTCGCGCCAGCCTCCACCTGCACCTCGTTGATCTTGCGCTCGGCCAGCAGCTTGAGCACCGCCTCGAGGTCGAAGCGGCCGGCGTTGACCGGCACCCACGCGTGCTGCGCCTCGATCCCGCGCGGCATGCGCGCGTCGGGCGCGTGCAGGTACAGGGTCGGCGCATCGCCCTCCCGCACGCGACCGCGGGCGACCGTCGCCAGGCCCGGGTCCAGCACCACCCGCAGCGGCGGCACGAAGTCCGCGCCGTGCTCGGGCATGTCGTCGGTGAAGCGCACGGTCAGCTGCGGATCGTCGATCAGCACGGTGCCGGCGCCGGTCAGGATCGCGCCGGCGCGGGCGCGCCAGCGCTGCACGTCCTCGCGCGCGTGCAGGCCGCTGATCCACTTGGAATCGCCGCTGGCCAGCGCGCTGCGGCCGTCGAGGCTGGTCGCGAGCTTGACCCGCAGCCACGGCCGGCCGCGCTCCAGGCGCGAAATGAATCCGCGGTTGAGCTCGCGCGCCTGCGCTTCCATCAGGCCGTCGGCGACCGCGATACCGGCCTCGCGCAGGCGCGCGTAGCCCTGGCCGTCGACCTGCGGGTTCGGATCAGCCATCGCGCCGACCACCCGCGCCACGCCGGCGGCCACCAGCGCGTCGGCGCAGGGGCCGGTGCGGCCGGTGTGCGCGCAGGGCTCCAGCGTCACGTAGGCAGTCGCGCCGCGCGCGGCCTCGCCCGCCGCCTCCAGCGCGACCACCTCCGCGTGCGGCTCGCCGGCGCGCTGGTGCCAGCCTTCGCCGACCACCTCGCCGTCGCGCACCAGCACGCAGCCGACCATCGGGTTGGGCTTGGTGGTGTAGGCGCCCCGCCCGGCCAGGCGCAGCGCGCGCGCCATCATCGCGTGGTCGAGGGCCGAGAAGCCGGCAGACGGGAGAGGTGAAGAGGGAGACGGAGCGGCGGACACGGGCATCAGCGCTTCTTCTTCTCGGCATGCTTGTCGATGGGGACCACGTCCGCGCCCAGCAGCGGCAGCTGGCCTTCGCCGGGGAGGTCGCGTTCCAGCCGGTCGAGTTCCTCGCGGAAGTCGGCGACGTCCTCGAAACTGCGGTAGACCGAGGCGAAGCGCACGTAGCCGACGTGGTCCAGCTTGCGCAGCTCGTCCATCACGAACTCGCCGACCCGGCGCGAGGGCAACTCGCGCTCGGTGGTCATCCGCAGCTGGTGCACCACCGAGCGCACCGCCGCCTCGATCTGCTCCTCCGACACCGGCCGCTTGTGCAGCGCGCGGTCGAAGCCGTGGCGCAGCTTGCGTGCGTCGAAGGCCTCGCGGCGGCCGTCGTCCTTGATGATCGCCGGCAGCTTGAGCTCGATCGTTTCCAGCGTGGAGAAGCGTTCGCCGCAGGCCGCGCACTCGCGCCGCCGGCGGATCGTCGCGCCGTCCTCGGACACCCGAGAGTCGATCACCCGGGTGTCGGCGTGCTGGCAGAAGGGACAGTGCATCGCGCGCCGCCGGCTGCCGCTCAGTTCAGCCGTAGACCGGGAACTGCGCGCACTGCTTCGTCACGTTCTCGCGCACGCCGGCGATGACCTGGTCGTCGGCGGGGTTGTCGAGCACGTCGCAGATCCAGTTGGCGAGCGCGACGCAGTCGGCCTCCCTGTAGCCGCGGGTGGTGACCGCGGGCGTGCCCAGGCGCAGGCCGGAGGTGACGAAGGGCTTCTGCGGGTCGTTCGGCACCGCATTCTTGTTGACGGTGATGTGGGCGCGGCCGAGCGCGGCTTCCGCGTCCTTGCCAGTGATGCCCTTGCCGATCATGTCCACCAGCATCAGATGGTTCCGGGTGCCGCCGGAGACGATCTTGTAGCCGCGCGCGATGATCGCGTTCGCCATCGCCTGCGCGTTCTTCACCACCTGCTGCTGGTAGGCGGTGAACTCCGGCTCCAGCGCCTCCTTGAACGCGACCGCCTTGGCCGCGATCACGTGCATCAGCGGGCCGCCCTGGATGCCGGGGAACACGATCGACTGCAGCTTCTTCTCGATCTCCTCGTCGGCCTTGGCCACGATGATCCCGCCGCGCGGGCCGCGCAGGGTCTTGTGGGTGGTCGAGGTGACCACGTGCGCGTGCGGTACCGGGTTCGGGTACACGCCCGCGGCCACGAGGCCGGCGACGTGGGCCATGTCCACGAACAGGTACGCGCCGACCTGGTCGGCGATCGCGCGGAAGCGCGCCCAGTCCACCACCTGCGAGTACGCCGAGAAGCCCGCGACGACCATCTTCGGCTTGTGCTCCAGCGCCAGCCGCTCGACTTCGTCGTAGTCGATCAGGCCCTGGTCGTTCACGCCGTACTGGACGGCGTTGAACAGCTTGCCGCTGATGTTGACCTTGGCCCCGTGGGTCAGGTGGCCGCCGTGGGCCAGCGACATGCCCAGGATGGTGTCGCCCGGCTGCAGCAGCGCGAGGTACACCGCCTGGTTGGCCTGCGAGCCGGAGTGCGGCTGCACGTTGGCATAGTCGGCCCCGAACAGCTGCCGGCAGCGCTCGATCGCCAGCCGCTCGGCCACGTCCACGTATTCGCAGCCGCCGTAGTAGCGCTTGCCCGGGTAGCCTTCCGCGTACTTGTTGGTCAGCACGCTGCCCTGCGCCTCCATCACCCGAGGGCTGGCGTAGTTCTCGCTGGCGATCAGCTCGACGTGGTCCTCCTGGCGGCGGGCCTCGTCGGCGATGGCCTGGGCGAGCTCGGGGTCGTAGCCTTCGATGCGGGCGGTGCGGGGGAACATGGCGCTCCGGGATGCGGCGGTCTGGAGGGGAACCGGAAGTGTAGCCCCCTGCCCCGCCGGCCGGGGCCCGGGGCCGGCCCGGCCCGCCGCGGCCCGGGCGTGTGGCTGGCGTTCGGGACGGCGGGCGGCGCGCGCCCTATAATTTCGGGCTATCCCGATGTTCCCCGGCCCCTGCCCCCGCGCAGGACGCCGCCGCCTGCCCCGCGTCGCCCGCGCGCCGCGCCCACGGAGCCCCCATGCAGTACATCTACACCATGAACGGCGTGTCCAAGACGGTCCCGCCGAAGCGCCAGATCATCAAGGACATCTCGCTGTCGTTCTTCCCGGGCGCCAAGATCGGCCTGCTCGGCCTGAATGGCGCGGGCAAGTCCACCGTGCTCAAGATCATGGCGGGCGTGGATACCGACTTCAGCGGCGAGGCGCGCCCGCAACCGGGGATCAAGGTCGGCTACCTGGCCCAGGAGCCACAGCTCGACCCCACCCACACCGTGCGCCAGGCGGTCGAGGAAGGCGTGGGCGAAGTGCTGAGCGCACAGGCCGCGCTGGACGCGGTCTACGCCGCCTACGCCGAGCCCGACGCCGACTTCGACAAGCTCGCGGCCGAGCAGCAGCGGCTGGAGGCGATCCTCGCCGCCGGCGACGCGCACACCCTGGAGAACCAGCTGGAAGTCGCCGCCGACGCGCTGCGGCTGCCGCCGTGGGATGCGGTGATCGGCAAGCTGTCCGGCGGCGAGAAGCGCCGGGTCGCGCTGTGCCGCCTGCTGCTGCAGAAGCCGGACATGCTGCTGCTGGATGAACCGACCAACCACCTCGACGCCGAGTCGGTGGAGTGGCTTGAACAGTTCCTCGCGCGCTTCCCCGGCACCGTGGTCGCGGTGACCCACGACCGCTACTTCCTCGACAACGCCGCGGAGTGGATCCTCGAGCTCGACCGCGGCCGCGGCATCCCGTGGAAGGGCAACTACACCGAGTGGCTGGTGCAGAAGGACGCGCGCCTGAAGCAGGAAGAGTCGCAGGAAAAGGCGCGCCAGAAGGCGATCCAGAAAGAGCTGGAGTGGGCGCGGCAGAACGCCAAGGGCGGGCGCTCCAAGGGCAAGGCGCGCCTGGCCCGGATCGAGGAACTGCAGTCGGTCGACTACCAGCGCCGCAACGAGACCAACGAGATCTTCATCCCGCCGGGCGAGCGCCTCGGCAACAAGGTCATCGAGTTCAAGGGCGTGTCGAAGAAGTTCGGCGACCGCCTGCTGATCGACGACCTCAGCTTCAGCGTGCCGGCCGGTGCGATCGTCGGCATCATCGGTCCGAACGGCGCCGGCAAGTCCACCCTGTTCCGGATGATCATCGGCCAGGAGAAGCCGGATTCCGGCGAGATCGACATCGGCCCGACCGTGAAGCTGGCCTACGTGGACCAGAGCCGCGACAAGCTGGAAGGCAACCACAACGTCTTCCAGGAAGTGTCCGGCGGCCTCGACATCCTCAACATCAACGGCATCGAGATCCAGTCGCGCGCCTACATCGGCCGCTTCAACTTCAAGGGCCAGGACCAGCAGAAGATGGTCGGCTCGCTGTCCGGCGGCGAACGCGGCCGCCTGCACCTGGCCAAGACCCTGCTGCAGGGCGGCAACGTGCTGCTGCTCGACGAGCCCTCCAACGACCTCGACGTCGAGACGCTGCGCGCGCTCGAGGACGCGCTGCTGGAGTTCCCGGGCAACGCCTTCGTGATCTCGCACGACCGCTGGTTCCTGGACCGCATCGCGACCCACATCCTCGCCTTCGAGGGCGACTCGCACGTGGAGTTCTTCCAGGGCAACTACCGCGAGTACGAGGCGGACAAGAAGCGCCGCCTCGGCGAGGACGGCGCGAAGCCGCACCGGCTGCGGTTCAAGGCCCTGAAGTGACGCGAGCGCCCGCCTACCCGGCGGGCGTTCCGCTTGCGGCGCGGCGACAGGACGAGACGACGATGACCAACACCTTCATGGACATGTTGCGGGCGCGCTGGACCGGCGCCGGTTCCCTGGTCTGCGTGGGCCTGGATCCGGAACCAGCGAAGTTCCCGGCGCGCTTCGCCGGCGACCCGGACGCCGTGTTCGGGTTCTGCCGCGCGATCGCCGACGCCACGGCGGAGTACGCCTGCGCGTTCAAGCCGCAGATCGCGCATTTCGCCGCGCTCGGCGCGGAGAACGCGCTGGACCGGCTGGTCGCGCACATCCAGTCCGCGCACCCCGGCATCCCGGTCATCCTCGACAGCAAACGCGGCGACATCGGCAGTACCGCGGCGCACTATGCCGCCGAGGCCTTCGACCGTTATCGCGCCGACGCCGTCACCGCCAACCCCTACCTCGGCCGCGATTCCGTGCAGCCGTTCCTCGACCGCGCCGGCAAGGGCGTGGTGATCCTGTGCCGCACGTCCAACCCGGGCGCAGGCGACTTCCAGGATTTGGTGGTGGACGGCAGGCCGCTGTACCAGCACGTCGCGCGGAAGGTGGCGCGCGAGTGGAACGGGCACGGCAACTGCGCGCTGGTGGTCGGCGCGACCTGGCCGGAGCAGCTGCGCGAGGTGCGCGCGATCGTCGGCGACGGCATGCCGCTGCTGGTGCCGGGCATCGGCGCGCAGGGCGGCGACGTCGAGGCGGTGGTGCGCAACGGCCGCGCGGCCGATGGCACCGGACTGATCGTCAGCTCGTCGCGCGCGATCCTGTACGCCTCGCAGGGCGAGGACTTCGCCGACGCGGCGGCGGCGGCCGCGCGCGCGCTGCGCGACCAGATCAACCGCTTTCGCTGACCGGTTGCGAGGCTCAGCGGGGCGCCAGCAGCGCGGCGGGCAGCCGCGCGGCCCAGTGCAGCCAGATCGCCAGCCACACCGCGAGCCGGGTCGCCGGCCCGCGTCGCGCGGCCTCGAACTTGCGGAAGTAGCGCCACAGCCCGCGGTGCTTGTGCCACTCGACGAACAGCGGCCGGCTGCGCGAGGACACGCCGCGCAGGTGCACCACGCTGACGTCGTTGGCGACGGCGACCAGCGCGCCGGCGGCGCGCGCGCGCCGGCACAGGTCGAGGTCCTCGGCGTGCAGGCGATAGCCTGCGTCGAAGCCCTCGATCCGCTCGAACAGCGCGCGCGGCAGCAGCATCAGCGCGCCGGAGACGGCATCCACCGGCTGCAGCGCGCGCGCGTCGTCCAGTGGCACGCCCAGGCGCATCGCCGAGGGCGTGCCCAGCATGGAGGCGAAGTCCGGGTCGCGCCGGCGCGCGGCGGCGTCGCGTTCGCCCTGCTCGTCGACCAGGTCAGCGCCGAGCAACGCCTCGCGCCCCGTCGCCAGCGCGTGCGCGCGCAGCCGCGCCAGGGTGTCGACGGCGACCATGCAGTCCGGGTTGACGAAGGCCAGCCAGCGCACCGCGACGCCGTCCTCGCGCAGCGCGCGCGCGCCCTGGTTGCAGGCCACCGCGAAGCCGGGATTGTCCGGGTTGGCGACGAAGCGCACGCCGGGATCGGCGGCGGCGTGGCGCTGCAGCAGCGCCAGCGTCGCGTCGTCGGAGCCGTTGTCGACGATCCGGATCGCGGCGACGCCATCGGCGCCGCGCAAACGCGAGATGCAGTCGTCGATGCTGTCGGCGCTGCGGTGGGTCACCACCACCACGCCGATGTCGTCGCCGGCGCGCGCGGGCGACGGGATCATGCGAACAGCTCGCGTTGCGGCGACTCCGCATCGGCGGCGGCGTGCGCACGGGCCAGCGCCTCGCGCGCGCCGCGCAGCGGGTCGTCCATCAGGAAGCCCGCCAGGCGCGCGTGCCAGGCCGGCCAGCGCGCGGCCAGCGCGTCGAGGTCGCCGTCGGCCGGCCCGCCCTCGCCACCGCGGGCGACGAACGCGGTCTCGCACAGCACGTTGCGCCAGCCAAGGCCGGCC
>DASRZN010000257.1:0-5600 GCA_035686325.1 Lysobacteraceae bacterium
CGCCAGCGGCAGCGAGCGCACGCCGGCGGGCTGGCGCAACGAGGACGCGCTGGCGCTGCAGGCCGCGAGCGACCCGCAACCGGGCTACGACGACGTGAATCCCTTTGCCCTGCCCAATCCGCTGGCGCCGCAGCTTGCGGCGCGCGACGCCGGGGTGGCGGTGACGCCCGGGCCGATCCGCGCCGCCCATGCGCGGCTGGCGGCGCAGGCCGACGTGGTGGTGGTCGAGGGCGTCGGCGGCTGGGCCGCGCCGCTCGCCGACGACCTGCTGCAGGCCGACGTCGCGCGCATGCTCGACCTGCCGGTGCTGCTGGTGGTGGGCCTGCGCCTGGGCTGCCTCAACCACGCCTTCCTCAGCGCGCGCGCGATCGCCGCCGACGGTTGCCGGCTGGTCGGCTGGATCGGCAACACGATCGACCCCGACATGGCGCGCCGCGAGGACAACCTCGCGCTGCTCGAGGCCGGCCTGCCGGCGCCTTGCTGGGGCGTGCTGCCGCATGCGCCGGCGGCCGACGCGCGCCTGTTTTCGCGTTTCCTGCGCCTGCCCGCAGGCATGTTCGGGACTTCCGGCACGGTCGGCCGCGCTGGTCCTGAATGCTAGACTGACCAGTTCAGGAACCCCCTCCCCCTCGAGGTCCCCGCATGCGCCTTACCCTGGCATGGATTCCCGTGGCGTCCGCCCTGTTGCTGGCCGCCGCCTGTTCGAAGGACGACGCCGCCGCGGGCGGCGCGCCCGGCGGCGCGATGCCGCCGCCGGAAGTCGGCGTGGTCGTCGCGCGCCCGGCCGACGTGCCGGTCACCAAGGAACTGGTCGGCCGCCTCGCCGCGTTCCGCAGCGCCGACGTGCGCGCGCGCGTGCCCGGCGTGCTGCAGCGGCGCCTGTACGACGAGGGCAGCCTGGTGGAGAAGGGCGACGTGCTGTTCCGGATCGACCCGGCGCCGCTGCAGGCCACCCTCGCCCAGGCGCAGGGCGCGCTGGCGCAGGCGCAGGCCAACGCCGCCAACTCGCGCGCCGCGGCCGAACGCGCGCGCGGCCTGATCGGCGGCAAGTTCATCTCGCAGGCCGACTACGACAACGCGATCGCGGCCGAGCGCACCAGCGCCGCGGCGGTGCAGGCGGCGAAGGCGGCGGTGGAAACCGCGCGCATCAACCTCGGCTACGCCACCGTGCGCGCGCCGATCAGCGGCCGCGCCGGCAAGCAGCAGGTCACCGAGGGCGCGCTGGTCGGCCAGGGCGACGCGACGCTGCTGACCACCGTCGAGCAGCTCGATCCGATGTACGTCGACTTTTCCATGAGCGTCGCGGAGCTGGCGCAGGTGCGCAAGGCGGCGCGATCCGACGCGCAGTCGCAGGTCCGCATCGAACTGCCCGACGGCAGCGATTACGGCCCGCGCGGCCAGCTCGACTTCTCCGGCCACAGCGTGGACCCGGCCACCGGCTCGGTCCAGCTGCGGGCGCGCATCGCCAACCCGGACGGCCTGCTGCTGCCGGGCACCTTCGTCACCGTGCACGCCGACCTCGGCACCGAGCGCGGCGTGTACCGGGTGCCGCAGGACGCGGTGCAGCGCGATCCGCAGGGCGCCTACGTGCTGGTCGTCGGCCAGGACGGCAAGGTCGCGCGCAAGGGCGTCACCCTCGAGCGCCAGCAGGGGGCCGACTGGGTGGTGACCGAGGGCCTGGCCAGCGGCGACCGCATCGTCGTCTCCGGCATCCAGCGCGCCGTCCCCGGTCAGCCCGCGAAGGCGGTGCCGGCGGCCGCGGCCGCCCAGCCGGCGCAACCGGGCGCGCCTTCCGGCGCGAGCGACAAGACCCCGGCCCCGGCGGAGGGCTGATCGGCCATGTCCCGGTTCTTCATCAACCACCCGGTGTTCGCCTGGGTGATCGCGATCCTGATCGTCCTCGGCGGCGTGCTCGCCATCGAGAACCTCGGCGTCGAGTCCTACCCCAACATCGCGCCGCCGCAGGTCGTGGTGAACGCGAACTACCCCGGCGCCAGCGCCGAAACCACCGAGCGCGCGGTCACCCAGGTCATCGAGCAGCAGCTGACCGGCATCGACAACCTGGTCTATTTCAGTTCGTCCTCCAGCGCCAGCGGCGGCGCCAGCATCACCCTGACCTTCGCGCCCGGCACCGACCCGGATATCGCCCAGGTGCAGGTGCAGAACAAGGTCGCGCTGGCCACGCCCCGCCTGCCGAGCGAGGTGACCCAGCAGGGCGTGGTGGTGGCCAAGGCCAACGCCGGCTTCCTGATGGTGGTGGCGCTGCGCTCGAGCAACCCGGCCTACGACAAGAACGCGCTGAGCGATCTGCTCGCCTCGCGCGTGCTCGACCAGATCGCGCGCGTCCCCGGCGTCGGCAACACCCAACTGTTCGGCGGCGAGTACGCCATGAACATCTGGCTCAACCCGGAGAAGCTGCGCGGCTTCGGCCTGTCGGCGACCCAGGTGCTGCAGGCGGTGCGCGCGCAGAACGTGCAGTTCGCCGCCGGCAAGATCGGCTCCGAGCCGTCCTCGGCGGAGACCCGGTTCACTGCCACGGTCACGGCGGAAGGCCGCTTCAGCACCGCCGAGGAATTCGGCGGGATCATCCTGCGCTCCGACCCTTCCGGCGCGACCGTGCGCCTGCGCGACGTGGCGCGGATCGAGAAGGGCGCGTCCGCGTTCGGCTTCGACCTGCGCTGGAGCGGGCAGCCGGCGGCCGGCTTCGCGGTGCAGCTGGCGCCGGGCGCCAACGCGCTCGGCGTGGCCGACGCGGTGCGCGCGCGCATGGGCGAACTGCAGTCGACCTTCCCCGAGGGCGTGACCTGGTTCTCGCCCTACGACAGCTCCGACTTCGTCGAGATCTCGATCAAGGAAGTGCTGAAGACGCTGGGCGAGGCCTTCGTCCTGGTGTTCCTGGTGATGCTGCTGTTCCTGCAGAACTTCCGCGCGACGCTGATCCCGACCCTGGTGATCCCGGTCGCGCTGCTGGGCACCTTCCTCGGCCTGTACCTGCTCGATTTCAGCATCAACCAGCTGACCCTGTTCGGCGTGGTGCTGGCGATCGGCATCGTGGTGGACGACGCGATCGTGGTGATCGAGAACGTCGAACGCATCATGACCGAGGAGGGCCTGTCGCCGAAGGACGCGACGGTCAAGGCGATGGGCCAGATCAGCGGCGCGGTGGTGGCGATCACCGTGGTGCTGGCGGCGGTGTTCGTGCCCAGCGCGTTCCAGGGCGGCTCGGCCGGCGAGATCTACAAGCAGTTCGCGATCACCATCGCGCTGGCGATGGCGTTCTCGGCGTTCCTCGCGCTCGGCTTCACCCCGGCGCTGTGCGCGTCCCTGCTCAAGCCGACCGCCGACCACCACCGCGAGAACTTCATCTTCCGCGGCTTCAACCGGCTCTACGGCAAGGTCAGCAACACTTACGTGCGCCATGTCGGCAGTGCCGTCGCGCACGCGCCGCGCTGGATGATCGTGTTCGTGGCGCTGGCGCTGCTGACCGGCTTCCTGTTCACGCGACTGCCGGGCAGCTTCCTGCCGGAGGAAGACCAGGGTTACGCGCTCGCCATCGTGCAGTTGCCCTCCGGCGCGACGCTGGAGCGCACCAAGGCGGTGTTCGAGGACGTGCGCGCCACGCTCGAGAAGCAGGACGGCTACGACGGCATGATGCAGGTCGCCGGCTTCAGCTTCATGGGCCAGGGCGAGAACGTCGGCATGGCCTTCGTCCGGCTCAAGCCCTGGGACGAGCGCAAGGTCACGGCGCAGGAGTTCATCCAGAACGCGAACATGGCGCTGTTCGGCATCCGCGACGCGCAGATCTTCGTGGTGAACCTGCCGACCGTGAACGGCCTGGGCGCGTTCGGCGGCTTCGACATGTACCTGCAGGACCGCGCCGGCAAGGGCCGCGAGGCGCTGGGGCAGGCGCTCGGCCAGCTGCTCGGCGCCGCCAACCAGAATTCCGCGCTGACCGCGGTGCGCCCGAACACCCTCGCCGATGCGCCACAGCTGCGCCTGAGCGTGGACCGCACCCAGGCGCAGGCGATGGGCCTGTCGGTGGGCGACATCTACAGCGCGATCCAGCTGATGCTGGCGCCGGTGTACGTCAACGACTTCGTCGAGGGCGGCCGCGTCAAGCGCGTGAACATGCGCGCCGACGCCGGCTATCGCGACGGTCCCGAGTCGCTGGCGAAGTTCTACACGCCGAGCCCGCGCGCCAGCAATCCGGACGGCACGCCGCTGATGGTGCCGCTGTCGAACGTGGTGGACGCGAAGTGGGAAGTGGCGCCGCCGGCCCTGAGCCGCTTCAACGGCTACGCGGCGGTGGAAGTCGTCGGCCAGCAGGCGCCCGGCCACAGCTCCGGCGAGGCGATGGACGCGATGGCGTCGATCGTCGACGAGAAGCTGCCCGAGGGCTTCGGCCACGACTGGACTGGCCAGTCCTACCAGGAAATCCTGTCCGGCAGCCAGGCGCCGATGCTGATGGCGCTGTCCATCCTGGTCGTGTTCCTGTGCCTGGCCGCGCTGTACGAGAGCTGGTCGGTGCCGGTGTCGGTGCTGCTGGTGGTGCCGCTGGGCGTGCTCGGCGCGGTGGTGCTGACCTTGCTGCGCGGCCTGCCGAACGACATCTACTTCAAGATCGGCCTGATCACGGTGATCGGCCTGGCGGCGAAGAACGCGATCCTGATCGTCGAGTTCGCGATCCACGAGCGCGCGCAGGGCAAGCCCCTGCGGCAGGCGGTGGTGGAGGCGGCCAAGCTGCGCTTCCGCCCGATCCTGATGACCTCGTTCGCCTTCATCCTGGGCGTGACGCCGTTGGCGCTGTCCTCGGGCGCCGGCGCCAACGCGCGCCACGCGATCGGCACCGGCGTGATCGGCGGCATGCTGTTCGCCACCTTCCTCGGCCTGCTGCTGATCCCGGTGTTCTACGTGGTCGTGCGTCGCCTGCTCGGCGACAAGCTGGACGCGCCGCCGCCGCCGGCCGCGGGCTGAGCGGCACAAAAAAAACCCGGCAGCGCGTGCTGCCGGGTTTCCTGACGCGGGGGAGAGAGAAGCCCGCGAACGTCGGCCGGGGTTTTCGCCGGCGTGGCGGAAACTGCTTACTTCGCCTTCGCGGCCTTGGCGGGCTGCTCGGCGGCGGCCTCGAACTGGCTGCGCGCGACGCGGCCGATCGCCTCGCCGGTCTTGACGCTGCGGTCGATCACTTCCTGGCCGGCGCTGACGACGCGCTCGACGCTCTCGCGCGCGACCTGCAGGCCCTTCGGCCAAGCCTGGCGCAGGCCGTCGGCGTCACGCACCTCGGCCAGCTCGCCGAGGTGGGCGAAGGTGGCGGACACGTTGCGCTCGAAGGCGCCCAGCTGCAGCGCGATGACCTGCTCGGCGTGGTCGAGGGCCAGGCGGTTGACCTGGGCGGCGGCCTGCACGAACTGCCGCGAAGCCGCGGCGAACTGCTCGTTGATCGGGAACATGGCGGTTCTCCTGCGGAACCGGCAGGGATTGCCGGGATGGTGCGGTGCAGCATAGCAGGAGTTTTGTTGCAGTGCAACAAGAAACGGTAGACGGGAGACGGGAGACGGGGACGGGAGGCGGGAGGCGGGAGGCGGGAGGCGGGCGGGCCG
>DASRZN010000258.1:0-2041 GCA_035686325.1 Lysobacteraceae bacterium
CTCCTCGGCGCGGCCGCCACCGCCAGCGGCGCCGGCGCCCCGGCACGCACGAGGGCCGCTGCCGGCAGCGGCAGGTCGACCTCGAAGCAGGTGCCCTGTCCGGGCGCGCTGCGCACGCCGATCCGGCCGTTCATCGCCGCGGCGAGTTCCTGGCTGATCGCCAGGCCCAGGCCGCTGCCGCCGTAGCGCGCGGCGGTGCGCGCGCCTTCGGCCTGCTCGAAGCGGCGGAACAGCCGCGCCTGCTGCTCGGCGTTGAGCCCCGGCCCGGTGTCGTGCACGGCGAAGCGCACGCCCGCGGGGGACAAGGCGGAGACCCGCAAGCCGATCTCGCCGCGCTCCGTGAACTTGCCGGCGTTGCCGAGCAGGTTGAGCAGGATCTGCTTGATCCGCAGCGCGTCGCCGCGCAGCATCGCGGGCGCGTCGGCGTCCACCTGTTCGACGAAGCGCAGGCCCCGCTCGCGCGCGAGCGGCGCGCTCAGCGCGACCACCTCGGCGACCAGCGCGCGCAGGTCGAACGGCTGCGGATCGAGTTCCAGCCGGCCGGATTCGATGCGGGCGAGGTCGAGGGCGTCGTTGACCAGCCGCAGCAGGTGGTTGCCGGCGCCGCGGATCGCCTCGGCGTAACCGCGCTGGCGCGCGTCCAGCGGCGTGCCGAGCAGCAGTTCGCTCATGCCCAGCACGCCGGTCATCGGCGTGCGCACCTCATGGCCGAGGGTGGCGAGGAAGCGGGTCTTGGCCTCCGACGCCTGCTCGGCGAGGCTGCGCTTGTGCAGCGCGAGCTGCCAGTCGTGGCGCTGGCGCAGGCGCGCGCGGTAGACCGCCGCCGCCCACCACAGCAGCAGCGCGGCGATCGCGACGAAGGCGACCAGCGCCGCCGGCGTGCGCCACCACGGCGGGTCGACCCGGAAGTGCAGCGCGCGCACCTGCGACCACGCGTTGTCGGCGGTGCGCGCCTGCACCTCGAGGGTGTAGTTGCCCGCCTGCAACTGCGAGAACAGGCGCTCGCCGGCGGCGGTTTCGACCCAGTCCTGGTCGAACGGCGCCAGCCTGAAGCGGTAGCGGTGCGAGCGCGCGTTGGCGAAGGACAGCAGGCGGGCGACGATGCGCAGGTCGCGGTCGCCCGGCGCGAGCGCGAAGCGGGCGCGGGTGGGCAGCTCGACGACGGCGTCGCCGCGGCGCACCGACAGCGATTCGATCGCCAGCTGCGGCGCGCTCGCCACCGGGCTCACCACCGCCGGGTCGAACAGCACCAGCCCTTCCGGCGTCGGCGCGGCGATGCGGCCGTCTTCCGGCCGCGGCACCGGGGGTTCGCCGAATTCCTGGCTCGGCAGGCCGTCGCGCACGCCGTAGATGCGGGCCGCGCGCCGCGCCGGATCGAAGCGCACCAGGCCGCGCATGCTGGTCATCCAGACGATGCCGTTGCTGTCCACGGTCAGGCCGCTTGGGGCGATCGGCGGCAGGCCGTCGGCCTGGCCGTAGCGCGCGGCGGGCGCCAGCGCGGCGCCGTCCCAGCGCGCGTGGAGCAGGCTGCCGAAGCCGGCCAGCCAGACGTCGCCCTCGTGGTCGGCGGCGAAGCCGTACAGGCCGCCCGCGGGCGCCCCGGGCACGGCTTCGAAGCGGCGGTTGCCGGCGTTCCACGTGAGCAGGCCCTGGGTGCCGGCCAGCCACAACGCACCGTCCGGACCGGGTGCCGCCTGGCGCAGGGTTTCGCCGCGGCGCAGGCCACGGCCGCCGTCGGGGAGGATGCTGTCGAGCACGCGGCCGTCGCCGTCGCGCTGCTGCACCCCGTTCTGCTCGGACACGATCCACACGCTGCCGTCGCGGGTGCCGGCCAGGAAGCTGCGGTCGCCGGGCAGGGCCGCGTCCGCACCCTCGCCGGCGCGCCAGCGCTGCAGGGTGCCGCGCGCCGGGTCGTAGCGCGCGAGGCCGTCGTAATAGCTCACCCACACCCGTCGGCGCCGGTCCTCGAACACTGCCATCGGCATGTAACCCTCGCCGACGTCCTGCACCACGTGCTGGACCGCGCCGCTCTCCGGATCCA
>DASRZN010000259.1:0-15940 GCA_035686325.1 Lysobacteraceae bacterium
TGCCCGCGGACGACGCCGCCGCGCGCGCCGCTGTCGCGCGCGATCCGGCGATCGTGCGGGCAATGGGCCTGTACGCGATCGACCGCGCCGGCTGGGCGCAGCGCGAGTGGGACGACGCGCTGTCGCGCTTCGACGACACGCAGCGCCGGCTGGCGGTGGAAGTCGCGCAGGACCACGGCTGGTTCGACCGCGCGGTGTTCTCGCTCGGCCGCACGCCGGAGGAGCGGCGGCTCTACACGCTGCGCTTCCCGCTGCACCACGACGCGACGATCCGCCGCGCCGCGCTGGAGAACGACATCGACCCGGCCTGGGTCGCCGCGGAAATCCGCGCCGAAAGCGTGTTCAACCCGAACGCGCGTTCGGCCGCGAACGCGATGGGCCTGATGCAGGTGCTGCCGACCACCGGCATGGCGGTCGCGCGCCGGCTCGGCCTGGCCTGGGGCGGCGCGCAGTCGCTGTACGACCCGGACACCAACATCGTGCTCGGCACCGCCTACCTGCGGCAGCTGCTGGACAAGTACGGCGGCCAGCCCTACTTCGCGATCGCCGGCTACAACGCGGGCCCGACGCCGCTCGCGCGCTGGCAGGCGCAGCGGCCGGGCATGGATCCGGACTTCTGGATCGAGACGATCAGCTACAAGGAGACGCGCGACTACGTCGCCCGCGTGCTCGCCTTCAGCGCGATCTACGACTGGCGCCTCAACGGCAACGCGCTGCCGCTCAGCGAACGCATGCGCGGCAACCTGCAGGCGCCACGCAAGGCCTTCGCCTGCCCGCTGGCGCAACCGCCGGCGGACGCGCCGCCCGCGCAACCCGCAACGCGCTCGCGCTGAGCCGTCGCGGCCTCACGGGCCCGCGCCCGGGAGGCCGGGGGTATTGCTTTTCCCTTAGCTGGGCATCCATGCCCAGATGCGGGCGCGCGCCATCCATGGCGCGCTGACGCAACACCCCCGCCCTCCCGGTCGCTCGGACGGATCCTCGCGATTTGCCGTAGAGCGGAGCTTGCTCCGCTGATTTTCCCGCGACGGAGCAGCGGAGCAAGCTCCGCTCTACAGCCAGATCGCGGAAGCGCTGGGGCGCGTCGGGTGGGAGAGGTAGGCAGGACCGTATGCGCCATGGATGGCGCATCCGGGCCTCCATGGACGGATTCACGGCGTGTCCTGACTGCCTCTCCCGCCCGACGCGCTCGCGTGACGCGTTGACGAGTCACGCGCAGCCCGCACTTCGGCAAAAGCTCGGAACGAGTGCATCGCTGGTTCAGGCGACCTACTTCCTCGCCTCGAGGATCGGCGTGATCCGGTCCGGGACGCCCTCGATGCGCTCGAGGTGCGGATAGCGCAGGCCGTCGTGGTAGTCGATGGCCACCGTGCGGTAGCGGTCGAACTCCTTCACCAGCAGGCGGATCGGCGACTGGTTGGTCTTCGCGGCCTTGATCGCGTCGGCCAGCGTGTCCTTGTCGTATTCAATGTCGTTGACCGCGACGATGGTCGTGCCCGCGCCGAGGCCCGCGTTGAACGCCGGGCTGTCCCAGCGCACCTCGCCGATCTGGCCGCCCTTGCTCACCGCAAGGCCCAGCGAATAGACGAAATCGCCGCCGCCGCCCTTGGACATCGCCTTGGCGTAGGCATTGGGCTCGTCCCTGTAGACGAGCTTCCAGCCGCCGGCCTCGAAGCCGCCGGTGATGTCGACCTTGCCGTCCAGGCGCTCGCGCAGGAACGTCGCCCAGTCGTCGTGGACGATGCCGTCGAGCGTCTTCACCACGTCCTCGAAGGTGTACGGGTTCTGTTCCTTCCACTCGCCGTCGTTGACGCCGAAGAACGCGCGTGCGAAATCGTCCAGCGACTTCTTCCCCTTGGTCAGCGTGCGGATGCGCACGTCGGCCTCCAGCCAGATCATCTGGCCGGCGCGGTAGTAGTCCTCCGACAGCTGCCAGTTGCGGTAGGGCTTGGGCCGGCGCTTGGCGATGATCGGGTCGTTTGTGGTGTCCTCCACGCCGCGCCAGGCCAGGCCCGGACGATTGTCGCGGTAGGTCGCGGCAACCAGCGCCAGCGCGTCCAGCGAGGCGTTCAGCGGGCGCATGCCCGCGCGCGCGGCGAGCACGTTGCCCCAATACTGGGTCTGGCCCTCGTACACCCAGAGCAGGCTGCCCTGCATCGGCACGTTGTAGTTCGGCGTCCACAGGTCGGCCGGGCGCCGGTACTTGCCGTTCCACGAATGGGTGTACTCGTGCGCGAGCAGGTCGCTGAAGCCGACCTTCGCGTCCCAGCCGGTGAAGTAGTCCTTGTCCTCGCCGTTCTCGCTGGAGCGCTGGTGCTCCAGGCCGTTCTGCACCAGTTGCTCCGACAGCGAGAACAGGAAGTCGTAGTGGTCGTAGTGCTGGGCGCCGTACAGCTTCTTCGCCTGGGTCACCAGGTTGCGGTGGACCTGCAGCTGCTCCGGCTTCACCTCGAGATATTTCGGCGCTTCGGCGAACACGTTCAGGCGCACCGGCACGTCGGCGTCCGGGGCGAGGTCGAGCTGGCGGTAGTGGCGGCCGGCGTACACCGGCGAGTCGACCAGGATGTCGAGCGGCACCTGCGCGTAACGCACGGTGTCGCCCCGGGTGCCGGCGACTTCGAGCGCGGTCGCCGCGTGCCAGCCGGCCGGGTAGGTCACGCTGGCGTCGTAGGCGATCTGGCGCGCGTAGTGGCCGGCGGGATACAGCACGACGGTGTTCCACTGCAGGTCGAGCATGTTCGGCGTCATCACGATGCCGCCCTGCGAACGGTCGGTCGGGGTGATCTGCTGGTATTCGGCGACCACGCTGGTCGCGCCGGCCGGCACCTCGACGTGGAAGGCGTAGACGTCGAGCGGATCGCGCTTCCACGCCAGCGGCTTGCCGTCGGCGCTGAAGCGCAGGCCGGCCAGGCGCAGCAGCGGGCCGGTGTCGGCGTGGTTGCCGGGCAGCCACTTCGGATACAGCAGGGTCAGCGTGCCGGGCGCCGCGGGAATGGTCTCGCGCACCCTGACGATGCGCTGCGACAGGTCGGTCGCGTCCACCTCGAGCCGGATGGCGCCCGGCGCGTACGGCGTGTCCACCGGCGCCGGCACGCGCGGGCTGCTCATCGCCGACGGCGGCAGGTCCTGGGCGAAGGCCGCGTTCGGCAGGGCGAGCGGCGCGAACAGGGCCAGCGCGCACAGCGCGGGCAGCAGGCGGACGGCGGGTCGGGACATCGCGGGGCTCCGGTCGGCGGGCAATCCGTCCGATGCTAAGGGCGCACGACCCGCCCGCATCCCCCATTCGGCATGGTCGGGGCGCACCGCGTCCCACTCCGCATGCGCCACACGCCGGCGTATCCATGCCCGGCGCTTTGCCCCTTGCCCCCCAAGCGCGGGACAATGGCGGGCCGCGCGCCACGTTGCGCGTTCCCCGCCTTCCTTTCGCGAGTCCGCAATGCCGACTTCCTCCCCGACTGCCGCGCCGACGATCCTGTACACCCTCACCGACGAAGCGCCGTTCCTCGCCACGCAGTCGCTGCTGCCGATCGTTGCGGCCTTCGCCGGCACCGCCGGCATCGCGGTGGAAACGCGCGACATCTCGCTGGCGGGCCGCATCCTCGCCCAGTTCCCCGAGCGGCTGTCGCCGCAGCAGCGCGTCGCCGACGACCTCGCCGAACTCGGCGCGCTCGCCACCACGCCCGAAGCCAACATCATCAAGCTGCCCAACATCAGCGCCTCGGTGCCGCAGCTGAAGGCCGCGATCAAGGAATTGCAGGCGCAGGGCTATCCGCTGCCGGACTACCCGGAGGAACCGCAGACCGACGCCGAGCGCGAGACCAAGCTGCGCTACGACCGGGTCAAGGGCAGCGCGGTCAACCCGGTGCTGCGCGAGGGCAATTCCGACCGCCGCGCGCCGGCGTCGGTGAAGCAGTACGCGCGCGCCCATCCGCACCGGATGGGCAAGTGGAGCGGCGACTCCAAGACCCACGTTGCGCACATGGCCGACGGCGATTTCTACGGCAGCGAGCGCTCGCTGACCGTGCCCGCCGCGACCAGGGTGCGGATCGAGTTCGCCCCTGCCGGGGGCGGCGCGGCGACCGTGCTCAAGCCGGACTTCGCCCTGCAGGCGGGCGAGGTGCTGGATGGCGCGGTGATGCGCTGCCACGCGCTGGCGCAGTTCATCGACGCGCAGATCGAGGACGCGAAGGCGCGCGGCGTGCTGTTTTCGCTGCACCTGAAGGCGACCATGATGAAGGTCTCCGACCCGATCATGTTCGGCGTCGCGGTCAGCCGCTTCTACCGCGACGTGCTGGTCAAGCACGGCCCGGCGCTGGAGCGGGCCGGCTTCGACCCGAACAACGGCATCGGCGACCTGTATGCGCGCCTGCCGTCGCTGCCGGAGGACCTGCGCGCCGCGATCGAGGCCGACATCGCCGCCGAGTACGCGCAGCGCCCGGGCCTGGCGATGGTCAACTCGGACAAGGGCATCACCAACCTGCACGTGCCCAGCGACGTCATCGTCGACGCCTCGATGCCGGCGATGATCCGCGACGGCGGCCGCATGTGGAACGCGGCCGGCCAACTGCAGGACACCAAGGCGGTGATCCCGGACCGCTGCTACGCCGGGATCTACCAGGCGGTGATCGAGGACTGCAAGGCGCACGGCGCGTTCGACCCGGCGACCATGGGCAGCGTGCCCAACGTCGGCCTGATGGCGCAGAAGGCCGAGGAATACGGCTCGCACGACAAGACCTTCCAGTTGCCGGCGGCCGGCACCGTGCGGGTGGTGGACGCGGGCGGCAAGGTGCTGCTGGAGCACGCGGTCGAGGCCGGCGACATCTGGCGCGCCTGCCAGACCAAGGACGCGCCGATCCGCGACTGGGTCAAGCTGGCGGTGACCCGCGCCCGGCTGTCGGGCACGCCGGCGGTGTTCTGGCTGGACGCCGCGCGCGCGCACGATAGCGAGCTGATCGCAAAGGTCGAGCGTTACCTCGCCGAGCACGACACCGCGGGCCTGGACATCCGCATCCTGGCGCCGGTGGACGCGATGCGCTTCTCGCTGGAACGCATCCGCCGCGGCGAGGACACGATCTCGGTCACCGGCAACGTGCTGCGCGATTACCTCACCGACCTGTTCCCGATCATGGAGCTCGGCACCAGCGCGAAGATGCTGTCGATCGTGCCGCTGATGGCCGGCGGCGGCCTGTTCGAGACCGGCGCCGGCGGCAGCGCGCCCAAGCACGTGCAGCAGTTCCTCGCCGAGGACTACCTGCGCTGGGATTCGCTGGGCGAGTTCCTCGCCCTCGCCGCCTCGCTCGAGCACCTCGCCGAGCGGCATGGCGATGCGCGCGTGCGCGTGCTCGCCGACGCGCTCGACCAGGCCAACGCGCGCATCCTCGAGAACAACCGCTCGCCGGCGCGCAAGGTCGGCGAACTCGACAACCGCGGCACCCACTTCTACCTGGCGCTGTACTGGGCGCAGGCGCTCGCCGCGCAGGGCACCGACGCGACGCTGCGCGCGCGTTTCGCCCCGCTGGCGCAGGCGCTGGCGGACGCCGAGCAGCGGATCCTCGAGGAGCTGGTGGCGGTGCAGGGCAAGCCGGTCGACATCGGCGGCTACTACCACCCCGACATGGCGAAGGTGCGCGCCGCGATGCGGCCGAGCGCGACCTTCAACGCGGCGCTGGGGCAGCTGGCCGGCTGATCCGCCCGCCGGCACGGCGGCCCGCGTCGTCGGTCGCCGTGCAGTGCAACGCGGACGGCCTGGCGGCGAGCAGCAGCGCGACCGCCAGCAGGCCGGCCGCGAGGCCGGCGGCGAATGCGTCGCCGGCCACCGGCGCGACCGTCGTCCAGCCCGCCGCCGCGACCAGCATCGGCAGTGCGGTTTCCCGCGCGCGGTTGGTCGCGTCGTCGCCGCGTCGCATCGCCGTCGCTCCATTCATTGCTGCAGGAACGGATGCGCGCGCGCGACGAAGCGACGCCAGGTGGCGAACAGTGCGCTGCCCAGTGCGGCGTAGGCGACGAGCCACGACCCGACGAGCACCAGCGGCACGCCGGCGCGCATGTTCAACGCGAACACCACGCTCACCATCGCCAGCAAGAGGCCCGGGCCAGCGACCAGCAGCATGCGCAATCCATCCAGGCGCTGGCCGGCGAGCGGGCGCAGGCAGGCCAGCGCCGCGGTCAACACGATGCCGCCGACGGCCAGGCCCAGCAGGCCGAGCCGCGCGCCGTCGAGGCCGGCCTTGGTGGTCACCACCAGCAGCACGGCCACCGCCGCCAGCGCAGCCAGCGTCGGCGACCACGCGACCGCGCGCAGCAGCAGGCCGCGCGCGCGCGCCGGCTCGCTCCAGCCGGGCAGCAGCGCCAGTTCGTCCAGCTCGCCGGAGCGGCGTTGGCGCAATGCCTCCAGCCGCTGCCCGTACATCAGCACCAGCACCGCGCCGCCGCCGAGCACGCCGCCGGCGAGCCCGGCGATGTCGGCGCGATGGCCGGCGTGCGCGGGCGCGGCGATCAGGAAAACCAGCACCAGCGCGCCGAAGCCGAACTGGATCAGCCGCTGGCGTCCCGCGAGCGGCGCGAACGGCGTGCCCAACAGGCTGCGCATCGCTCGCACCGGTCGCGCCGGGCCGGAATGCGCGGCCTGTCCGGCCGGCCACAACCAGTCCGGCAGGTTGGCGCGCCAGTGCTCGCTACTGCCGGTGAGCATCGCGTTCCAGCTCCAGGCATGGCGCTGCGCCGCGATCATCGGCTGCCCCCAGGTACCGGCTGTGCCGCTGGCGGCGTCGCGCAGACAGGCTTGCCAGCGCCAGGCCGCGAGCACGGCCAGCACCAGCGCCAGCCACGGCAGCTGGTCCGGGTGCGGCTGCCAGTGCGGCAGCGCCACGCCGGGCAGGCGCTCGCCGAGCATCCGCAGCAGCGACAGCAGCAGGGGAACGAAGCACAGCAGCAGGTACAGCACGGTCGGCAGCAGCGCGAACAGCAGGCCGCCCAGCGCCGCGGCGGCCAGCGCCGACGACGCGAGCGCCGGCGTCGCGCCGGCCCAGGCCAGCGCCGCCGCGGGCAAGGCGACGGTGGCCAGCCCGGCGCCGGCCAGGGTCGTGCCGATCGCGTGCGCCAGCCCCGGCATCCGCGACTGCCGCGCCTCGATGTGCAGCAGCAACAGGCGCGAGAACCACATCGCCCACAACGCGGCCACCGCGAACGCCGCGGGCAGCAGGGCCGCGTCCGGCTTGCCGCGCGCGGCCAGCACCGCGGCGATCGCGCCCAGCGGCACCGCCATCAGCAGCGAGACGCCGCGTGTCCACGCCGCCGCGCTGCGCGCGAGCAACAGCGCCGGCAAGGTCGCCGGCGAGCGGGTCGAGGCGGCGTTCATTCCGCGACCTCCACGAACAGGTCCTCCAGCGACAGCACTTCCGAGGCGACGCCCGGCGCGCCGGCCAGCGCGGGCCATGCCGCGCCCTCCGCGCGCACGATGACGATCGACAGCGCGCCGTCGGGCAGGCGCCGCCGCGCAATCTCGCCCGGTACCAGGCCGGCCAGCTGCCGCGCCGCCGAGGCGGGTACGCGCAGGCGCAGGTGGCGTTCCTTGAGGGTGTCCAGCTCGACCTGCAGCAGGATCCGTCCGCCGTGCATGAAGGCCACGTGCGAGGCGACGCGCTCCAGGTCCGACACGATGTGGGTCGAGAACAGCACCGTGGTGCCGGATTCGCCGGCGCGGCCGGCGATCTCGCGCAGCAGCTCGCGGCGCGCGACCGGGTCCAGCGCGGCCGCCGGTTCGTCCAGCACCAGCAGTTCCGGGCGCGGCGCCAGCGCGCGGATCAGGGCGACGCGCTGGCGCTCGCCGGGCGACAGCCGTGCCAGCACCTTGTTGCGCGCCAGCGACCAGCGCGCCAGCGTCGCGTCGACGAAGGCCTGGTCCCAGCGCGGGTAGAAGCGGCCGACGAAGTCCAGCATGTCGCCGACCCGCAGCCAGGACAGCGCCTCCGGCTGCTGGGGAACGTAGCCCAGCCGCTGCTTGGCGTCGTCGTCCAGCTGCAGCGCCGGCCGGCCCCACAGGCGGGCCTCGCCGGCGTCGGGTTCGATCAGGCCGAGCAGGGCGCGGATCAGGGTGGACTTGCCGGCGCCATTGCGCCCGATCA
Source organism: Lysobacteraceae bacterium (assembly GCA_035686325.1). Lineage (GTDB taxonomy): Bacteria > Pseudomonadota > Gammaproteobacteria > Xanthomonadales > Xanthomonadaceae > JABFWF01. The sequence continues at coordinate 8,121 of DASRZN010000259.1, forward strand.
GGCCGAGCACGCTGCCGGGCGCGAGGTCCAGCGAGGCGCCGGCGAGCGCGGCCTGGCCGTCATAGCGCTTCTCCAGGCCGCGCGCGCTGATCGGCGCCGACGCGTCCAGCGGGAAGGCGACGGCGGCGAGCGCGGTCGACGCCCGGCCGAGGGTGGCGACGGTCATGCGGGATCCTCCATGCGGTGGCGAAGCCGGGCGACGACGTCGTCCGGCGCGAGTTCGAGTTCGCGGGCCTGGCGCGCGAGCGCGTCCAGGGCAGGGTCGAGCAGGGCCCAGCGCTGCGCCGGGGTGTGCCCGGGGCGGGCCTGGGCGGCGACGGCCATGCCCTTGCCGCGCAGGCGTTCGAGCACGCCTTCGGCCTCCAGCTGGCTGTAGGCCTTGGACACGGTCATCGGGTTGATCGCGTGGGTCGCGGCAACCTCGCGCACCGACGGCAGGCTGGCCCCGGCCGTGAGCTGCCCGCCGGCCACCAGCCGGCGCACCTGGTCGGCGATCTGGCGGTAGATCGGCTCCGGCGCGGCGGGGTGGATGTGCAGCATCGATGCGTCCATGTGTATTAGTACAACTATACACATCGGCCGTGTCAAGCCCGCGGCGGTGCCGTGGGATGCGGAAGCGGGATGGGCGAGCCGGAGCAAAAAAAGCCCCTCTCCCGGCGGGAGAGGGGCATGCGCGCTGCGTTGGGGAGGGAAGCTGCCGGCGCGCTGGGTCCGTCAGCCGCAACCGCCGGCGACGCAGCCGGCCTGGACCGGCTCGGCCGCCGCGGCGTGCCCGAACCAGGCGCGCGAGGCGTTGCGGTTGCCCAGCGGCGGCGCGATCCGCTCGCCCAGGCTGGCGGCGCCGTAGCGCGGGCGCTGGTGGCGGTCGACGAAGTCCGCGGTGTTGACGTAGCCCTGCAGGAACAGCAGGCCCTTGAAGATCTCGTGGGTGTTCATGGCTGGCCTCCTCGTGTCCGGAGCGGCGCCCGCTCCATTGAATGATTCGCAAGGTAGGCGCATTCTCTGGCCACGAAAAGCGAGGCTTTTGCAAGCCAGCTTTCGATCTCATTCAAGGCTAAGGACCGATGAGCCGGCCCCCGCTGCACGCCCTGCAGGGTTTCGTCGCCGCCGCGCGCAGCGGCAACCTGTCGCGCGCGGCGGAGGCGCTGCACCTGACGGTGAGCGCGCTCAGCCACCAGATCCGCGGACTGGAGGAGCGGCTGGGCCAGCAGCTGTTCGTGCGCGAGGCGCGCGGGGTCAGCCTGACCGCCGACGGCCGCCAGTTGTTCGAGCGGGTCGCGCCGCACTTCGACGCGCTGGAGCAGGCATTGCGTCCGTTCCGCGTGCGCCGCGAGGACGTGCTGACACTGACCCTGATGCCGTCGTTCGCGGCCAGCTGGCTGGTGCCGCGACTGCCGCGCTTCCTCGCCGCGCATCCGCAACTGGAAATCAACCTGCAGTCGTCCACCGCGCTGGTGGACTTCGACCGCGAACTCACGGTGGATGCGGGCCTGCGCTTCGGCGCGGGGCAGTGGCCGGGGCTGGAGGCGGTGCACCTGCTCGACGACTGGATCACGCCGACCGCGAGCCCAGACCTGCTGGCGCGGCTCGGCCGGCCGACCCTGCAGACGCTGGAGCGTTATCCGCTGCTGGGCGCGCCGGGCGGCGGGTGGAAGGACTGGTTCGCCGCGTTCGGCGGCAGGCTGCCGGCTCGCTTCGTCGCCACCTTCGACGATTCGGAAACGCTGCACCGCGCGGCGGCGGAAGGACTCGGCGTCGCGCTCGGGCGAATGACGCTGGCGCGCCCGCTGGTGGACGCCGGCCGGCTGGTGCCCTTGTTCCCGCAGCGACTGAAGGCCGCTTTCGCGCACTATCTCGTGTACCCGCCGCGCTCGTCCGGGCACGCCGGGCTGCAGGCGCTGCGCGCGTGGTTGCTGGAGGAAGCCGGCGCCGATCCCGGACTGCCTGCGCCATGCTGATCGCCTTCAACAAGCCGTACGGCGTGCTGACCCAGTTCACCGACCGCAGCGATCCGCCGCGGCGCACGCTCGCCGAATTCGGCCTGCCGCCGGGGGTCTATGCGGCCGGCCGGTTGGACCTGGATTCGGAAGGCCTGCTGCTGCTCAGCGACGAAGGCGCGCTGGTGCACCGTCTCGCCGATCCGCGCCACAAGCAGCCCAAGACCTATTGGGTGCAGGTCGAAGGGGAGCCCGATCCGGACCAGCTCGCGCGGCTGCGTGCGGGCGTGATTCTCAACGATGGGCCGACCCGGCCCGCCGACGCGCGCCGGATCGAACCACCCGCGCTGTGGCCGCGCGATCCGCCGGTGCGTTTCCGCAAGCGCGTCCCCGACGCATGGCTGGAACTGGTGCTGCGCGAAGGCCGCAACCGCCAGGTCCGGCGCATGACCGCGGGGGTCGGGCTGCCGACCCTGCGCCTGGTCCGGGTCGCGATCGGCGGCATCGCCCTGGAGGGGCTCGCGCCCGGCGCATGGCGCGTTTGCGACCCGCGCCATGCCGTCCGCTGAACGGTTCACGGTTCGTTACCCGAACGTGAAAGCCGTGTGCGCGAGTCTGCTAACGTCGTGGATTCGTCCGGCCGTCTCGGATGCGGGCCGGACCGGGCCGCAACAGGAAGCAGCATGCCCAACCAAGCCGCCCAACCCGGCCGACTCCTGGTCGTCGACGACCAGCCCGCCAACCTGAAGGCGGTGAGCGCGCTGTTGTCGCGCCAGGGCTACGAGGTGGCGACCGCGAGCCAGGGCGAGCAGGCACTGGAGTTGGCCGCCGCGCAGGCGCCGGACCTGCTGCTGCTGGACATGATGATGCCGGGCATGGACGGCTTCGAGCTGCTCGCCGAACTGCGCAAGCGGCCGGCCCTGCAGCAGGTGCCGGTGATCTTCCTGACCGCCGCGCAGGACCGCGAGCTACTGCTGCGCGCGTTCGCCGCCGGCGCGGTGGACTACGTCACCAAGCCGTTCTTCCCGGAGGAGTTGCTGGCGCGCGTCAACGCGCACATCGGCCTCAAGCTCACCCGTGACCGCCTCGAGCGCGTCGCCCACGAACGCCAGGAACTGGTCAACCTGGTCGCGCACGACCTCAAGAACCCGCTCAGCAGCGTGCTGTTCGCCAGCGAGGTGCTGCAGCAGGGCGCGTGCAAGCCCGAGCGGGTGCCGCGCTACCTCGCGATCATCCACGAAAGCACGCGCGACGCGATCGGCTACATCCGCCGCTACCTCGAGGCGCAGAAGCAGGTCGCCGCGGCGGGCGCGCGCGGCGGCGTGGTCGAACACCCGGCCTGCCTGCACGGCCTGCTCGAGTGGCTGGTCGAACGCTACGAACTGCAGCTGGAGGCGCGCGGCATGCGCCTGCGCGTCGAACGCGCCGGCGATGGCCCGCTGCAGGTCGCGATCGACGCACGCGTGCTGCGCCAGGTCGCCGAGAACCTGGTCAGCAACGCGATCAAGTACGCCGCGGGCGGCGGTGAATTGACCCTCGCCGTGCGCCGCGGCGCCGGCGGCCACTGGCAGCTGCGGGTGGAAGACCGTGGCGACGGCGTGCCGCCCGAGCGGCAGGGCGAGCTGTTCCGCCCGTTCGCGCGGCTGGGCGTGCGCGAGGACGGCATGTCGAGCGGGCTCGGCCTGTCGCTGGCGCGGCAGATCGTCGTCAACGCCGGCGGCAACCTCTGGTACGAGGACCGCGAGGGCGGCGGCGCCTGCTTCGTGATCGAATTGCCGGTGCTGCAGGCGGGCACCACAGCGGCCCGGGAGGGCGTGGCGGGCTGACGACGGCGTTCCGTCTATCCGCTCGGGACCAGCCTTTCGCCAAAGCGGCACCCTCACCCTCGCGCTGGCGCGCTCGACCTCTCCCGTAAACGGGAGAGGTGGCAACCTTGACCCATCTCTCGGTGCCGTTCCGCCTCTCCCGCTTGCGGGAGAGGGTTGCGGCGAGGGCAGGCGGTCAGGCCTGCGCGTCGGCGCCCTGCTGTGACTGCGACGCACGCGAACGCGTCTTCGCGCGCGTATTCCGGCGCGCTTCGACCCGGCGCGCCTCGCCTTCGATCGTCTCGCCCTCGCCGTTGGCGCGTTCGGCGGCCCTGCGCTGGGCGCGCTTGCGCAGCGCGTAGGCGAGCAGGCCGGCGCCGGCCACCGCCGCGGTCGCGAGCGCGACCGGATGCCGGCGCACCAGGAGTCCGGCGCCGCGGGTGCCGGTCTTCAGCGCGCCGAGCGCGGCGCCGGTTTCGACCCAGCGCATCGCGCGGTCGGGCACCGCGTCGCGGAGGGTGTCGCCGACCTGGCCGGCGATGCGCAGCGCGCGGTCGTTGAGATGCGAGAACCTGGACATCGCTGCTTCCTTCCCGTTCAACGTTGCGCCGCAGTGTGAAGAGCGGGCCGTTGAGCCGGCGTGAGAGGACGATGCCTTGTCGGCTCGCGCAAAGCGGGACTGGCTTGTCGCCCTAGGTGCCGCGCGGCTTGGCCCGGTGCGTCGCGGTCGCCGACCACGGATCGTCGGGCCACGGATGCTTCGGATAGCGGCCCTTCATCTCCTTCTTCACTTCCGGGTAGGTGCGTTCCCAGAAGCCGCGCAGATCCTGGGTGACCTGTAGCGGGCGGCCCGCGGGCGAGAGCAGGTGCAGGGTCAGCGGCACCCGGCCGTCGGCGATGCGCGGGGTTTCGGCGAGGCCGAACAGTTCCTGCAGCTTGACCGCCAGCACCGGCGCTTCGGGCGCGCCGGCCGCGTCGTCGTAGCCGTAATCGATGCGCCGCTCCTGTCCCGACGGCACCCGCATGCGCACCGGCGCGAGCGCGTCCACGCGTTGCCGCTGCGCCCAGTCCAGGCGCGACCTGAGCGTGTCGGCGAACGCCTGCTCGTCGAGCGCGTCGAGGCGGGTGTGCCCGGCGAAGGCGGGCAGCAGCCAGTCGTCAAGGCTGGCGAGCAGCGCCGTGTCGGACAGGTCGGGCAGGCCGAGCTCGGGCATCCAGTCGCGCAGGCTGCGCACGCGCGCGCGCCATTGCGACAGCGCCTCGGTCCACGGCAGCACGTCGAGGCCGAGCGTGCGCACCGCGTCGGTGAGCGCGCGCGCGGCCAGCGTCGGATCGACGCGACCGGCCGGCCGGCTGTCGAGCACGATGCCGTCGTAGCGCTGCTCACGCACGGCGACCAGCGCCTGCCGTTGCGCGTCCCAGCGCACCGCGTCCTCCTCCACGAAGCGCGCGGGGAACCCGCGGCGCAAGCGCGCCTCGTCCAGCGGCGCGCCGCGCAGCAGCAGCGCGTCGTTGCGCTCGAAGCGCAGCTCGCTGGCGACCAGCCACGGCTCGCCGTACAGCGCGCTGTCGTCGGTGAGGCGCGCCATGCGGCCGTTGGCCAGCTGGTAGCGACGCGGATCCTGCGCGTGCTGGCGGGCGATCCGGTCGGGGAAGGCATGCAGCAGCAGGTCGCCGAGCAGGTGCGCAGGCGCGGCGGACGGCGGCGCGGCGTCCACCCGCAGGCGGCGGCGCCACTGCTTCGCCGCGGCGTCGATCGCCGCCAGCGCGCTGCGGCTGGCGTCCGCCGGCGCGTGACCGGCGCGGAACGCGGCGAGCGCCTGCCAGCGCTGCGCCAGCGCGTCGCTGCGCGCGCGCAGCGGATCGCGCGCCTCCAGCAGCGCGGCGAGGTCGCAGGCCAGCGCGCGCTCGCCGTCATCGCGCGGCGCCAGCAGCATCGCCGCCAGGCGCGGATGGGTGCCGAGCGCGAGCATGTATCGTCCCGTCGCGGTGATCGCGTTGCCCGCGTCGAGCGCGCCGAGGCGCTGCAGCAGTTCGCGCGCGGCGGCGAGCGCGCCGGACGGTGGCTGGTCCACGAAGCGCAATGCGTCGCTGCCCCACGCGGCCAGCTCCAGCGCCAGTCCGGCGAGCTCGACCTGCGCGATCTCCGGTCGCCGCTGCGGCTCCAGCCGCTGCGATTCCGGCCACAGCCGGTACGCCCAGCCGTCGGCGACACGGCCGGCGCGGCCGGCGCGCTGGTCGGCCGAGGCCTGCGCGATCGCCACCACCTGCAGCCGCGAGAAGCCGGAGTTGGGGTCGTAGCGCGGCTCGCGCGCCAGCCCGCTGTCGATCACCACGCGCACGCCGGGGAGGGTCACGCTGGATTCGGCGACGTTGGTCGCCAGCACCACCCGGCGCGTGCCGTCGGCGGCCGGCTGCAGCACGCGGGCCTGCTGCTCGACCGGCAGCTCGCCGTGCAGCGCGAGCACCTCGGCATCGGCGTCGGCCAGCAGCGCCTGCGCCTGCGCGATCTCGCGCTGGCCCGGCAGGAACACCAGCACGTCGCCGGGATGCGCGGCGAGCGCGTGCTGCACGGCGCGGCGCAGCTGGTGTGCGGGCGCCTCCTCGCGGCGCGCCGGGAAATGCGACACCGCCACCGGGAAACTCCGCCCTTCGCTGGCCAGGCGCGGTGCGTCGAGGAACTGCGCGAGGCGCTCGCCGTCGAGCGTCGCCGACATCACCACCAGGCGCAGGTCCTCGCGCACGCCGGCCTGTACGTCCAGCGCCAGCGCCAGGCCGAGGTCGCCGGCGAGGTGGCGTTCGTGGAATTCGTCGAACAGCAGCGCGCCCACGCCCTCGAGCAGCGGATCGTCCTGCAGCATGCGGGTGAGGATGCCCTCGGTGACGACCTCGATCCGGGTGCGCGACGACACGCGGCTGTCGAAGCGGATGCGGTAGCCGACGGTGGCGCCGACCTCCTCGCCGAACTGGCGCGCCATGAAGCCGGCGGCGGCGCGCGCGGCCACGCGGCGCGGTTCCAGCATCACGATGCGGCGGCCGCCGAGCCAGTCCGCGCCGAGCAGCGCCGGCGGGACCTGGGTGGTCTTGCCGGCGCCGGGCGGCGCCTCCAGCACCAGCCGCGGATGAGCGGCGAGGCTGGCCAGCACCTGCGGCAGCAGGGGCGCGATCGGGAAGTCGGGTGTCGTCACCGCGACAGGATACGGGCGGGGCGCCCGCCATTTATCCTGCGCACACCCGTCGCGCACCAAGCTGTGCCTTCCCTTCCCGGAGCCGTCGCATGCGCATGCTGCCCGCCACCGCCCTGCTCACCCTGTCCCTGTCGGCCTGCGCCTCGCCGGTGCCGCCGCCGAACTCGCAGGCCGGCGGCCCGCCGCCGAACGCGAAGACCGGCGGCACCCTGCCGCCGCTGCGCGATCCCTGCACCGCCGACGCCGCCAAGGGCCTGATCGGCCGCGAGGCGACCGCCGAGGTCGTCGAGCAGGCGCGCCTGGCCGCGCACGCCGATACCGCCCGCGTGCTCACGCCGGACACGATGATCACCATGGAGTACCGCAGCAGCCGCCTCAACATCGACGTCGACGACGACAACATCATCGTCGACGTGCGCTGCGGCTAGGCGCTCAAATCCGGTCGTCGACCCCGATCACGCCCGCCGAGCGCGCGCAGCGCGCGCAGCAGTAGAACGTGCCGTCGTTCTCGACGCCGTGGCCGATGATCCGGCAGCCGCAGTGCGCGCAGCTCGGCGCCAGCTTGTGGATGGCGCATTCGAACGAATCGAAGGTGCCACCGCCGAGCGGGCCGTTGATCGAGAAGGCCTTGTCGTAGTCGTTGCCGCAGACGTCGCATCGGGCCATGGGACGCTCCGGGAGTAAGGGAGCGCCGAGTGTCCGCCCGCGCGTCCGCAGGCGCGGTGAAGGTTCATCCCGCGCGGTGCGCGCGGCGCAGGAAGCGCAGCGCCGCCTGCTCCCACTGCCGTTCGCCGCGCGCCCGCGCCGCGGCGCGCTGCAGGCGGCCGTCGCGCCAGCCGGCGAACACCGCCGGGTCGATGTAGGCCTTGCGGCACACCGACGGGGTGTTG
>DASRZN010000260.1:0-23592 GCA_035686325.1 Lysobacteraceae bacterium
AGCAACAACTACACCTGCTCGACCGCGGCGTCGAGGTGGTGTGCTACTGCAAGAGCGGTGTTCGCTCGCTGGCGGCCGCGCGGCTGTTGATCGAGCGCGGGTTCGACAACGTGGCCAGCCTCGATGGCGGCCTGGAAGCCTGGGCGCGGGATGTCGATGCCACGGCCGCGGTGTACTGAGGATCCCATGGACGCGACGTTCGAACGGCCGGTGCCGGCCGACCACTCCACGGCTCCGATGGTCCACCTCGAGGACGTGAGCCGGGTGCACCTGCGCGGCGGGCGTGGCACCGAGGTGCTGGCTGGTGTCGACCTCGCGATCGGCGCGGGCGAATTCGTCGCGGTGATGGGGCCCTCCGGGTCCGGCAAGACCACGCTGCTGAACCTGATCGGCGGACTCGATCGCCCGAGCAGGGGGCGTGTCCGGGTGCAGGGCGTCGCGCTCGACCGGATGACGCGCGGGGCGCTGGCGCGCTGGCGCGCCGCGCAGGTCGGCTTCGTCTTCCAGTTCTACAACCTGATCCCGGTGCTGGACGCGCGGCACAACGTGGCCCTGCCGCTCTCCCTGCAACGCCTGCCGCGCGCCGAGCGCCGGCGTCGCGCGGAGGACGCGCTGCGCCTGGTCGGGCTGGAGCACAGGATGTGCCATCACCCGCACGAGCTCTCCGGCGGCGAGCAGCAGCGGGTGGCGATCGCACGCGCGATCGTCACCAACCCCTCCCTGCTGCTCTGCGACGAGCCGACCGGCGACCTGGACCGGCAGACGGGGGTCGAGATCATGGAGCTGCTTTCCATCCTGAATCGCGACTACGGCAAGACGGTGGTGATGGTGACCCACGACCCGGAAGCCGCGCGCTTCGCGCGTCGCACGATCAGGCTCGACAAGGGCCGGCTGGCGACGGTGGCCTGACGATGGTCCTGCGCCTGGTCATGGCGAACGTGCTGCGGTGGAAGCTGCTGTTGGCGGTTTCCCTGCTGACCGTGTTCGTGGCTTTCTTCTTCTTCGGCCTGCTGCTGTCGCTGGATCGCGTGTTCAACGCCGGCGTGTCGTTCGACAAGGCCGAGCGCCTGGTGGTGGCGAACTCGGTGTCGATCATGCAGCCGCTCCCGCTGGCCTACGAGCAACGGATCGCCGACAACGACAAGGTCGCGGCGGTCAGTCGCAACCTGTTCTTCGGCGGCTTCTACCGGGACCCGTCGAACGGCCTGATGGCGATCGCGACCGAGCCCCGCTCGTTCATGAAACTGATCCCGGAGATGCGCATCGCCGACCCCGGGGACCTGCAGCGCTGGCTGGACGATCCCGCGACGATCGCCGTCGGCCGCACCCTCGCCGAGCGCCACGGATGGAAGGTGGGCGACCTCGTGCCGATCTTCTCCTACCTCTATCCGCGCCGGGGCGGGGGCACCAACTGGACGTTCCGGGTCGCGGCGATCTACGACTCGAGCGATCCCGCGGGGAACACCAATTCCCTGCTGATGCACTACAGCTACGTCGACGAAGGCCGGGTCAATGCGCGGCGCACGGTCGGTTGGTTCAATGTGCGGGTGAAGGATCCGCGGCAGGCGGAGCAGGTGGCGAAGGAAATCGACGCCATGTTCGCCAACTCGCCGTACCAGACGCACACCGCGACCGAGCAGATGTTCGCGCAGGAACTCATCAAGCAGGTCGGTGACTTCGGCCTGATCGTGCGCACGGCGATCCTCGCGGTGTTCTTCACCCTGCTGCTGGTGACCGCGAACGGGCTGATCCATTCGGTCAACGAGCGTGCCGGCGAGATCGCCACGATGAAGGCGCTCGGAGCGGGCGACGCCCGCGTGGCGCTGGAGGTACTGGCGGAAGCCGCGATCGTGATCACGCTGGGCGCGGGCCTGGGCTTCGCCGCCCTCTACTTCGTGCTGCCGGAGATCGCGGAATACAGCGTGACGCTGTCCTCGATCCACTTCGCGCGGCGCGACCTGGGCTGGCTCGCGCTGGCGATCGCCGCGGTCAGCCTGCTGACGGCGGCGGCGCCGGCGCACCGCGCCTGGCGGATCGACCCGGCGACCGACCTGGGGCGGGCGGCATGAGCGAACTCCTGCACCAGACGGCCGTCCTGATGAAGGTGGGCCTGGCCAGCATCCGCAAGCGGTCGCTGCGCGCGGCGCTCACCGTGGCAGGCGCGGCCGGCGTCGTCACCGTCCTGGTCGCGTTGCTGTCGATCGCCGAGGGCTACCGGCGCGTCGTGCAGACAACCGCGGCCGCCGACAGCGTCATCGTGCTCATGAACGGCGCGACCGCGGAAGTCGCGAGCAGCATCGGCGGGGACGACGTCGCGTTGGTGCGGCAGATGCGCGAAGTCGCGCGCGGCCCGGCCGGCCGCCCCTTGCTGTCCGCCGAGGTCTATACGACGGCGAAGCTGCCGTCGCGCCTGCCGGGCGCCGTGCTCAACATGGCCGTGCGCGGCGTCGAGGAGGCTGCCTACGGTTTGACCGGGGTCGTCGTCACCGAGGGACGCAGGCCCGGGAGCGGGCGCCGGGAGGTGCTCGTCGGCCGGCTGGCGGCCGGGCGCCTGGCCGGCGCGGGCATCGGCGAGGACATCGACATCGGCGGCATGCCGTGGCGGGTGGTGGGCCGCTTCTCGGCCGCCGGCGGCCTCGCCGAATCGGAACTGTGGGTCGACGCCGGTGCGCTGGCGTCCGCGCTGGACCGCGGCGGGATGGTCCAGGTCCTGCACCTGCGACTGGCGGACGGAGTGGGACTGCGCGACTTCAACCGCCAGCTGGAGGACGACCCGCGCCTGGAACTGCGCGCGTTCGACCTCGGCGACTACCTCGCGGAGCAATCGCGGGCCCTGCGCACGTTCCTGCACGTGCTCTGCTATGGCGTCAGCGCGCTGATGGCGCTCGGCGCCGCGTTCGCCGCGCTGGGCACCAGCTACGCGTCGACCAGCGCGCGGATCAGGGAGATCGGCGCGATGAAGGCGCTCGGGTTTTCCGACCACGCCATCTTCTCGGCCACCCTGGGTGAATCCACGCTGCTCACCTGCGTGGGCGGCGCGATCGGCGCGCTCGCCGCCTACCTGGCGTTCGACGGACTGCAAACCTCGACCGTCCTGCATTCGACGAACTACAACCAGGTCGCCTTCTCCTTCGCCGTGTCGCCCTGGATCCTCGCGCAGGCCGCGTTGCTGGCGGTCGCCATCGGCGTCGCGGGCAGTCTCTATCCGGCCTGGAACGTGCTGCGACTGACCATCTCGCAGGCGTTGTCGGAACGACGGTGAGCCCAGCATGACCCAATCCATCCTCGACGCCCTCCACGCCAGCACCGCGAAGCGCTACTTCCGCGGCACCCACCGCGCGCGCGACCCGGCGGAAACGCTGGCGGCCAACCGGCGCCACATGCCCGCGCTCGGCATCACCCGGATCGCCAACATCACCGGCCTGGACCGGATCGGCCTGCCGGTGTGCGTCGCGATCCGGCCGAACTCGCGCTCGCTGGCGACTTCGCAGGGCAAGGGCGAAACCATCGAGGCGGCGATGGTGTCGGCGTTGATGGAGTCGCTCGAGCTGTGGCACGCGGAGCGGATCGGACTGCCGGTCCGGATCGGATCCCATGCGGAGATCGCCAGGGGCGGCGCGACCATCGACATGGCCCATGCCCCGGTCCGGTCGGACGCGACCTACGACCCGGCCCGCTGCATCCCCTGGGTCGAGGGGTTCGACCTGATCGCGCGGCGCCCCTGCTGGGTGCCCTACGAACTGGTGTCGATCAACCTGGTCAGGCAGGCCGGGCAATCGCCCATCTTCCTCGAAAGCACGAATGGGCTGTCGTCGGGCAACCACCTGGCCGAGGCGATGGTGCACGCGCTGGCGGAAGTCATCGAGCGCGACGCGATGTCGCTGTGGGAACTGTATTCGCCCACCCATCGCAAGCAGCGCCAGGTCGACCTGGCGACGGTGGAGGCGCCGGCGTTGCGCGCGATCCTGGACACCCTGCACGCGAAGGGCATCGTCGTCGGCGCGTGGGACGTCACCAGCGACATCGGCGTGCCGACATTCAGCTGCGTGATCCTGGAAGACCCGGCGTCGCCCGACTGGCGGCCGATCCCCGCGTACTTCGGCGCGGGCACGCACCTGGATCCGGCGATCGCCCTGTCGCGTGCCGTCAACGAGGCGATCCAGAGCCGCCTGACCGCGATCACCGGCAGCCGCGACGACATCTTCCAGGCCGACTACGTCCGGGCCGGCAACCGGGAAGACCAGGAACGGATCATCGCGCACCTGCGCGAGCCCGCGCCGCGCCTGCCTTTCCAGAAGTCCGGCCTGCCAGTCGGGGCCCGGGTCCAGGACGACCTGCGGACGCTGCTGGAGCAGTTGCGCAAGGCCGGGATCGGAAGCGCCGTCGCGGTCGACCTGACCCGGCCGGAGCTAGGCGTGCCGGTGGTGAAGGTCGTGGTGCCCGAGCTGGAGCCCTACCTCACGCCGCTGTATCGCCCGGGGAAACGGGCGCGCCGGCTCGCCAGGGAGCTCGCCGCGTGAACGACATCGTGTTCCTCGGCCCCAGCCTCGAACGCGACGAGGCCCGCGCGATCTGCGCCGCCGACTACCGGCCGCCGGTGCAGATGGGCGACGTGTACCGCGCGGCCTGCGAGCAGCCGCGGGCGATCGCCATCATCGACGGCCTGTTCGAACGGGTTCCCGCGGTCTGGCACAAGGAAATCCTGCACGCGCTGCGCCAAGGCATCCGGGTCTACGGCGGCGCCAGCATGGGGGCGTTGCGCGCCGCCGAACTGGATGCGTTCGGGATGGTCGGCGTGGGCGCGGTTTATCGCGACTTCGCCGACGGCACCCTGACCGACGACGACGAGGTCGCTGTCGCGCACGGCAGCGCGGACCAGGGCTATCGCTCGACGTCGGTGGCGATGGTCAACCTCCGCGCCGGCATCGCGGACGCGGTGCGGGCCGGACTGCTGGACCCGGATCCGGCGGCGGAACTCGTCGGACGCTCCAAGGCGCGCTTCTACCCGGAACGCACTTGGGAACTGCTGCTGGCCGATGCCGCGGCGCTCGGCCTGGCGCCGGCGAAGGTGCAGGCCCTGCGTGCGTGGCTGGAGGAAACCCGGCCGGACCGCAAGCGCGATGACGCGGTCGAAGTGCTGCGGACGCTTGCGGCGTCGCGCGCCGGGGCTCCGTCGCAGGCGCCCGCTTTCGAGTTCGAGCACACGGTGTACTGGGAAACGGTCGAGACCTACTGCGGGCAGCACGGCTTCGGCGGCGAGGGAACGCACTTCGAGCGGATCCGCAACCACGCGCGGATCTTCGAGCCGGATCGCGAACAGCTGGTCGATCGCGCGCTGCTGCTGTTCCTCGCCGGGCAGGAACTGCGCCGGCTCGGCCTCGCCGTCCCCGACGACAGGACCGTCCTGTCGACCTTTCGCCAGCGGCGCGGACTGCACTCGGCGGCGGCGCTGGCCGAATGGCTCGAGCGGGAGCGGCTGGGCAGGGAGGAATGCCTGGCGCTCGCCCGCCTGGAAGAGAGCCTCGCGCTGTTGCGCTCCCGCCACATCGCCCAGGTCGATCGCCACCTGATGCCGGTGCTCAAGCTGGAAGGCCGTTATGCGCGCGTGGCGGCGCGGGTCGCGGCGAAATGGCGGATGAGCACCGAGATGGAAATCGGGCAGATCGGCGAGCAGGACGTGGGTGCGCTCGAGGACGTGCTCGACTGGTACCAGGAACGCCACGGACGCATCGGCGGGACCCTCGAACAGCACGCGCGGCGGCTCGGGCTGGGATCCGTCCACCAGTGGCGGGAAGAGCTGTTCACCGAATACCTGGCCGCTACCGCACAACCCGTCTGACTTCATCCAGGAGCCGAACCATGGCCGTCGTGATCATGACCCTCGCCGCCCTTTTCCTGATCGCCCTCGGGGCGGTGCTCAACTTCGCCCCGACCGAGATCGCGGGCATGCTCGGATTCACCGGAATGCCGGTGGCGGGGGTGGCGCTGCAGGTGCTGGCCGGCGCCCTGCTGGCGCTGGGCGTCATCAACTGGATGGCGCGGGGCGCGGTGGGCGGCGTGTTCGGGCGCCCGATCGGCATGGGCAACATGCTGTTCTACGGCGTCTCCGCGTTCGGACTGCTGCGCGCGGCCAATGCCTCGGTGCTGCCCACGGTCACGCTGCCCCTCGGCGTCGTTACCGCCCTCTTCGCGCTCGGGTTCGCCTGGCTGGTGATCGCGGACAAGCGCCCGCAGGCCCGGGAATCGCGCTGAGCCCATGAACGATCAAGCACGCGCGGCGAGCGCCCGCGCCGGACACCAGCGCGACCTGATGGCCAGCTTCCTCGGGCCCGTCCCGGCGGATCCGGCGACAGCCGCCGGCCTGCGCGGGCGCGAGGCCGCGGGGCGGGCGCGCCCGGGGTGGCGGATGCCCGCGGGCCTCCTGCTGGTGGTGGGCGCCGCGGTGGTGGCCGGATGGCTGATCGCGCACCGGCAGTCGCCCGTCCCGGTGGTGGCCGCGCACGCCGCGCCCGCGGCGTCCGCGCCGGAGGTTCCGGCCGCCGGCAGCCTGCTCGATGCGAGCGGTTACGTGGTCGCCGCCCGGCGCGCGACCGTGTCCTCCGAGACGACCGGCAGGCTGACCGAAGTACGCGTGCGCGAGGGCGACCTGGTCAGCGCCGGACAGGTGCTGGCGCGGCTGGACCCGCACGAGGTGGACCAGCAGGTCAAGCTGTCCGCCGCGGAACTGGACGCCGCCCGCCGCGTGTCGGAACAGCGCGACGTCGAACTGCAGGCGGCGCTCGACAGGTTCCAGCGCCTGCGCCGCCTGGCCGAGCAGCATTACGTCAGCGAGGACGCGTACAAGGCCGCGGAATACGAAGTGCGCCGCATGCGCGCCCAGCGCGCGGCGACGGCGGGGCAAATCGCCGTCGCCGCGCGCCAGCTTGCGGTGCAGCGGCAGCGGCAGAAGAACATGGAGGTCGTCGCCCCGTTCGACGGCATGGTCACCGAGCTTGCCGCCCAGGTCGGGGAAATCGTCTCGCCGATCTCGGCCGGGGGCGGCTTCACCCGCACCGGGATATGCACGCTGGTGGACATGGCATCCATCCAGGTGCGGGTGAACGTCAACGAGAAGCACATCGGCCGCGTGCACCCCGGCCAGATGGTGACGATGGTCCCGCGCGCCTTCCCAGAGCTGCGCCTGCGCGGCCGGGTGGCGACGATCATGCCGGTGGCGCAGCGGGAAACCGCATCGGTCGAAGTGATCATCGATTTCCTCGAGCGCGATCGCCGCGTGCTCCCGAACATGAGCATCGACGTGTCGTTTGCCGGCGACGGCGACGGCACGCTGGAGCAACGGCCGCTGGCGGCCACGCAGGAGGTGGCCGGATGAGCGCCGTACGAGAGGAACTGTCCGCGCGCGCGGAACCGGCCGCCGCCGCACCCGCCTGGCGCGAGGCGGCCGTGCTGACGCGCGGCCTGTACAAGGGATACGGCGACGGCGATCGTCGCGTCGAGGCGCTGCTCGGGGTGGACCTCGAGATCCATCCCGGCGAAATCGTCGGGGTGCTCGGCCCCAACGGCGCCGGCAAGACCACGATGGTGTCGATCCTCGAAGGCGTGATCGGCGCCGACTCGGGCGAGGCCCGGGTGCTGGGCGAGGACGTCGGCAGCAGGCAGGGCATCGCCCGGGTCAAGCCCCGCCTCGGGGTGACCATGCAGAACAGCGTGCTGCCGCCGCTGCTGAAGATTCCGGAGCTGATGCGCTTCAAGCGCACGATGCATCCGCGCTCGCGCGATCCGGACGAGCTGCTCGAGGCGCTCGGCCTGGACGGCAAGCGCGACGCGCTCTACCGCACGCTGTCGGGCGGGCAGCAGCAGCGCGTCGTCGTGGCGATGGCGCTGGTCGGCGATCCCGACGTGTTGTTCCTCGACGAGCCGACCTCGCAACTGGATCCGCAGGCGCGGCGGGCCGTGTGGGACCTGCTGGCGGACCAGCGCCGGCGCCGCGACGCCGCGATCCTTGTGACCACCCACCAGATGGAGGAGGCCGAACGCCTCTGCGACCAGGTGCTGGTCCTCGACCGCGGGCGCGTGATCGCGCGCGGCAGGCCGCGCGACCTGATCGCGGCGCACTGCCCGGAGCGCAACCTCGAGTTCGCCACCACCCGGTTGCCGGCGGATCTCGGCGGGCGGGCGACGGTCGCGGAGCCGCGCGCGGACGGACTGGTCCCCGTGCGCCTGCAGAGCGACCACGTGGAAACCTCGCTGACCGACCTGCTTGCCCGACAGGCGCGGGGCGAGCTGGTCGTGGAGGACCTGCGCATCACCTCGCAGACCCTCGAGGACGTGTTCATCAAGCTCACCGGCCGGGGGATCCGCGGATGACCTTCTCGTTCGAGCGCGTGCGTGCGCTGGTCCTGATCCAGGGGCGCGAGTTCCACCGCGATTTCGGAACCCTGTTCCTCAACATCATCTTTCCGGTCCTGTTCGTGTTCGGGCTGATCCTGGCCGACCTCGCCAACCCGACCCTGAAGTTCAAGATCGGGGTCGTCGACGTGGCCGGCGACCATGCCAGCCAGCAGTTCGTGCAGGCCCTGACGAGCAGCCCGGGCATGGAGGTCACCACGCTTTCCCTCGACCGCGCGACCGCCGCCCTCAGGGAGGGGGAGGTGCACGTGGTGGTGGTCGTCAGGGACTCCGGGTTCGCCCGCGACGCGGGCCGCATCGAACTCGTGTCCGGGCCGCGCTACGAGCCGTTCTCGCGGCTGCTGCTGGACGCGGTGCGCGACCGCATGGGCCGGGACGCCCACGACGCGCGCATCTTCGAGTACCAGGTGAAGAGCCCGCCCGGCGAGGTGCGTTCGGAGTTCAGCTTCACCTTCCCGGGGCTGCTCGCGCTGGCGATGGTCCAGCTGGGGCTGTTCGCCACCGCCGTGCCGTTGCTGCAGGCGCGCGACCGCGGCACCCTCCGCTACCTGTCGCTGACGCCGCTCACGCTGGGCGAGCTGCTGGTCGGGCAGGTGGCGATCCGCGCCTGCGTGGCGATGGTGCAGGTGACGGCAATCCTGGTCGCCGGTTCGTTCATGCTGGACCTGTCGGCAGCGCAGTGGGCGCAGGTATTCGCTGTCTCCACGCTCGGGATCGTGTTGCTGGTGTCGATCGGCTACGCGATCGCCGGCATGGCGGTCAATCCCCAGGCCGGCACCGCGATGATCCTGATCATCAATTTCGCCATGCTGCTGGGCGGCAACATCTTCCTGGACCCGCGCGATTCCACCGCGCAGTACCTGATCGCGTGCGTGCTTCCGATCAGCTACCTCAGCGACATGTACCGGCAGGTGATCACCGGCGAGTCCGGTGTCTGGCCGGCGTGGGTTGACGTCCTCGCGATCCTCGGTTTCTCGCTGCTGGCGGTCGTGGTCGCGCTGCGCACCTTCCGCTTCGACACTGATCACAACGCGGCCCCGCAGCGGCGCCGCACCGCTTCGCTGATCCGCCAACGTTCCTGAGGGGAAGAGAGAATGGATTCGACCAGTGGCCCGAGCTGGGAATACCTGAAGCTGTATTTCGGCACGCAATCCGAACGCGCCGATGCGTTCCTGGCCGAGCTGTGCCGCCGGATGTCGGCCAGCAGGTCGATCGACAAGTGGTTTTTCCTGCGCTACGTCGACGAGACCGGCTTCCACGTGCGCCTGCGGTTCCTGCCGAAGGCGGGAGAGCAGGAACACACGAGCGCGCTGGTCCGTCGCGACTGCGGCGAGATGCTCGACCGGATGTACGACTTCCTGCCGGGCACGTACCGGCCGATGGTCAGCCTGCCGGACTACATGACGGACGGGGTCGAGGTGCCGCAGGTCGATCCACGCCTGCGCATCGCCTCCGATGCCTATGTGCCGGAGTCGGACAAGTACGGCAGGGGCGAGGCCCTCGCGATCGCCGAGGGCGTGTTCCACCTGTCCTCCACGCTGGCCGGCCGGATCCTGCGGGACGAGGAGGTCGGCCTGTATTCGCGCAAGACGCTGGCGCCCTGGCTCATGCACGAGCCGGCGGCCGCGTTTCCCTCGCGCCGCGCGGCCGAGTACTGGGCGCAGTACAGCCTGTACTGGCTGGGGGGAGACAGCCCCGCCGCGCAGGATTGGCGGCAGCGCTTCAAGCTCAAGGCGGACGAGCTGCGCGAGGCGGGCCATCCGGTGCTGCAAGCCGAGGCGGAGCTTCCCGTCGAAGCCGCTGGCGTCGTCCGCGACTGGCGTGCCGGCCTGCTCGAAGCCGCCCGTGGCTACCGGGCGCTGGGCGACGGGGCGGGCGTCCGTCGCGACGTGCTGAGCCTCAACTTCTCCCACCTGATGATGAACCGGCTCGGGATCGCGACGCTGGAGGAGTCCTACCTGGCGACCCTGCTCGAGATGGCGCAGCAGGACGAGCCGGAGCGCGCGGTGGCATGAACAAGGTCTTGTCCCTGGACCAGGACTACCTGCGGGCCAAGTACCCCGTCAGCCGCCTGCTGATGCCCGAAGGCGGCATCCTCGGCGGCGCCGCGCGGGTTCCCGGCGACGATGCGTCTCCGGATTTCGAGATGGTCAACGCCAACCTCGGCAACCTCACGGCGATCTTCCCGCACGTGCGCGCGTCCTCCGGCGAGGATGCGTCGCGGGAACCGATCGGCGGCTCCGGCGCGGACGTGGATCCCGAACTGGCCTGGCTGCGCGCCGTGATGGAAGGCGCCGAGCGCTACGCCACCTTCGCCTACGCCGAGGACGAGTTCGTGGTGGCGAGCGGGGTCGAGCTGGGCGCGCAGGCGCTCGACCTGGATACCGTGCCGCGCTGCTCCGCGCGCGAATACGCCGATCCCCGCTGCCCGTTCGTCCCCCCGGACAAGACCAGGCCGATCCGCTGGGTCCGCGGCTGGTCACTCGTCGACGGCTGCGAGCGCTTCGTCCCCGCGGTCATGACGCACCTGTACTTCAGGCCCGCCGCGCACGAGAACTTCTGGCAGATGATCTCCACCGGCGTCGCGGCGCACGTGACCCTGGCGGCCGCGCTCAATTCGGCGATCTGCGAAGTCATCGAGCGCGACGCCATCGCCCTGACCTGGCTGGCGCGGCTCGCGCTGCCGCGCATCGAGCTGCCGAAGCTGCCGCCGGCCGCGCTCGCCCCCAATCTGGAACGCCTGCGCCGCAGTCCGCTGCAGCACTTCTGCTTCGACGCAACGACCGATGTCGGCGTGCCCTGCGTCTATGCGATCCAGACGCTGGAAGGGCACCCGCACCTCTCGCAATACGTGAACTGCGCGACCGAATTCGACCCGGTCCTCGCATGCGCCAAGACGATCCGCGAGGCGGCGCCCGCGCGCACGGTGTTCGAGGACGGCTGCGAGCATCCTGCCGACGTCGCCGACTTCACCGCGCTGGAAGACGGCGCCTCCTACATGGGCAAGCCGGCGCGGCGCGACGCGTTCCGCTTCCTGCTGGACACGCCGCGGCGAAGGGCGCTGGCGGACGTCGGCCGGCCGGCGCCGGCGGGCGATCGCGAGCGGTTGCGCTTCCTGGTGCAGCGCCTGCGCGAGATCGGGACCGACGTGATCGCCGTGGACCTCACCACCGACGACCTGCGCGAGAGCGGGGTCTGGGTCGTGCGCGTGGTGATCCCGGGCCTGATGCCGATGTCGTCCATCCACCGCGCGCGCTTCCTCGGCCATCCGCGCCTCTACGAATATCCGAAGGCCGCGGGGTTCGGCGCGCTCACCGAAGCCGACATCAATCCCTACCCGCAACCTTTCGCATGAGGGCGCGCCGACCATGCCGTTGCTAGCACTGCATGCCGGGGATTTCGGGCTGGCGGTCGCCGAACGCGTCGCCGCAGCCGACCCCGCCGCCCTCCTCCTGCCGCTGGACGCCGCGGACGATGCACTGGAAGCGGCGGTCGCGGTTTCCGATTTCGTCGCGGTCGCCAGCTGGCGGCCCTACCTCGATGCCTGCCGCTGGCTCGACGACGCCTGTCATCGCCTGGGCCGCCGCTGGGCCGTGGTCGAACTGTCCGGATCGATGCTCGATTGCGGACCGCTGATCGACCCCGGCGCGGGCACCGGTTGCTACCACTGCTACCTGGCGCGGACCGATGCGCATCGGCGCGAGGGCGACCGTCGCCGCGTGCTGCGCCAGGCCTATGCGCTGGATCCGCGGCTGGGACCGCAGGGCCATACCCCCGCGCTGGTGGCGATCGCCGCGGCCAGCCTCGTCGGGCACAGGACATCGGCGACATCGGGTCGCTTCCGCCACGTCGACGTGCTCAGCGGCGGGGTGATGGAGAGCGAACTGATCCCGCTGCACGACTGCCCCCGCTGCCGGCCGCATGCGTCCGGCCGGCGGCCGGACAGGCGCTACGTGGAAGCCCTCGTTCCCGCACTGGAGGGGGCGCTCGCGTGACTTCCATGCTGACCATCGATGCGCGCAGCCTCGGCAGCACCTTCGCCGAGGATCCGGAATTCGCGCTGCCCGCGCGTCCTCGCTTCATCCCGGAAGTGCTGGTGATCCCGTACGGCCAGAACGCGCTCCTGTTCGAAGGCGGCCGCGAGCTGCAGGTGATCAGCGGCAAGTCGGCGCGCACGTTCCTGCCGCGACTGCTGCCGCTGCTCGACGGGCGCCACACCATCGAGGAGTTGAGCGCGCGCTTTCCGCAGCTGCCCGCGAACGCGGTCCGTGACGCGGTGGTGCTGCTCTACACCCGCGGCCTGCTGGAGGACGGGGACCCGGGCGAGCCGCCGCCGGGCCAGGACGCGCTGGCGGCCTTCGCGGGCCGCTACTGCGATGTCACCCGGGTCAGCGCATCGCGCCGGCAGGTGCTCGATCGCCTCGCCGCCGCACGCGTCGCGGTGGTGGGCAATGCCGCCGGGCGCGAAGTCCTCGGGGGCCTGGTGGGGCACGGATTCCGCGCGCTGGACCTGTTGCGCGCGCCCGCCGACCTGCGCCAGGACGCATACGACCTGCTGGTGGCGTGCTTCAGCGATGCGGGCGAGGACGCGCCTGCCTGGTTCCGGGCGGCGCAGTCCGTGGGGATCCGCGCCCTGCACGCGCACATCGGCGCGGACGCCGTCGAGATCGGGCCGTATTTCATTCCCGGGCAGTCCGGGTGCTACGACTGCATGCGCACCCTGCATGCCGCGCCGGCGCAAGCCGGCGGAGACCTGCCGTTCTGGTCGGCGGTGGTGGCGCTGCAGGCCAGCACCCTGTTGTCGCGCCTGGGTTCGGTCAAGCTCTACAACACCTGCCGGGTGCATGGGCGCTCCGTCCATGGCCCCACCTACGAGCGGCGCAGCCTCGCGCGCCTGCCGGGCTGCGCCACCTGCGGGCTGGAGGGCGCACTGCCGGAGCCCACCCATCCCGACCTGCGCGCGTGGGTCCTCCATCATTCCGCCCACGTCATGACGTGCAAGGAACTGCGTTCGCCGCGCGACCACCAGATCCACTACGCGGCGAGCAACCTCGAACTCACGCGGAAGGAGCCGCGTCCACGCCACGGCGTGCCGATCGTGCGGTTGCCCGACGAGGCGGAACCCGACCTGCTGCCGCCGTGGACCCGTCATGTCGAACGCGGCAGTCGCCAGCGGGCCGACCTCGGCCTGCTCGGCCGGATGCTGCGGTACGCCGCCGGGTACCAGGACACGCCGGTCGGCAAGCGCCGGATCGCCGCCAGCGGCGGCGGCCTCGCCTCGTGCGATCTGTTCGTGGTGGCGCGGCGCGTGTCCGGCCTCGAGCCCGGGGCCTACCATTACTTCGGTTACGGCCACTGCCTCGAGCGCATCGGCTTCGTCGAGGACGGGTTGCTCGCCGGGGCGCTCGGCCTGGCCGACGCCGAATTGCCGCCGGTGCTGGTGATCGGCACCAGCGACACGCTGAAGACGCGGCAGAAGTACGACGAGTTTTCGTTCCGGATCGGCGCGCTGGACAGCGGCGTCGCCTGCCAGGTGCTGCACGACGTCGCCGCGGCGGCGGGGCTCGACGTGGTGGAGTATCCCGACCTGCGCGACAAGGTCGCCGCGCACTTGCTGCAGTTCGGCACCTCGGGCAACCGCCGCATGCCGACCTTCGCGCTCGGCATCGGTGCGCCGTGGCGGGAAGGGGAGCCGCCCGATCCGCTCGGCCACCATTACCAGACCACCGACCAGCTCATCGAGCTCGCCTCTCGGCTCGGCCCGACGTCCGTGCGGCCGCCGCCGCCGCCGCCGATCGAGGTCGCACCGCACGTCGCCCGCCCGCTCGATGCGCTCGTTCGCGCGCGGCGTTCGCACCGGCGCTTCGCCGATCGCCCGGTGCCGGCGCCGATCCTGCGTTCGCTGGCGAGGATCGCGGACGACGCGGACCGGCGCCGGGTCCATGCCCGGGCCCTGGCCGTACCGATGGGGTTCTGGATGGCCGTCTTGCGCGGCACCCCGGAGATGCCCGTGGGGACCTACCGTTGGGATCGCGCGCGCGGCGACCTGCTGCCGCTGCGCGGCGACATCGGCCGGGCCGAGGTGCTGGCGACCATGCAGCAGCACGGGTACGCGGACGCGGCGGTCGCCTGCTACGTCACCTGCGATTTCGAGGCGGCCCTGGGGCGGTTCGGCCCGCGCGGCTACCGCGAGGCGGCCACCCGGGCCGGCTCGATGCTCGCGCGCGTGCAGCTTGCCGCCCTCGGCTGGCAGGTGGTGGGCAGCATGTGGGGCGGGCTCGCCGAGGAAGGGGTGGGGCGGTTGTTCGGGATCGACCGTTACCGCGACTGCCCGATGTTCGCCGCCTCCTTCGGCTTTCCCTGCGATGACTGAGCCCGAGCGCTACCGGCTGGACGGCGGCACCGAGGTCGTCCGGCGCCGCGGCTCGTTGCTGCTGGTCGCGCGCGGCAGCGGCCGCACCGTGCGGGTGAGTCCGGTGGCCGCCGACCTGTTGCCGCTGCTGCAGTCGGGCGCGCCCTTCGACGAACTCAGCGGACGGCTGCGCGCGCTGCACCCGTCCGCGGGGGTGGTCGAGCCGAAGCTGCGCGCCTTCCTGCGCACCCTCGGCAGCGCGGGGCTGCTGCACGGCCAGGAAGAGGCGCGACGCGCGCGCGGCCGGCGCTACCCGTTGTTCGCGGCCGATGCCTGTGCCCGTGTCATCGCGCGTCCGCTGCGCGCCCTGCTGCCCGGGCGCGTGGCCCCCGCGCTGGCGGGGGCGATGGCCATGGCGTCGCTCGCGCTGGTCGCGCAACTCTGCGTGGAGGGCCGCCTGCCCGGCCTGCGCGAACTCGCCGAACACCTGCACTGGGCGGGTCTGTCGCTGTTCGCCTTCGTCGTCGTGCCGGTGCACGAGCTGGCGCACGCCGTCGCGTGCCGCCTCGGGGGAATTCCCGCCGGGCAATTCGGCATCGTGCTGCACGGCGGCATCGTGCCCGGGCCGTACGTCGACACGAGCCGGAGCTACCTGCTCGCCGATCGCTGGCGGCGCTTCGCGATTCCCGCGGCCGGGCCGTTCGTCAACCTGCTGGCCGCCGGCATCGTCGCAGCCGTGCTGCTGTACGCGGCGCCGCCGGCGGACTGCGTGCCGGCGCTGGACACGCTGCTGTTCGCCTGCCTGCTGTTCGTCTACTTCGACACCAATCCGTTGACGGCGAGCGACGGATCCCACTGCATCGAGGCATTGCTCGAGGACGAGCTGGCGCGACGGCACGCCCTGTTGCCGCGCAGCCGCCTGCCCACCACTGCCGATGCCCGCGCCGCGCTGCGCTATCGCGCGTGCGCGGCGGCGCACCTCGTGCTCTCGCTCGCGCTTTTCTACCTCTGGGCCAGCTAGCGGAACCGGAACATGTCGCTCGATACGCTGGACGCTCCCGCCTGCGCCCCATCCCTGGACGCTTCCGCCATCGAGGTGGCCGGGCGCCTGCAGGGTCGCTGGACGACCGCCCCGTTCGCCCTGTTGCGCTACGCGACGCTGCCTTGCTCCGCGTTGCAGGCCCTGCGCCCGGCACGCTGCCACGCGGCTCTCGACCGGGCAGAGGCCGCACTGGAGGCGATGGCGACGCTCGCGCCAGCGTTGACCGACCACCTGTTCGCCCTGGTTTCGCGCATCGCCAAGGACGCCAGGCAGTACCGGCGTGACGTTCTCCAGCTCAAGCGGGAAATCCACAACCGGACGCCGACGCGGCTGGACGACGCGGTGCTCGACCGGGTGCAGGCGGACCTGGCCGAGCCTGGCGCGCGCCGTCTCGGGCAATGGCGGCGCGCCCAGTCCGATGCCGCGCGGGAGCACGCCGACGCCGAGCGCCTGTTCGACGCGGAGCTCTCCGCGACCTTGCGGCCCGGCCTGCGCGGCCTGCTGGCGGAGGACGCGTTCCGCCGGGGGCTCGCGCTGGCGGCGCCGGGCGTGCTGGCGCACGCGGCCCGCGAGCGGCGCCTTCCCGACAAGCCGGTGGCCGACAACTTCGAGCGCTCGCTGCTCGGCTACGCCATCCGCGCATCGGCCAAAACCAGTCCCTTCTCGAGTTTCATGGCGACGACCGTGGTCGACGTTTCCGCCGGGGTGCCGGCAACGCTCGACGTCGGGCCGGGCCTGCAGTTGCACTGTCGCCCGCGACTGAATCGCGGCCTGCTCGCCCGCCTGCACGCCGCCGCCGCGGCCACGGGCGGGCTGCCGGGCCCGCTGCGGGCCAATCCGACCCTGACCCGCATCGGGCACAGGCGGTTCCGCGCGATGTGCGATCGCCTGGTGGTGGTGCTCGGGCGCCCCTGGCGGCAGCAGATGCTGACCAACTTCCAGCTGCACGACACCCTCAGCGGCGCCTTGCTCGGCTCTGCGGGCGCGGCCACCGCGGACGCCTGGATCGAACGCTTCGTCGCCGCCGGGATCGATCCCGCGCGGGCGGAGGCGCTGGTCCCGCAACTGCTGGCGCGGGGCATCCTGACCTGTCCCGCCCCGATCGACGCCTTCGATGCCGAACCATGGGTCGCGTTGCGTGCGGCGTTCGCCGGGGGCGGATCGGCGCCCTTGCAGGAAGCCGCGAAGGCGCTCGACCGGATGGCCGACTGCTGCGCGCGCGCCGGCGTGCCCGATGATCACGGCGAGCACGCGGCGCGCATCCGCGCGCTGGAGGCGGATACCCTGGCGCGCCTCGGGGCGCCCGGTCCCGAGCCGTTGCAGAACGTGGTGCTGGAGGATTGCTGGGCGACCGGCGTCGACGGGGCGGTGGCGGCAGGGCCCTGCGACGACGCGATCCAGGACCTCGCGGGATTCCTGTCCACGCAGATCGGCGAGTCGGTGCATTACCGGCGACTGCGCGCGCGCTTCCTCGCGCGCTACGGAGCGGGCGGGCAGTGCACCGATGCGCTGGGTTTCCTGTGCGAGGCCGGCGCGCAACTGCTCGAACCCCTCGAGTTCGGCAGCAACCCGGCCGACGAAGACATGCCCCCGGCAGCGGCCGGGGCCGCGTTGCCGGTGACGGTGCAGGCGCAGGTGGTCGCGGATGCGGACCCCGGATCGCCCCGGCTCGTGGTGAACAAGGTGTTCGAACACATGGGCTGGCTCGCGGCGCGGTTCGCCGTGGGCGACACCAGGGAACACGCGCGCCTGCGCGAGGGCTTGCGTCGCTGGATCGCGCAGGTCGCCGGCGACCGCGAGCCGGTGGACCTGCCGGTGGGCGGCGACTGCAACGACCTGCAGGCGCATCCGCGGCTGACCGCGCGCGTGCTCAGGCTGCCCGGCGAGCCGTGCATGGGCGGCGGCGTGATCGAATGCGACCAGTTGCGCATCCGCCACGATCCCGCCAGCGGACTGCTGATTCCGTCTGACCGGGACGGCCGCGAGCTGCACGTGTGCTATCTCGGCGGCACCCTGCCCAGCCCGACCTGGGGCGTCCCCTATGCCCTGGTGGTCCTGGGGCAGCCGTACCAGCTGATGCGGCCGGCCTACCAGCCCCCCGCGCTGGGACATCGCGCGGAGGTCGAATTCGTGCCCCGCATGCGGGCTGGCCGCGTCGTGGTCAGGCGCGCCATGTGGTGGATGCGTACCGACTACCTGCGCCGCGCGTGGTTCGCTGCACGCGGCGCCATGCGCCTCGCGGCCGTCCGCGGCGAGCGCCGCATGCTCGGCCTGCCCGAGGTGGGTTTCGTGCGGCGGCCCTTGCAGGACGCGGGCCCGGTGGCGTCGCACGCCGCGCTCGATGCGAGGCGCAAGCCGCTCTGGGTCGATACCGGCAATCCGTTCTGCCTGGACCTGCTCGAGCGGCTGTGCGACGGCGTCGAATGGATTTCGTTCGCGGAGGCCCTGCCGGATCCCGGTCAGCAGTGGCTGCGGTTGCAGGGGCGGCCGCACGTCTCGGAACTGCAGTTCGAACTGCTCCTGCGCCGCCCGGAGTGAGGTCCGCCCAACGCTTTGCCGGCGTGCGCCGGCTCCGGGGCGCCAGGTCGGTGGCCCGTGCCCGGTTTTGGCATCATGCGCCTGCGCGCACGCGCTGCCGCGCAGCGGCACGGGCCTATAGCTCAATGGTCAGAGCAGAGGACTCATAATCCTTTGGTTCCAGGTTCGAGTCCTGGTGGGCCCACCATGCCGCCGGCGGTCGCGGGGCGCCGAGGGAAAATCCGACTTCCGCACGCGGCGCGACCCGACCCGCTCTGGGGCGGTGCGGGGATGGGCGGCGCGGGGCGGGACGCGCAGGCTGCGGGGCAAGCCCATCGCCGGTTCCCGCCATGCGTCCGCGCCTGCTGCCCAGCCTGCTCGCCTGCCTGCTGTCCCTCCCGGTGCCCGCGGCCCTTCCCGCAGTCGCGGCCACGCCGCCGCGGGTCATGCTGCCGACCCGCTTCCATGCCGGCCTCGACGTCGCCGCCTTCTGGGTGAGCGAGAAGCTGGACGGGGTGCGCGGGCGCTGGGACGGCCGCCGCCTGCTGACCCGCGGCGGCGAGCCGATCGACGCGCCGGCCTGGTTCACCGCCGGCTGGCCGCGGCAACCGCTGGATGGCGAGCTATGGATCGGTCGCGGTCGCTTCGAAGAGGTGAGCGCCCTGGTACGCAGCCTGGAGGCGGACGATGCCGCGTGGCGGCAGGTGCGCTTCATGGTCTACGACCTGCCGGACGATCCCGGTCGCTTCGGCGAGCGCGTCGCGCGCATGCGCGCGACGCTGGGCGGGGCCGGCGTGCCGTGGCTGCGCGCGGTGCCGCAGTTCCGCGTCGCGGACCGCGCCGCGCTCGACGCGCGGCTGCGGGCCGTGGTCGCGGCCGGCGGCGAGGGCCTGGTCCTGCACCACGACGCCGCGCATTACCGCGCCGGTCGCAGCGAGGACCTGGTCAAGTACAAGCCGCACGACGACGCCGAGGCGCGCGTGGTCGGCTACAGCCCCGGGCGCGGCAAGTACGCCGGCCTGCTCGGCGCGTTGATCGTGGAGCGCGCGGACGGGCTCCGCTTCCGCATCGGCACCGGCTTCAGCGACGCGGAGCGCGCGCACCCGCCGGCGCGCGGCAGCTGGATCACCTACCGCTTCGACGGCGTAACCGACCACGGCACGCCGCGCTTCGCCCGCTTCCTGCGCGTGCGCCACGACCCGCCGCCGGCCGACCCCAGGTGACCGCAGGAACGGCTCTGACTTGCCGCCCATGGCGGACTAATGCAGCTTTACACATAAAGGGCTAGCATCTTGTGCCAGGCCGCGCAGGATGGCGGCATCGCGATCGGCGATGCCCCCGGAGTCCTTTCATGAAACCCGTCTTCCCGCTGTTCGTGTCGTTCGCCCTGCTCGCCGCCGGCCCGGCGATGGCGCACGCGGCCGACGCCCAGCACGCGCCGGCCAGCCAGGCGGCCGCCGCAACCGCGCCAACCGCCCCGAAGCTGCACGCGGCGATGCGCTCGCTCTGGCACGGCCACATCGTCAACACCCGCGACTACGCGATGGCCGTGCATGCCGGCGACCAGGCCAAGGCCGGCAAGTCCGCCGACGCGGTGGTGACCAACGCCAAGCAGATCGCCGACGCGGTCGCCGGCTTCTACGGCAAGCCCGCGGGCGAGCGCATGCTGCAGCTGCTCGCCGGCCACTGGGGCGCGGTCAAGGCGATGACCGATGCGCGCGCCAAGGGCGACACCGCCGGTTCCAACAAGGCGATGGCCGATCTCGCCGCGAACGCCAGCGAAATCGCCAAGTTCCTCGCAGGCGCCAACCCGAACCTGCCGGAGGACGCCGTGCGCGGCCTGCTGCTGCAGCACGGCGCCGACCACGGCCAGCAGGTCGGCCAGATCATGGCCGGCGACAGCAAGGGCGAGGCCGAGACCTGGAAGCACATGCAGGCGCACATGGACACGATCGCCGACGCGCTCGCCGGCGCGATCGCCAAGCAGTTCCCCGACAAGGCGAGCTGATGGCGCAGGGCCTGGCCCGCTTCGGCGAAACCCAGCAGCGGCTGCTCCGGCAGCTGCTGCAGGCCGGCGCGGCCGGTTGCGCGGTGGAGACGCTGTGCGAGCGGCTGCGGATCAGCCACAACGCCGTGCGCCAGCACCTCACCGCGCTGATCGGCCGCGGCGTGGTCGAACGCGCCGCCTCGCAGCCCACCGGTGGCCGCCCGCAGGCGCGCTTCGCGCTCACCGCGGAAGGTCGCGAGCTGTTCCCGCGCAACTACGGCGCGATCGCGGGCGCGTTGCTGTCGCAACTGCATGCGCGCCATGGCGAGGCGGAAGTCGCGACGATGCTGCAGGAGCTCGGCGCGACCGTCGCCGCCACCCAGCCCGCGTTGCAGCCCGACGACGCGCCGGACGGCCTGGCGCGCGCGCTCGCGCAGCGGCTGGACGCGCTCGGCTACGAGGCGCTGCCGGCGCGCCACGGCGACGAATGGCAGGTGGAGGCCTTCAACTGCGTCTTCCACGCGCTGGCCCGCCAGCACCCGCAGGTGTGCAAGTTCGACCTCGCCTACATGGAGGCGGCCACCGGCCGCCGCATCCACCACATGGAATGCATGGTGCGCGGCGGCCACGTCTGCCGCTTCCGGATCGGCGCGCCGCGTGGCGCGCGCGGCGAGGATTCCGACGCCGGTTGACGCGGCCACCGTGGCCGCCGCCACAATGCGGCCATGGACACGCCGCTTCAGACCGTCGAACAGGAAACCGGCCCGGATCCGCGGTGGAGCGTGCTGTGGCTGCACGGCCTCGGCGCCGACGGCAACGACTTCGCGCCGATCGTGCCGCAGCTGGTGCGCCGCGACTGGCCCGCGTTGCGCTTCGTGTTCCCGCACGCGCCGGTGCGGCCGGTGACGATCAACGGCGGCGTGCGCATGCGCGCCTGGTACGACATCCGCGCCCTCGACCTCGCCCACCGCGCGGACGAAGCCGGGGTCGCCGAGTCCGTCGCCCAGGTCGATG
Organism: Lysobacteraceae bacterium; assembly: GCA_035686325.1. GTDB lineage: Bacteria > Pseudomonadota > Gammaproteobacteria > Xanthomonadales > Xanthomonadaceae > JABFWF01. The sequence goes on from DASRZN010000260.1 coordinate 21,322, forward strand.
CGCTGGTCGCGCGCGAGGCCGCGCGCGGCGTGCCCGCGCACCGGCTGTTCCTGGCCGGCTTTTCGCAGGGCGGGGCGATCACCCTCGCCGCCGGCCTGCAGCGGGCCACGCCGTTCGCCGGGCTGATCGCGCTGTCGAGCTACCTGCCGATGGCCGACCGCGCCGCCGGCCTGCTCGCCAACGGCGCCAACGCGCAACCGTTGTTCATGGCCCACGGCCTGCAGGACCCGGTGGTGCCGTACGCCGCCGGCGAGGCCAGCGCGCGGAGGCTGGCGGCGCTCGGCTTCCAGGTCGACTGGCACCGCTACCCGATGCCGCATGCGGTCTGTCCCGAGGAGGTGCGCGACCTCGGCGACTGGCTGTCGCGGCGCTTCGCGGACGCGGACTGACCGGACCGATGGATCCCGCGCGCGCCGGCGAACCGTGGCTGCCGGACCTGTGCCGGCTGCCGCGGCTGGCGACCATGTTCGGGGTGGCGGAGCTGGTGGTGCTGGTGCTCGCGCTCGCGCCCGACGGCGGCGCGCACTGGAACCTGTCGCGCTTCGTCTCCGCCAGCGGCTTCGCGCTGTGGCTGGCGCTGACCATCTCGGTCCTGCTGTGCGTGTCGCGGCGGCCGCTGTCGCGGCTGCCGGTGCCGCTGGGGGCGATGGCGGCGGTGGCCGGCGCCGCCTTCATCGCCCTGCTCGGCGCGGCGATGCTGTACCAGCTCGACCGCAGCCTGGGTACCGGCCTGGTGCCGGCGGCGGTGCGGCTGCCGCAGTTCACCCTCGGCAGCGCCGCGATCGCCGCGCTGATCACCGCGGTGGTGCTGCGCTACCTGTACGCCGTGGACGGCTGGCAGGCGCAGGTGCGGGCCAGCGCGCGCGCCGAGGCCGACGCGCTGCAGGCGCGGATCCGCCCGCATTTCCTCTTCAACAGCATGAACACCATCGCCGGCCTGGTCCGCCGCGACCCGGCGCTGGCCGAGCGCGCGGTGCTGGACCTGTGCGATCTGTTCCGCGCCGCGCTCGGCGCCGGCGACGAGCCTTCGACGCTGGCCGAGGAGGTCGAGCTGGCGCAGCGCTACCTGGCGATCGAGGCGCTGCGCCTTGGGCCGCGCCTGAGCGTGCGCTGGCAGCGCGAGGAGCCGCTGCCCTGGGACTTGGCGATGCCGCGGCTGGTGCTGCAGCCGCTGGTCGAGAACGCGGTTCTGCACGGCATCGCCCGCCTGCCCGAGGGCGGGGCGATCGACATCGCCCTGCGCAGCGAGGACGGCTGGCTGCACCTGGCGATCGCCAATCCCGCGCCGGCCACGCCGGCCCCGCGCCCGGCCGGGACCGGCCACGCCCAGCGCAGCATCGGCCACCGCCTGCGCTACGCCTTCGGCCCGCGCGTGCGCATGGCGACCGGCTGGAACGCGGGCTACTATCGCTGCGAGCTCGCCGTGCCGTTCGCCGGGCAGGGCCCGGACGCGCGGCTGGCGCGATGAAGGGAGCGGACAGGCAGGTGCCCGCATGAAGGTGCTCATCGTCGACGACGAACCGCTGGCGCGCGCGCGGCTGCGCGAACTGCTGGACGCGCAACCGGGCGTGACCGTGGTCGGCGAGGCCGGCGACGGCCACGCCGCCCTGCACGCCTGCGCCGAACAGCAACCGGACCTGGTCCTGCTGGACGTGGCCATGCCCGGTATCGACGGGATCGAGACCGCGCGCCACCTGGCCGCGTTCGAGCCGCGCCCGGCGGTGGTGTTCTGCACCGCCTACGACGCGCACGCGCTGTCGGCGTTCGACGCGCAGGCGATCGATTACCTGCTCAAGCCGGTGCGCGCCGAGCGCCTGGCCGCCGCGCTGGAGCGGGTGCGCACCTTCGCCGCGGGACGCAGCCAGCCCGCCGGCGCGCATCCGACGCAGCGCCGGACCCACCTGTGCGCGCGCCTGCGCGGCAGCCTGCGCCTGATCCCGATCGACGAGATCCGCTACCTGCAGGCCGAGGAGAAGTACGTCGTCGTCCACCACGCGCGCGGCGAGGACCTGATCGAGGAATCGCTGAAGTCGCTGGAGGAGGAGTTCGGCGAGCGCTTCGTGCGCATCCACCGCAACTGCCTGGTCGCGCGCCACGAACTGGTCGAGCTGCGACGCACCACCGACGGCCACGTGCAGGCGGTCCTGCGCCACGCCGAGCACCCGCTCGAGGTCAGCCGCCGCTGCGTCGCCCAGCTGCGCGAGCAGGTGGCGAAGGGGCTGCGGGTCGAGGGCTGAACCCGGCGCCGGCGCGCGGCCGGCCGGCGGCGCG
>DASRZN010000261.1:0-2117 GCA_035686325.1 Lysobacteraceae bacterium
GCCCAGCCTGAAGCAGGTCGCGCTGGCCGCGCCCGGCTACTACTTCCTCACCACCGACACGCCGGCGGTGATGCGCTGGCTGGCAACGCGCCTGCGCGAGCACGACATCGACCTGCGCCTGGGCACGTCGTTCACCGGCGCGCAGCGCGTCGCGTCGGGCTGGGACGTCGCCGGCGCCGGCCGCGCGCGCTACCTGGTCGGCGCCGACGGCGCGCGCTCGCGGGTCGCCCGGCGTTGCGGCCTCGGCGAAGTCCGGCAGTTCCTGTACGGCATCGAATACGAGTTTCCCGGCGCGCAGCTCGCCGCCCCCGGCGCCCTGCACTGCTTCATCAGCAAGCGCTACGCGCCGGGCTACATCGGCTGGATCGCGCAGAACCCGGGCGGCGTGCAGGCGGGCCTGGCATTGCGCCACGATCCGGCGCGGGCGCGGGTGCCGGACATCGATGGCTTCCTGCTGCGCGTGGGCCAGGCCGGCGGCCTGCCGCGGCGGTTGGTGCCGGGGCCGACGCGCGCGGGACTCATCCCCTGCAGCGGACCGGTGTGGCCGCTCGCGCGCGACGGCGCGATCCTCACCGGCGACGCCGCCGGCATCGTCTCGCCGGTCACCGCCGGCGGCATCCATTCCGCGTGGGAGCACGGCTGGACGGTGGGGCGCGCGATCGCCGACCACGTGCGCAACGGGGGGCCGGCGCCGGAGCGCGTCGCGGTCGAGGCCGCGCCGCGCTTCCGCGCCAAGCGCGCGCTGCGCTGGACCTACGACCGCCTGCAGTTCGACTGGCCGTTCGACCTGCTGCTGCATTCGCCGCCGCTGCGCTGGGCGGCGGAGCAGGTCTACTTCCACAAGCGGCGCTGCTGACGCGCTTCAGTCGAGCGAGAAGGCGTCCGCGTCCAGCATCGCCGGGAAGCGCTCGCGGTGCGCGCGCAGGTCCTCCGCGCGCAGGGAGGTGGTGACGACCGCCTCCCCCGCGCCGCACTCGGCCAGCAGCTGGCCGAGGAAGTCGAGCACCGCGCTGTCGCCCGAATACTCCAGGCCGTTGCCGTCGGTGCCGACCCGGTTGAGGCCGGCGACGAAGCACAGGTTCTCGATCGCCCGCGCGCGCAGCAGCGTCTTCCAGGCGTAGGAGCGCGCGGCCGGCCAGTTGGCGACGTACAGCAGCAGGTCGTAGTCGGGCGCGCCGGCGCGCTCGACGTCGAAGCGGTTGCGCGAGAACACCGGGAAGCGGAGGTCGTAGCAGACCAGCGGGCAGATTCGCCAGCCGCGCCAGTCCACGCTCAGGCGCGCGCGGCCGCCGGCGTAGCGCTCGTGCTCCCGCGCATAGCGGAACAGGTGGCGCTTGTCGTAGTGTCGCAGCGCGCCGTCGGGCGTGGCGAACAACAGGCGGTTGTAGACATCCTCCCCCACCCGCAGCTGCACGCTGCCGCACACCGCCGCGTCCAGCGCCGCCGCCTGCGCGCGCAGCCAGGCGACGGTCGGCCCGTCCATGGTCTCGGCCTGGCCGATGGCGTCGTTGGAAAAGCCGCTGGTGAAGGTTTCCGGCAGCAGCACGAGGTCGGTACGGCCGCGCAGCGGCGCGACGAGGCCGGCGTAGTAATCGCGGTTGCCGGCCGGGTCGTGCCAGCGGGTGTTGCCCTGGACGAGGGTGACGCGCAGGTCCTGCATGGTGGTCGCGAATGGCCTTGGTCGCGGGAGCATACCGCCGCCGCGCGGCGCGCGAGAGTGTGCCGGGCGGGAACAGCTTGGCAGGCGCAATGACCGGCATCGCAGGCGCGGTGGGTGGGAGAGGCGGTCAGGACACGCCGTGAATCCGTCCATGGAGGCTCGGATGCGCCATCCATGGCGCATACGGTCCTGCCCACCTCTCCCACCCACCGCACCACCATCACTCACGCGATCCGTCTCCCGTCTCCCGTCTCCCGTCTCCCGTCTCCCGTCTCCCCGACAACATGCTCATCCGCATTGCGGCATCATCGGGTGCGACCCGACGCGGAGGACAGGCATGGAACTGGGCATGGTCGGCCTCGGCCGCATGGGCGCGAACATGACGCGGCGGCTGCTGCGCGGCGGGCACCAGGTCGTCGGCTTCGATCCGAAGGCGGAGGCGCGCGCCGCGGTCGCC
>DASRZN010000262.1:0-2537 GCA_035686325.1 Lysobacteraceae bacterium
CGGCGCGCCGCCGGGCGACCTCTACGTCGAGGTGCGGGTACGCCCGCACGACATCTTCGAGCGCGACGGCGACGACCTGCACTGCGAGGTGCCGCTGCGGATCGCCCAGGCGGCGCTCGGCGACGTGATCCGGGTGCCGACCCTGGAAGGCGAGGTCGAGCTGCGCATCCCGGCCGAAACCCAGAGCGGCAAGGTCTTCCGCCTGCGCGACAAGGGCGTGCGCTCGGTGCGCAGCCGGCGGCCGGGCGACCTCTACTGCAAGGCGGTGGTGGAGACGCCGGTCAACCTCACCCCGGAGCAGCGCGAACTGCTGGAGAAGTTCGACGCCACCTTCGTCGGCGAGGGCGGCCGTCGCCATTCGCCGAAGTCGAGCACCTTCCTCGACGGGGTCAAGGGCTTCTTCGACCGCATGGTGTCCTGACGCGCGCCGGTGCGTGGCGTGACGGCCGCCCCCGGAGCGGCCGTTTTCGTCTGCGCAGACGCTCGCCTACTGGCGCCGCAACTCGATCGCGCCCACCAGCGGCTTGCCGCCCGCGGGGGTGCCGGCGGGCACGATGGTCACCAGCAGTTCGTCGCGCGCGCCGGTGCCGCCACGCCGGCGGAGGCCTTCCAGCAATGCGGTCACGTCGAAGGAAAACAGGTTCGCGCCCAGCGCCTGGTCCAGCGTCGCGTCGCCGTGGTCGTGGAACTCGGCGTCGAAGAAGTTGATGTTGCCGGCGTAGTGCGCCTGGTCCGCCGGGGCCGCGCCGCGGCCGGGGCCGAGGTAGACGTGGAACAGCACGCCCGGCTGCACCCAGGCGTGCAGGTCGCGCAGCACCAGGTAGGCGCTTCCTCCGCTGGCCTGGTCATCCAGGCCGAGCACGTTCGAACGACGCGTGGCCGAGGTCGGCAGCAGCGGCACCCGTACCGGGCGTGGGCCGAGCTCGGCGCCGGCGCGGGCGGCGGCCACCCGCTCGGAACGTCCGCCGGCGACCGCCAGCGCCAGCTTGGCCAGGGTGGTGGCCGGCTTGGGGATGAACTGGTCGTACCCGTAGCCGAGCGAGGTGGCGCTGAAGAAGTCCCGCAGCGCGCGCCGGACCCGGAGCCCGCTCGCGTCGACGAACACGAACTGGTTGTAGGTCCAGCTGGCGGTGGGATTCTTGCCGCCGTTCCTGTTCCAGCTCGCCCACATCCGGTCGATGTTGGCGTGGTGCACCCAGAACAGCGGATCGTTGCCCGCGTAGGGCACGGCCCCCATGCCCTTGGTCGTGCCGACCAGCGTGTGGATGCGGCCGTGGATGCCGGAGTCGATCGCGCGGCAGAAGCCGGTAACCGCGTCCACGGTGCTGTAATCGGTCTTCGCCATCGCGTCGTCGATGCCCATGACGTCGGTCGGCTGGGTGCTGTCCAGGCGCAGGCCGCCGTTGGCCAGGCTGCCGCGGTTGGCGCGGTACAGGCTGCCGAACAGCGGATCGTCGGGCAGGCGGAACTGAAGCGGCACGATCCCGCGCTTGGCCGGGTCGCTGGAGGTGTAGTCCCAGTACGGCAGGGTGAAATCGCTGCGGCCGCTCACCTGGCGCACGATCCGCTCGAAGTAGTAGACGAACATCCGGTGCCAGGGCAGGAAATGGTTGCTGTTCTGGCCGGCGTGGGACTGGCAGGTGTTCCAGGTCTCGTTCGCCAGCGACCTGGCCGCGGACGCGCCGCTGCCGAACAGGCGGGTGAGCTCGGCGCTCTTGGTGGTCGCGCCGTTGACGAAGTGCGTGTACCACTGCCACAACCAGCCGAGTGGGTCGGGCTCGCCGGACGCCTGCATCGTGCGCACGGCCTGGGCGTAGACCTCCAGCATCTGCTGGCCCTGGGGATTGGCGATGTCGTAGCGGATGCGCGGGGTCGCGCCGCGCGTGGGGCGCGGCAGCGCGAGGAGCAGGGGCGCGGCGCCCATGCCCTGGATGAATGCGCGACGGGACAAGGCGGTCATGGGGAGGTCCTCCAGCGAAGCGCGGCGCGTGCCTGGGGGAGGCGGCACGCGCCGATGGCGGGGACCGGCGCGGGGGTTCGGGACGGTGCGGGAACGACGGCGACGGCGTTGCGGCGGGCAGTGCGGGCCGCTGGCGGCGCGCGGCGATGCGTGCCGTCATGCAGGCCAACGCGGTCGCACAAAAAAACGGCCGCGAAAGTCGCGGCCGTTGCATTCGTCGTGGCAAGGGGCTACTGCAACTGCAGCTCGATCGAACCGACCATGGGCTTGCCGCCCGAGGGCGTGCCGGCCGCCACGATGGTGACCAGCAGGGCGTCGCGCGCGGCGGTCCCGCCGCCGCGGCGGATGTGGTCCAGCAGGTCGGTGACGTCGAAGCTGTAGAAGTTCTCGCCCAGTGCCATGTCCATCTTCGCGTCGCCATGGTCGTGGAACTCGGCGTCGAAGAAGTTGATGTCGCCCACGTAGTGCGCGCGGTCGAGCCGGCCGGCGCCGTTGCCGGCACGCAGGTAGACGTGGAACAACACCTCCGGCTGCGACCAGGTGTGCAGGTCCTTGAGCACCAGCCAGGAACGCCGCC
>DASRZN010000263.1:0-6996 GCA_035686325.1 Lysobacteraceae bacterium
GAACCACCCGGCCGGGTGCTGGTGGTCGAGGACGATCCGGCGCAGGCGCTGTTCGCCGAACAGGTACTGGCGGGTGTCGGTCTGCAGGTGCAGATCGTTGCCCAGGCCGCCGGCCTGCTGCCGGCGCTGGAGGCCTTCGCCCCCGACCTGGTGCTGATGGACCTGCACCTGCCCGGCACCAGCGGCACCGAACTCACCGCCGCGATCCGCGCGCATCCCGCGTTCGGCCATATCCCGGTGGTGTTCCTGACCGGCGATCCCGATCCGGAGCGGCCGTACGAGGCGCTGGAGTTCGGCGCCGACGACTTCCTCAGCAAGCCGATCCGGCCGCGACACCTGGTCGCCGCGGTCAACAGCCGGATCCGCCGCGCGCGCGCGCTGGCGCGGCAGCGCTTCGCCGCCGAGGCGCACAACCCGGTCACCGGCCTGCACACCCGCGCCCACGTGCTGCAGCGGATCGCTTCGGCGGTGGCGAACGGCGAGGACGGCGGCGCGCTGTTCGTCGAGATCCAGGGCGCATCGACGTTGCTCGAGCACTACGGCTACGCCGTGTTCGAGCAATTGATGCTGGAAGCCGGCCTGCGCGTCAGCGAGCTGGTCGCGCCGCGGGCCTGCGCGCGCCTCAACGACAATGCCTTCCTGGTCTGGGCGGGCGAGGACGCGCCGGCGCTGGCGGCCTTCGCCGCGCGCCTGCGAAGCAGCCTCGGCGCGATCGCCTTCGATTGCGCCGGGATGCCGCAACGGCTGCGGATCGCGATCGGCTACAGCGGTTTCGCCGGCCAGTCCTTCACCGACGCCGGCGCGGTAGTGGAGGCGGTGGAACAGGCCGCGCGCGTGGCGCGCAAGGCCAACGACGGCCTCGCGGCCTACGTCGCGCCCGTCGCCGACGACAGCCAGGCCCGGCTCGCCGAGGAATTGCGCACGGCGCTGCGCGAGGGCGCGTTCGAGCTGCAGTTCCAGCCGGTGGTCGCGGTCGCCGGCGGCGAGGACGCGCAGTTCCAGGTGCTGCTGCGCCTGCGCGCGGAGGACGGCGGCCTGCACAGCGCCGGCGAACTCGTGCCCGCCGCCGAGGCCGCCGGGCTGATGCCGGAAATCGACACCTGGGTGCTGTCCGAGTCGATCACGTTGCTGCGCATGCGCCAGCAGGAAGGGCGGCCGCTGCGGCTGTTCGTGTCGCAGTCGCCGCGGACCCTGGCGCGCGACCTGCACGCGGGCTGGTTGCTGGAGATGCTGGCGCGGCACGAAGTGGCCGGGCCCTCCCTGGTGATCGATCTGCGCCTGGAGGACGCCTTGGTGCACGCGGTGACCCTGCGCCAGTTCTGCGAGCAGCTGATGCCGGCAGGCGTGCAGTTCTGCCTCAGCCAGTACGCGCAGGATGCCGATGCCGACGCACTGCTGCAGCAGCTGCCGCTCGGCTACGTGCGCCTGGCCGGCCGCTACGCCACCGCCCATGCCGATGCTGCGCTGCGGGACGAGTTGCGTGGCATCATCGACCGCGCGCATCGGCTCGGCCTGCAGGTGATCGGCCCGCAGGTGGAGGATCCGCAGGGGGCGGCGACGTTGTGGATGAGCGGCATCGACCTGATCCAGGGCAACCTGGTGCAGGCCGCCGCCGACGCGCCGGATTTCGACTTCCAGCACGCGGTGCTCTGAATGCAGGGACTGGACCAGGCCGGGCCCCCGTTGCCGACCACCCGCTGGCTGGCGCTCGGCGGTGCCGGCGGCGCGGCGACGGTGCTGGCGCTGGACCTGTTCGGCCTGTCCGGCCCGTGGCCGACCGTCGCGCTGGTGCTGGTGCTGCTGGTGACCTTCGCGCTCGCCGCGGTCATGTTCGCCTCGCGCCGGCACGAGCACGCGCTGCGGATGGCCGCCGAACGCGCCCGCCGCGGCGAGGAGGAAATCGGCGAGCTGCAGCGCGAGATCGACCGCCACACCCAGCTCGAGCAGCAACTGCGGCTGGCCAAGCAGGAGGCCGAATCGGCGGTGATGGCCAAGGGCGAGTTCCTCGCCACCATGAGCCACGAGATCCGCACGCCGCTCAACGGCATCGTGCCGATGCTGGACCTGCTGCTCAACGCGCCCAGCCTCGCGCCGGACCACCGCGAACTGGTGCGCACCGCCTACGCCTCGTCGCAGCAGCTGCTGCGCATCGTCGACGACATCCTCGACTACTCCAAGCTCGAGGCCGACCGGCTCGAGCTGGAAACGACCGCCTTCAACCTGCGCGAGCTGGTGGAGACGGTGATCCGGCTGATGGAGCGCCCGGCCGACGCCAAGGGTTTGCGCCTGCACCTGCACATCGACCCGGCCGTGCGCCTGCCGGTGCGCGGCGATCCGGTGCGCCTGCGCCAGGTGCTCGGCAACCTGCTCAGCAACGCGGTCAAGTTCACCGAACGCGGGGCGGTGACCGTCACCGTGCGCCGGACCGGCGAGACGCGCACCCAGCACCAGTTGCGCTTCGAGGTGCGCGACACCGGCGTCGGCATCCCCGAGGACGCGCAGGCGCGGCTGTTCCACGCCTTCAGCCAGGCCGACGCGTCGACCACCCGGCTGTACGGCGGCACCGGCCTCGGCCTCGCCATCTGCCGGCGCATCGTCGACCTGATGGGCGGCGACATCGGCGTGGTGTCCGAGCCCGGCCGCGGCGCGACGTTCTGGTTCGAGGTCCCGCTGCTGAAGGTCGCCGGCGACATGCCCGCGCACGAGCTCAACCTCAGCGGCGGGCGCCTGCTGCTGCTCACCGCGGACGCGCGCCTGCGCCTGCGGCTGTCGGCGCTGCTGCCGAACTGGGGCCTGCGCGTGACGCCCGTGGAAACCACCCAGGAAGCGCTGGACCGCCTGCGGGCCGCCGCCGCGCAGGGCGCGCCGTGGGCGTATTCGCTGGTGCTCGCCGACCTCAACGGCATCCGCAACACCGCGCTCGCGCTGTCGCGCAACCTGGAGCGGCACGCGATCTACGGCGACGTGCGGCTGTTCTGCCTGCAGGGCGACGACCCGGTGCCGGACGAACTGCGCCGCAGCGCGACCGTGCTGCCGCGGCAGGTGCCCGATGCCGAACTGCGGGTCGCGTTGACGGCGCCGGTCGCGAAACGCGCCGAGGACACCGACAGCGCCGAGGACGACGCGCCGGTCGGCCACGTGCCGCACGTGCGCGTGCTGCTGGTCGAGGACAACCCGGTCAACCTGATGGTCGGCCAGCGCCTGCTCGGCGTGCTCGGCGCCGAATGCGACACCGCCGGCAACGGCGAAGCCGCGCTGATGCGGATGTCGGCCGCGCGCTACGACCTGGTGCTGATGGACTGTCAGATGCCGGTGATGGACGGCTACACCGCCACCCGCCGCTGGCGCGCGTGCGAACAGGCCGACGGCGGCGGCCAGCACCTCCCGATCATCGCGATGACCGCCAACGCGATGGCCGGCGACCGCCAGAAGTGCCTGGACGCCGGCATGGACGATTACCTGGCCAAGCCGGTGACCCGCGGCGAGCTGGAGCGCTGCCTGCGTCGCTGGCGGCGCCCGCGCCCGGGCGACGGCGGGGCGCGCGCCAGCCAGCAGGCCGCGCTGCCGGCGGGCGTTCCTGCGACCGCCGCCCAGGCCTTGGCCGGCGCCGCCTCGGCCCTGTCGGCGGCTCCCCCGCCAACCCCGGACGCGGCGCCCGCGGCCGCCGCGGTGGCGGACGAACCGGCGCAGGAGCTCGGTGCCGAGGTCCTCGACCACGCCGTCCTGGACGAATTGCGCAGCGTGCTCGGCGCCGAGATCGATCGCCTGGTCAGCGTCTTCCTCGACGAAGTGCCGCAGCAGATCGTCAAGCTGGAAGCGGCCGCTCTCGGCCCGGACTATCCGGTGCTGCAGGAAGTCGCGCACTCGCTGAAGTCGGCCAGCGCCAACGTCGGCGCGATGGCGCTGTCCACCGCCGCCAAGCGGGTCGAACTCGGCGCGCGCATGCGCACGCTGGACCGGCCGGCGGTCGCGGTGGCGCTGGTCGCGCGCGAGTTCGACCGCGCCCGCTTCGCCCTGCGCTCGGCGATACGCGCGAGTTCGGTCGGCGCCTGAGCGGCGCGCGCCGCGCTCAGTCCTCGATCTTGGTCAGCAGGTAGTTCTGCTCGCCGATCCGCGCGATCAGCGCCAGCTGCGTTTCCAGCCAATCGATGTGCTCTTCCTCCGACTCGAGGATGCCGGTGAACAGCTCGCGGCTTACCGCGTCGCCGACCGACTCGCAATGCGCGATCGCCGCGCGCAGCAGCGGCAGCGCCTCGAGCTCCAGCGCCAGGTCGCACTCGAGCAGTTCGCGCGGCGACTCGCCGATGCGCAGCTTGCCGAGCGCCTGGAAGTTGGGCAGGCCGTCCAGGAACAGGATGCGCTCGGCGAGGCGATCGGCGTGCTTCATCTCGTCGATCGATTCCTTGTACTCGTGCTCGGCCAGTTCCTTCAGGCCCCAGTTCTTCAGCATCTTGGCGTGCAGGAAGTACTGGTTGATCGCGGTCAGCTCGTTGTAGAGCGCCTTGTTCAGGAACTCGATGACCTGGGGATCGCCCTGCATGGCTGCGCTCCTTGCGACGGAGGGAGAACCCACTCTAGCGCCGCCGCGGTGGCCGTGGCGGAACGGGAATCGTGTGCATCCGCGCGCCGGCGCGCCGGCGCGCGGGCTCAGGCGGCGTGCAGGACCGGCAGCGGGAGCGGCTGTTCGCAGGTGGCGTGGACCTCGTCCAGCAGCTCCTGCGCCATCGGCAGGCAGCTGCCGCAGGTGGCGCCGCAGCCGGTGCGCATGGTCAGCTCCGCCAGGGTCCGGCAGCCGCCTTCGGCGACTTCACGGATCTGGTGGTCGGTGACTCCGTTGCACAGGCAGACGTACACGGCGCGGCTCTCCTGGTACCCGCCGCGATTTTGCCTGCGAATGAGAATGATTGTCAATCAGTCGGGAAGTGGCACCGCCCCGCCGCGACCCTGCGCGCCCATCCGGCGCGGCCCGCGCGAGCGCACGCCCGGCCGGTCCCAGGCCCCCGGCGCGGGATGCGGCACCGCCTGCTGGCCGGCGATCTGCCGCGCGAACGGCGCCAGGTGGCGCAGCGCGCTGGCATAGACGCCGCGCTTGAAGGTCACCACGTGCTCGAGCGGGTACCAGAAATCGACCCAGCGCCAATGGTCGAATTCGGGCTTGTCGGTGAGGTCCAGGCGCAGGTCGCTGTCCTCCCCGGTGAACTGCAGCAGGAACCACACCTGCTTCTGGCCGATGCACACCAGCTTGTCGTGGCGGCGGATCGCCCGCTGCGGCAGCCGGTAACGCAGCCAGCCCGGGGTCACCCCGAGCACGGCGACGTGCTCGGCCCGCAGCCCGGTTTCCTCCTGCAGCTCGCGGTACATCGCCTCGAGCGGCGTCTCGTCGGTGTTCATCCCGCCCTGCGGGAACTGCCAGCCGTCGCGCCGCACCCGGCGCGCCCAGAACACCCGCCCGTCGGGGCGCATCAGCACGATGCCGACGTTGGGTCGATAACCGTCCGGATCGATCACGATGCGGACTCCGTAATGCACTGCGTCCGACTCTGCCACGCGACGCATGACGGGACAAGCACGACGAAGCCGCCCGTGCACGCAACGCAGGCGGAGGACGAAAGCGGACATGGTGGCTATGGGTGGACTCGAACCACCGACCCCAGCATTATGAGTGCTGTGCTCTAACCGGCTGAGCTACATAGCCATGGGGCCGCGCTGCGGGCTGCGCCCGTGGCGGACCGCGCATTTTCCACGCGCGGCGGGGACGCGTCAATTGCGCGTCGACGACGCCGGGGCGACGCGGTTCATCCGGCGGCGCGACGCCGCGGCCACCAGCGCATCAGCGCGAACACCGGCAGCCCGGCCAGCAGCAGCGCGCCGCCCCACAGCAGCGACTGCGCGCCGGTGCCGGCCAGCGCGTACAGGCTGTAGCCCAGCGCCAGCAGCGCCACCCCCCGTCCGCCCGGCCCGCCCCGCCGCAACCAGGCCGCGCTGCTGACGACGTAGGGCAACAGGGTCGCCGCGGTCGACAGCAGGATCGAGAAGGTGAACAGCTGCACCAGCGAGTGGCTGTAGTTCGCCAGCACCAGCCCGGTCGCGAGCACGCTACTGGCGAGGATGCCGAAGACCGGCGTACCGCGCGCGTCGAGGCGGGCGAAGCGGGCCGGCAGCAGGCCGTCGCGCGCCGCCGCCAGCGGCACCTGCGCGGACACCAGCACCCAGCCGTTGAGCGCGCCGAAGGTGGACACCGCGGCGACCAGCGCCAGCCCGATGCCGGCCGCCGGGCCCCACAGCCGCGTCGCCGCGTCCGCCATCGGCGCCTGCGACTGCGCCAGTTCGGCGCCGGGCAGCAGGCCGAGCACCACGGTGCAGGCGAGGATGGTCGCGGCGCCCGCGAGCAGCGTGCCGAGCACCGTCGCGCGCGGGATCGTGCGTGCGGGGTCGGCGATCGCGCCAGCCGGGATGGTCGCCGCCTCCAGCCCGAGGAAGGCCCACAGCGTCAGCGCGACGGTCGCCTGGGTGACGTTCGACAGCGACTCGCCGCTGCGGTTGAACGGTACGTACTGGCTGCCGTCCAGCCACCACAGCGCGATGCCGCCGAACAGCAGCAGCGGCAGCAGCTTCAGCACCGTGGTCAGCACCTGCATGCGACCCGCCTCGCGGGCGCCCATCAAGTTGACCGCGCTGCAGATCCACAGCGCACCGAGCGCGCACCCGGCCGAGCGCAACGGCGTTGCGGTGAGCGCCGGGAACACCGCGCCGACGCTGCCGGCGAAGGCGACCGCGATCGCCGCGTTCGCGCACCACACGGACACCCAGTAGCTCCACGCGACCGCGAACCCCGGCAGTTCCCCGAAGGCGTTGCGCGCGTAGACGTAGGGCCCGCCGGTGTCGGGCCATCGCGCGGCCAGGCGGGCGAAGGTCAGCGCCAGCAGCAGCGCGCCGCACAGGGTGATCGCCCAGCCGAGCAAACTGGCGGCGCCGTAGGGCGCCAGCGATGCCGGC
>DASRZN010000264.1:0-5641 GCA_035686325.1 Lysobacteraceae bacterium
CAGGCGCTTGACGTCCTCCGCCGGCACGTGGCCCTCGATGAAATAGCCGGCGACCTCGGCGGTATGGCAGGAGCCCTTGCCGGCCGGCACGCCGACCCGGCGCTTGGTCGGCTCGACGTCGTTCTCGTTGCGCACCTCGACCGGGAAACCGGCGTGGCGCATGTGCTCCACCCAGCCGGTGCAGCAGCCGCAGGTCGGCGACTTGTGCACCACCACCAGCGGCAGCGCGTTGGGCACGGGCGAACTGGCCGCGGGACGCGGCGACTGGGCGACCGCGGTGGCGGCGACGGCAAGGCCGGCGACGAGCGCGGCCGCGGACAGGAACTGGCGCATGGCGGACCGATCCGGAAGGGAAAGCCTGATTCTGCCATCGCCGCGCGCTCCGGTCCCCGCTCCGGGGTTCAACCGCGCGTGAACGGCGACGCGCGGTTCACCGGGCCACCACCGCCGGCGCGCGATGGTGACCGCAAGCACCCGTCGCCCGGAGGCCGCCCATGCGCTCCCTCGCCATCGTCGCCCTCGCCGCGCTGCTGGCCGCGTGCGCGACCGTCCCCACCGTGCGCACCGACCACGACCCCACCGCGGCCTTCGCCCAGTACCGCAGCTACAGCTGGCGCGAGACGCCCAAGGGCGGCCCCGCGCTGGTGATGCAGCGCATCGTCGACGACATCGACGCCCAGCTCGCCGCCAAGGGCTGGCAGAAGGTGGCCGAAGGCGGCGACGTCGTCGTCGCCGCGCACGTCGCCACCTACCAGAAGCACCAGATCGACACCTTCTACGACGCCCCGATGTGGGGCGGCTGGGGCTGGTACGGCCCGTATCCGTGGTGGGGCGCCGGCATGGGCTTCTCGCGCACGCGCGCCACCAGCTTCACCGTCGGCACCCTGCTCGTGGACATGTTCGACACCCGCACCAAGCGCGCGGTGTGGAGCAGCGTCGCCGAAGGCACCGTGCCGTCCAAGCCGGAACGGGTGAACGAGAAGATCGACCAGGCGGTGGCGAAGATGTTCGCCGGCTTCCCGCCGGGCAGCGCGCCGCCGTAGAGCGGAGCTTGCTCCGCTGCTCCGCGACAGCGGAGCCCGCGCAAAAACCAGCGGAGCAAGCTCCGCTCTACGGGTGGGGCGTGTCCTCGATGCGCTGGAGCGGCGGCGGCTCGCCGCGCCAGCGCCGGATCGCGCGCTGGAAGAACTGGCTGTTGGGCACGTGCAGCACCGTGCGCGCGCCGTCGGCGTGGGTCTCCTCCAGCGTCGTGTAGATCAGGTGGATGTCCACCACCTGCCCGCGCAGGCCCGGCTTGTCGCCGCCCTCCAGGATCTCGATGTAGTCGCCCAGCCGGAACGGCCGCGTGGTCAGGATCAGCAGCGTGCAGAAGATGTTCGACAGCACGCTCCACGCCGCGAAGAACGCGATCGCGCCGACCGCGACGAAGCCGGTCAGCGTCGACCACACAGCCGCCCCCGACACCCCCAGCCGGTTCAGCGCCAGCAGGAAGGCGGTGACGTAAATGACGATCCCGAGCACCCGCCGCGTCCCGATCGCGAAGGCCGGTGGCAGCTCGTAGCTCGCGCACACCCGCCGCAGCACCGCGCGCAGCAGCGCGTTGAGCAGCCATGCCCCGACCAGGACCAGCAGCACCTGCAGCAGGGGCAGCGCCAGGTTGCCGCCGGTCCAGTGCAGGGTGGGGGCCATCCAGTCGATCATGGGGCGTTCCTTCGGCGAGGGCTGCGGGGAGTGTAAGCAACCCGCCGTGTTGGCGAGCGAGGGCCCGGCCGCCTCGCGAAGTCAGGCCCAATGGTTGCCCGCTGCAAGGCTTTGGAACAGCGGCCGCTCGCCCCGCGCGGCGCATCGCGGCATCATGGGAGGACGGCAGCCGCCAAGGGGGGCGCATGACCGTACTCACAGACCGTTTCGCCCGCGCCGTGGACTACGCGCGGATCGCCCACGCCGGCCAGGTCCGCAAGGGCACCGACATCCCGTACATCACCCACCTGCTGGGCGTCGCCACCCTGGTGATCGAGCACGGCGGCAGCGAGGACCAGGCCATCGCCGGCCTGCTGCACGACACCATCGAGGACTGCGGCAAGGCGCACGAGGCCATGATCCGCGCCCAGTTCGGGGACGCCGTCGCCGACATCGTCGTCGCCTGTACCGACGGCACCGCCGAAGGCAAGGGCGCCTTCACCAGGCCCGAGGAAAAACAGGCCGACTGGCTGCGCCGCAAGCGCGACTATCTTGCGCACCTGGCCGAAGCCAGCGATGAAGTGCTGCTGGTGTCGGGATGCGACAAGCTGCACAACGCTCGCGCCATCGTTGCGGACCTGGAAGGCGCGGCCGGCTCGGCCGTGTTTGAACGGTTCATCGGCGGGCGCGACGGTACGCTGTGGTACTACGTCCAACTGCGTGACGTGTTCGCCCGTCGCGGCATCGCCAGCGCGAAGGCGTTCGGCGCGTCGGTCGAACGCATGCACCAGGGGGCCGCGGTGTGACCGGCAGCAGCTGTACGATTCCGCCCTTCGCCTCGGTCCATTCCGAGGGCGTGAGCGGTGTGTTCGACGACAGCGATACGCGGGCGATCGCGATCGTCTGAACTTCAGCGGTCGCATCGGGCCTGTGGCCAAGCCGGTTTTCTCGACGTATGGCCGGGGCTGATCGCCGATCCCGAACGCGCCGGCATCGTGGCGACGCGGCTCAGGACCATCGCCGCATGATCGGCATTGCACGTCCTTCCGTTTGTCAGGCAGGCCGCAAATCCAGGGAAAACTGCATGGTCCCGGCAACGGGTCGTGGCGCCCGGAACCGGCCCGCCGGCGACAGGGCTGAAAGGCCGGATCGGTGCGTTCGATGCCATCGAAGAGGGGTCGGCTGGATGCGGGCGAGCAGCCCGAGCCGGCGCAAACGGGTGCGCAGCGTGACAGTGGCGATCCGCAGCATCGCCGCAAGCCCGGCCATGTCGCCCTCGAGCCGAAGCACAAGCAGCAGATAGGCGGCACGACCACGCCGCGGCCATGGCCGGCAGATCCAGTTTTTCAGTTCGAAGCAGCGCTACAGCTTATCCGGTACCTGCTTCAACCTTGCGCCCCCGCGCCAGCAATGCGAGCAACTCCCCCGGGTCCGCCGGCTTCACCAGGTGCGCGTCGAAGCCGGCGGCGAGCGAGCGGGCGCGGTCCTGCGGCTGGCCGTATCCGGTGAGGGCGATCAGCAGGGCGTCGGCGGACGCGGCGCCCGCGCGGACGCGGCGGGCGAGTTCGTAGCCGTCCATGCCGGGCATGCCGATGTCGAGCACGAGCGCGTCGTGCGCTTCGGCGTCGGCCGCGGCGAGCGCGTGGGCGGGATCGTCGCAGACGGTGACGCGGTAGCCGCTCTCGCGCAGGAGTTCGGCCAGCGCCACGGCGGCGTCGTGGTTGTCGTCAACCACCAGCACTCGATGCGACATTTCTTCGTCGACGCGGGTGGATGCCGGCGCGGGCGGTGGCGCGAGGTCGAGGACGGGATGGGCGAGCGGCAGGGTCACGGTGAAGCGGGCGCCGCGGCCTGGGCCATCGCTGTCCGCCTCGACGGTTCCGCCGTGCAGTTCGACGAGGCCGCGGACCAGCGCGAGGCCGATGCCGAGACCACCCTGCGCGCGGTCGGGCGTGCGGCTGGCCTGCGCGAACAGGGTGAATACCTGCGGCAGCAGCTCGGCGTCGATGCCGCTGCCGTTGTCTTCGACGACGAGGCGCAGGTGTTCGTCGTCGGCCGCCGCGCGCAGGCCGATGCGGCCGCCCGGGGGGGTGTACTTGGCCGCGTTGTGCAGCAGGTTGGCGACCACCTGGGTCAGGCGGGTGCGGTCGGCGACCAGGTGCGGCGCCGGCGTCGGCAGGTCCACGTCCAGCGCGTGGCCGCGGGCCTCCACCAGCGGGCGCACCTGCTCGATCGCGTCGGCGACCACCTGGCCGACGTCGACCGGGCCGCGCTGCAGTTCGACCAGGCCGCGGGTGACCCGCGAGACGTCGAGCAGGTCGTCGACCAGCGCGACCATGTGCGCGACCTGGCGGCTGATGATCTCGCTGGCACGCCGGGTGCGCGCGTCCTCGTGGCCGGTCGCCTGCAGCAGGTGCGCGGCGGTGCTGATCGGCGCCAGCGGGTTGCGCAGTTCGTGCGCGAGCATGGCCAGGAACTCGTCCTTGCGCCGGCTGGATTCGCTCAGCGCGTCCTGCGCGGCGCGGGCGTCGCTGATGTCGGTGTTGGTGCCGAACCACTGCACGATGTGGCCGGCGGCGTCGCGCACCGGCGCGGCGGTGCCGTGGAACAGGCGGTAGCGGCCGTCGGCGCCGCGCAGGCGCATCTCGCCCTCGTAGGGCTGGCCGGTGCGGATGCTCAGCTCCCAGCGGGCGGTCTGCGCCGGCAGGTCGTCCGGGTGCACCAGGCTTCCCCAGCCCAGTGCGCGCATGCGCTCATGGTCGGTGCCGGTGTATTCGTACCAGCGGTCGTTGAACCACACCGGCACGCCGTCCGGCGTCGCCATCCAGGCCAGGTGCTGGATGGTGTTGGCCAGCTGCAGCAGGCGCTGTTCGCTTTCGCGCAACGCGGCCATCGCCTGCACCGCCTCGGTGACGTCGCTGCCTTCGACGAAGATGCCGGTGACCTTGCCGGCGGCGTCGCGGATCGGCTGGTAAATGAAGTCGACGAAACGCTCCTCCATCTGCGGGTCGGCGCCGCGCTGGCGCTTGAGCCGGACCGGCAC
Source organism: Lysobacteraceae bacterium (assembly GCA_035686325.1). Lineage (GTDB taxonomy): Bacteria > Pseudomonadota > Gammaproteobacteria > Xanthomonadales > Xanthomonadaceae > JABFWF01. The sequence goes on from DASRZN010000264.1 coordinate 4,724, forward strand.
GCCGCGGCCGATGAAGGGCTCGCCGGTCCGGTAGACCTGGTCGAGCAGTTCGACGAAGCCCTGCCCGGCGACTTCCGGCAACGCCGCCGAAACCGGCCGGCCGATCAGGTCGCGGGTGCCGACCAGCTGCTGGTAGGCGTCGTTGGCCAGCTCGAACACGTGGTCCGGCCCGCGCAGCACCGCGATCACGCCGGGCGCCTGCTGGAACAGCGTGCTCAGGCGCTCCAGCTGGCGCTGGTGCCGGCCGCGCGCGAGCACCGCCTCGGTGGTCTCGGTGCAGGCGCAGTACATGCCGGCGACCGCGCCGTCGTCGCCGAACACCGGCGAGTAGGAGAACGTGAACCAGGTCGGCTCGTCGTAGCCCTTGCGCCGCATGGTCAGCGGCAGGTCTTCCTGGTAGGTCGCCTCGCCGGCCAGGGCGCGGTCGACCAGCGGCGCCAGGTCCGGCCAGATCTCGGGCCAGATGTCCTGGAAACGCTCGCCCAGCGCCCACGGGTGCTTGTGGCCGAGGATGTCGATGTAGGCGTCGTTGTAGAGGAACGCGAGTTCGCGGCCCCAGGCGAGGAACATCGGGAATTTCGACGCCAGCATCAGCGCGACCACGGTGCGCAGCGCATGCGGCCAGCGCGACGGCGGGCCCAGCGGGGAGCGCGACCAGTCCAGCGCGCGCAACCGCGCGGCGACCTCCCCGCTGCCCTCCAGGAAACGCGTGTTCCGGTCCATCCCGCCCTCTGCGCGGGCGCCTGTGGGTGGGCAGGCGCGAAGCCGGTCGAAATTAGCATCGGCGGCGTCAAGGCCGCGCCGGGGCGGCCGCGGCGGCGCGCAAGCTGAGTCGTTCAGCCGCGCGACGCGCGCGGACCGCCGCCGTCTCGCCGGCCGCGATCCGTGCCGGCGGCTCATGCCGGCATGCGCCTGCCC
>DASRZN010000265.1:0-2891 GCA_035686325.1 Lysobacteraceae bacterium
CTCGACGACTCGAGCCTGGTCGCGCGCACGCTCGCCCCCAACCGGCGCGTGCTGTGCGCCTCGCCCGACTACCTGCGCCGGCGCGGCGTGCCGCGCACGCCCGCCGATCTCGCCGCCCACGACTGCCTGCTGCTGGTCGGCGATCAGGGTCGCCAGGACACGTGGCATCTGCGCGACGGCGCGCAGGACGTGTCGGTGCGCGTCGGCGGCCGCATCGAGAGCAACCAGGGCGACCTGCTGCGCGACGCGGCGCTTGCCGGACTCGGCATCGGCCTGCACTCGCGCTGGCACGTGTGCGAGGACCTGCGCGCCGGGCGCCTGCAGGTGGTGCTGCCGGATCATCCGCCCAGGGAGAGCGGCATCCACGCGGTGATGCCGCAGCGCAGGCTGGTGCCGCCGCGGGTGCGCGCGTTCGTCGAGTTCCTCGCCGGCAAGCTGGGCGACACGCCGCCGTGGGAGCGTGCCTGAGGCGGCTCAGGGCGCCGGCGCGGTGTCGCGCCGCGCTTCCTCCAGCAGCCACGCGCGCACCACGGCGAGGTCGGGATCGGCGTCGCGCGCCTCGGCCCACGCCAGCTGGAAATCGTGTCCGGGCAGTTCGGGCCCGAAGGGCTGGCACAGCAGCCCGGCGTCGAGCGCATCGGCGACCAGCGCCAGGTTGACCAGGGCCACGCCCTGTCCGGCGATCGCGGCCTGGATGGCGTGCACCTCGTCGGCGAACCGCAGCCGGCACGGCAGCGGCGCGAAGCCCGCGCGCGCGAACCACAACGGCCAGTCGGGCGTCGCCGCCTCGCGGCGGAACCAGTCGAAGCCGATCAATGGCATTCGCGCCAGGTCGCCGTGGTCGCGCACGCGCAGCGCCGGCGCGCACACCGGCGCGAAGCGCGACGGCAGCAGCGGCTCGCCGTGCAGGCCGGGGTCGCGGCCGCGCCCGTAACGGATCGCCAGCTGCGCGGCGCCGCCCCGCAGGTCCACCGGCGCGTCGCTGGTGTGCAGGTGCAGGGCGACGTCGGGATGCGCCGCGGCGAAGCGCGCCAGCCGCGGCAGCAGCCAGCGCGAGGCGAAGGCCATCGTCGTGCTGAGCACCACCGCGCGCTGGCGCGCGCCCGGCCGCACCCGCTGCACGGCATGGGCCATGGCGTCGAAACCGTCGCGCAGCGCGGGAAACAACGCCTGCCCCGCCGGGGTGAGGTCCACGCGGCGGGTGCCGCGCACGAACAGGCGCACGCCGAGTTGCTCCTCCAGTTGCCGCACCTGGTGGCTGATCGCGGTCGGCGTCAGCGACAGCTCGGTCGCCGCGTGCTTGAAACTCAGGTGCCGCGCCGCGGCCTCGAAGGCGCGCAGGGCGGTCAGGGGTGGCAGCCAGCGAGCGTCCATGGATGAATCCAGTGCATCCGACGGATGCGAAATGATCGTTTTACGCGCGGCGTTTTCGCGGGGAACCTGTGGCTCCCGCCCGCGCACAGGTGAGCCATGCTCAGGTTACTGCAGATCGATTCCAGCGCCCGGCCCGGCCGTTCCGGCGAGCAGCCGCACGGCGCGCATACGCGCCGCCTGACGGCCCGCTTCGTGCGCCGCTGGCAGGCGCTGCGGCCGGAGGACGCCGTGACGTATCGCGACGTCGCCGCGTGTCCGCCCCGGCCCGTGACCGGCGAGTGGGTGCATGCCGCCTTCACCCCGCCGCCGCTGCGCGAAGCCTGGATGCACGCCGCGCTCGCCGAAAGCGACGCCCTGGTCGACGAACTCGTCGCGGCCGACCTGATCGTCATCGGCGTGCCCATGTACAACTTCGGCATGCCGTCCACGCTGAAGGCGTGGATCGACAACATCGTCCGCGTCGGCCGCACCTTCGGCTTCGATCGCAACCGCGCGGGCGAGCCTTACTGGCCGCTGCTGGCGGGGCAGGGCAAGCGCCTCGTGCTGCTCGGCGCGCGCGGCGATCATGGCTACGACCCCGGACAGCGGCTGGCCGCGAGCAACCACGTCGAAGCGGGTGTGATGACGCCCCTGCGCTATATCGGCGTCGACGCGGTCGACCGCGTCGCGATCGAGTACGACGAATTCGCCGACGCGCGCCTCGCGGCGTCGATCGCGGCCGCCGAAGCGGAGGTGGATGCGCTGGTGGACCGGCTGGCGGGCCAGCTGGCGGATCCGGTGCGGCGGGTTGCCTGAAGCGCGGTCACGAAACGCGACGCCGGCGCGTCCCGGTTATGGTACGCGCCGTTTCGCACCCGCAAGAAGGATGTCGCATGTTCAAGTCGCTGTTGCTGTCGCTCCCGCTGCTCGCGCTGTGCCTCGCGCCGGCTTCCGTCCGCGCCGCCGACGCCCAAGCGCCGCGGGCGCAGGCCAGGCAGGGCGACTTCCACGCCCTGGTGGAGGACATCACCCAGCGCGCGATCGCCGGCCAGCCGGAACTGCGCAGCATGCTCGGGCTCACCGGGGGCGAAGCCGGCGATCTCTCGGACCGGCTCGACGACGTCTCGCTGCCGCGCCGCGACGCGTTGCGCGCGCAGTACCGCGGTTACCTCGCCGAAGTGGAGGCGTGGGACCGCAACGCACTGTCGGGCCAGGAGCGCTGGACCCACGACATGGTGCGCTGGTACTTCCAGACCCAGCTCGACCTGATGTCCTTCGACTGGTCGCCCGCGTGGCTGCCCACCGCCGGCGGCGTGTATGCGGTGGACCAGCTGTTCGGCATCCCCGGGCAGTTGCCGCAGTTCATGGAAAACCACCACCCGGTGGCCGACGTGGAAGACGCGGAGCATTTCGTCGCCAGGCTCATCGCCATCGAGGCCAAGCTCGACCAGGTGCGCGCGAATTTCGACATGCAGGCCGGGCAGGGCGTCGTCCCGCCGGAGGTCGCGCTGAGCGGAGCGGCCGAGCAGATCCGCGCC
>DASRZN010000266.1:0-2675 GCA_035686325.1 Lysobacteraceae bacterium
GCGTTACCTCGTGCTGCTGCCGCAGTCGCGCGTCATCGGCGTGTCCGCGCGGATCGAGGACGAGGCCGAGCGCGCGCGCCTGAAGGGGCTGGTCACCGAGCTCGCGACGCCGGCCGGCGGCCACGGCTACATCGTGCGCACCAATGCCGAAGGCCAGCCGGCCGAGGCGCTGGCCGAGGACATCGCCTACCTCAGCCGCGCGTGGGCGCTGGTCGAACAGAAATCGCGCGACAACCAGGTCGGCACCTGCGTCTACGAGGACCTGAGCCTTCCGATGCGCGCCGTGCGCGACCTGATGCGGCGCGACGTGGAGAAGGTCAAGGTCGATTCGCGCGAGACCAGCGAGCGGTTGCGCGTGTTCGCCGCGCAGTACATGCCGGGGCTCGCCGAGAAGATCGAGCACTATTCCGGCGCGCGCCCCGTCTTCGACCTGTACGGGGTCGAGGACGAGATCCAGCGCGCGCTCGACAAGGAGGTGCCGCTGAAGTCCGGCGGCTACCTCGTCATCGACCAGACCGAGGCGATGACCACGGTCGACGTCAACACCGGCTCCTTCCTCGGCCAGCGCAACCTCGAGGAGACGGTGTACCGGACCAACCTCGAGGCCGCGCAGGCGGTCGCGCGCCAGCTGCGCCTGAGGAACCTGGGCGGCATCATCATCATCGACTTCATCGACATGCACGACGCCGAGCACCGCCGGCAGGTGCTGCGCACGCTGGAGAAGGCGATGGCGCGCGACCACGCGCGCAGCACCGTGTACGACTTCTCGCCGCTGGGGCTGGTCGAAATGACCCGCAAGCGCACCGTGGAGTCCCTCGAACGCCAGCTGTGCGAGCCCTGCCACGAGTGCGGCGGGCGCGGCATGCTGAAGACCGCCGAGACGGTGACCTACGAGATCTTCCGCGAGATCGTGCGCGCGGTGCGCCAGTTCGAGGCGGCGCGGCTGCTGGTGATCGCCTCGCCCAAGGTGGTCACCCGGATCACCGACGAGGAATCGGCCGCGGTCGCGGAGCTCGAGGAATTCCTCGGCAAGAGCATCCGGTTCCAGGCCGACGCGCAGTACCTGCAGGAACAGTTCGATGTCGTGCTGCTCTGAGCCGGGCCCGGGCCGATGAGGTTCCGCCGCCACCTGCACATCGCGCACCGCAGCCTGTGGTACGGCTCGGCGCTCGCGCTGGTGCTGGTCGCGCTGGCGATCGGCCTGGTCAGCCGGCTGCTGCCCTGGGCCGAACGGCACCCGGAGCACATCGCGGCGTGGCTGAGCGAACGCGCCGGACGTCCGGTGGCATTCGATCGCGTGGAGACGCAGTGGACGCGGCGCGGCCCGCTGCTGCGGCTGGACAACCTGCGCGTCGGCAGCGGCCCGCAGGCGGTGCGCATCGGCGACGCGGAGATGCTGGTGTCGCAGTACGCGGGCCTGCTGCCCGGACACTCGTTCACCGAGCTGCGGCTGCGCGGGCTCGACCTCACCCTGGAGCGCGCGGCCGACGGCGAATGGCGCGTGCGCGGCCTGCCGGGCCAGCAGCAGGCCGGCGGCGGCGATCCGCTGGACACCCTGGAAGGCCTCGGCGAACTGCAGGTGGTCGGCGGCCAGCTGGCGATCCTCGCGCCGCAGCTCGGGATCAACGCGCGCGTGCCGCACATCGACCTGCGCCTGCGGGTGGACGGGCCGCGCGTGCGCGCCGGCCTGCGCGCGTGGATGGTGGCGGGGCGCTCGCCGCTGACCGCGGCTCTGGACTTCGATCGCGGCGCGGGCGGCGGGCGCGGCTACGCGGCGGCGAAGGACGCCGACCTGGCGCTGTGGTCGCCGCTGCTGCGGGTCGCCGGCGTGCGCGCGATCGGCGGCCATGGCCGCCTGCAGGCCTGGGCCGAGTTGCTCGAGCACCGCGTGGAACGGGTCACCCTGGACACCGACCTGACCGGCCTGCGCCTGCGCGGCGCGCCGCTGGCGTCGCGGCCCGACGCGGCCGGCGAACTGGCGGCGTTCGACCAGGTGCGCCTGCGCGCGCGCTGGCAGCGCCTCGCCGAAGGCTGGCGGCTGGACGCGCCGGAGCTGCGCTTCGGCGCGCGCGGCGACGAGCGCGTGCTCGACGGCCTGCTGCTCGCCGGCGGCCAGCAGTACGGCATGCGCGCGCGGCAGGTCGAGGCCGGGCCACTGTTCGCGCTGCTGGCGCTCAGCGATCGGCTGCCCGAGGACCTGCGCCGCTGGCTGCGCGACACCCGCCCGCAGGCGACCCTGCGCGCGGTGACGATCGCCGGCGTCCGTGGCGGCGCGTTGCGCTACGACGGCGAGGTCGCCGGGCTCGGCTTCGACGCCGTCGGCGATGCACCCGGCCTGTCCGGCCTGTCCGGTGCGTTCGAGGGCGACGCGCACGGCCTGCGTTTCGCCTTCGATCCGGCGCGGCCGATCCGCTTCGACTGGCCGCGCGGTTTCGGCGTCGTGCACACCGTGCGCCTGCGCGGCGAGGCGAACGCCTGGCGCGAGGGCGCCGGCTGGCGGGTCGCGACCCCGGCCCTGCGCGTGGACGGCGACGACGGCGCGTTCGGCGCCGACGTGCGCGGCGGGCTGTGGTTCCAGAACGACGGCACGCGGCCGTGGATCGATCTCGCCGCCGACCTCGACGCCACCCGCGTGCCGGTCGCGAAAGGCTTCTGGATCCGCCACCTGATGGCGG